>CAMPGU010000331.1 GCA_946885645.1 uncultured Haloferula sp.
ACCTGACCGGCCCGCACGTGGCGGTGACCGCTCCGGCCCACGACACCGCGGTGGGCACCTGGACGTCGATCCAGGGCACCGCGACCGACACCAGCGGCATCCGCCAAAACAAGGTCCAGTTCACGCTCTATCAGAACGGCGGCTTCTGGACCGGCAGCGGCTGGACCGCCTCGATGACGGTGCTGGAAGCGCCGGTCGCCGGCAATGGCAGCTGGAGCTACACGTCGGTCCCGAGCGGCAGCCAGCTCCGCAGCGGTCGTTATCACGTCAGCGCCAGCGCCTACGACAACAACAACACCGCCTCGCAGCCGATCCCCGGCGTGAACCAGGTGCACTTCGACTTCGACGGCACGCCGCCGGAGATTGAGATCCTCAAGCCGGCGAACGGCTGGACGGTCAACGCCCTGCCCCGGATCAGCGGCACCGCCTCCGATCTCGTGGGCCAGCCGAGCCTCTACATCATCCGGCTGAGCGACGGCGCCTTCTGGACCGCCTCCGGGTGGGCTTCCGGTGAAACGGCGATTCTGGAAACCAGCTACAATGCCGCCACCAACACCTGGACCAGCGCCGGCCCGCTGCCCCAGGCCGGCAGCTGGGATCCCGCCACGGCGCTGTACGACGGTTACTACAACATCATCGCCTTCGCCTACGACAACGCCGGCCATGAAACCCGCACCGATTCGGTGGTGCGGGTCGATCAGGGGGTGCCCACGGAGGTTGCCGTCACCTCTCCCGGGGACTCGATCCACATCAACGGCCTGCCTGTCGTCCGCGGCACCGCTTCGGCCGTCGTCGAGCACGTCGAGCTTTTCATCCATCGCTACGACGACGGGAAATGGTGGAACGGCAGCAACTGGGTGTCCTCGCTGGTGACCCTGCCCACCCGTCTGGATCACCTGGCGCACACCTGGAGCAACAGCGGGACCTTGCCGAACCTCGGCAGCGATCCCGCCGGCTCGCTGGCCAGCGGCAGCTACAACATCTTCGTCCTCGCCTACGACGCCAATGGCGGTGAACCGGCCCGGCATGACGTGGTCTTCTTCGTCAACCGCCTTCAGAGCGCGGCCGCCACCATCGACGAGCCGCTGGACGGCGGCGTGCTGGAGAACCTCGCCTCGATCCGCGGGACGACGTCCCCGGTGTCCGAAGGCCTCAACCTGTATCTGGTGCGCGACCGCGACCACACCTATTGGAACGGCAGCACCTGGACGCAGGTGCAGTCCATGCTGCCGGTCGGTCGCGATCCATACACCGGGGTCTGGCAAAGCACCGGTCCCCTGCCGGTCCCGTCGGGCGGGGGCGGGGATGCGATGCTGGGCGATGGCGGATATACCATCATCGCGTCGGCCTACGATGCCGCCGGAAACGTGGCCCAAGCCGACGCGAACGTCATCATCGACAACTCCGGTCCGGAGTTGGTCAGCCTTGAGTTCCTCACCAATCCTGCGGACGTGACGGACAGCCTGCAGATCATCACCGGCGAGCTGAGGGCGAAGGATCCGCGAGGCTTCGACTACGCCCGGGTGAGCCTCACCAGCCCGTCCGGGGATCGGACTCTCGACTTCTACATCAATGCTTCGGACCTGCACGAAGGGTCGCTCTTCGACGGAACCTATCGATTCCAGGTCCAGCTTCCGCGCTATCTGGAGCCCGGCACCTGGCTGCCGCGCGTCGATATGGGCGACAGCTCCTACAACTATAGGACCTACGGGGCGGATGCCGCGCTGCCGATGCCCGCCGGGTCGCCCGGCACGCTGGAAATCGTCAATACCGCCGGGGTCGATCGCGAGCCGCCGCAACTTGTGAGCCTGGACATCTCGCCGGACGCCGTGGACGTCACCGCCTCGCGCCAGACCGTGACGGTCACCGCCGTGGTGACGGACGATTACGCGGGCCTCGAGTTCGGCACCCTTTCGCTGCTCAGCCCCTCCGGCGAGGAGAGCCTCTGGGGCAATCTGGAGAACGGCAGCCGTGTTTCCGGGACGCCGCAGTCCGGAACCTACCGCTTCACCATCGCGGTGGACCGGTTCAAGCAGCCGGGCGTGTGGACGGCGTCGCTCTACTTCTCCGACCGGTCGGGGCGGAGCACCTACCACGAGAACTCGGAATGGTCCACGCCGTTCCCCTCCGGGTGTGACGGCCAGCTTGCGATTTCCAACAGCAATGCGGTGGACCTCGAACTTCCGGTCCTCTCCGATTTTTCGATGGTCCCGGACGCGGTGGATGTCAGCGCCTCGAAGCAGGTCGTGACCCTCACCTTCCGCGTCACGGATGACGTCGGCGGGCTGGAGCGCGGCGAAGTGGAATTCATCGGCCCGTGGGGGAACCACTTCGTTACCGTCGCATTCGACGCCGCCCAGCGGACGTCCGGCTCGGATCTCGACGGGATCTATCAGGTGGCGGCGACGATTCCCCGACAGGCTCAGCCAGGGGTGTGGTCGACGCAGGTCCGGATCCTCGACGAGGCCGGCCGCGAGGCGACCTACGGCGGCTTTTACGGCGAGCCGCTGCCGCAGGAGCTGGAGGTCATCAACACCGCGGGATTGGATGCGGACCCGCCTACATTGTCCGGGCTCTCGCTTTCTCCCGCGGAGGTGGATGTCACGCAGGTGGAGCAGACGATCACCATCACGCTGGAGATCCAGGATGGCGGCGGCGGCTTCGGTTCGGGCAGCATTGCATTCCATCCTCCCGGCGGCGACCCCGCGGGCTTCATTTCCGCCGGGATCGCCGGCAGCGATCGCATCGCGGGCGATGAGGCGAGCGGAACCTATCAGGTGACCTGCACGGTTCCGCAGGGTGCCATGGCGGGTCTCTGGGCGCTCGGGGTGCTGGTCGAGGATGCCGTGGGCAACTATCGGTATTACGCGGCGGGCGACCCCTATGCCACGCCGCTCCCCGGAGTGGCGCCGGACGGCGTGCAGGTGGTAAACGGCAGCGGCGCGACCGGCGGCTACGACACCTGGATGAGCGGCTCCTTCCCGGCTGGCTCGCCGGCCTCGGTAACCGGCGCGGATTTCGACCCCGATCATGACTCCATTTCCAATTTCCTCGAGTATGCCTTCAACTTGCCGCCGCTGGTGTCTTCCCGCGCCGGCATGCCCGTGCCCGGCATCGCGAGCCACAACGGCAATCGGCATCTGACGCTCACCTTCCTGCGCCGCACCGACGATCCACAGCTGACCTATACCGTTCTCGGGGCGACCTCCATGGGTGCCTGGGGTCCTGCAGATGTCGAATTGACGGCTCCGCCGGTGGCGCTCCCGGACGGCGTGACCGAGCGGGTGACAGTGCGGACGGCGGCACCCGTTTCCGCCGCACCTCGGCAATTCCTGCGTCTGCAGGTGGATCTCGAGTGATGAATGATCCGCTCAATAGTGGCATGCAAGGGCATGGCTCGTGCCACCCCTTGCATGCCGGAACCGGACGAGCTTCTTGCCGCGAGAGCCATGAAAAGATCGCGGTCATTCTCCGAACGTTCCAACACACGGGCCACCCACATCCAGTGCTGTCCCGGCCAGTCCGGACCCGCACCTTGAATTCCATTTTTCAGGCGGCGCATCAGTTCATCACGCCGGTTAGGAACGCGACCCGTCCGATGATGTCCCCGAGGAAACGCATTCCTGGTTTGTCTGGCAAGCGGGCGGTGCTGGAACATTTCCGCGTTGGGCGAGCGACTCCCATTTTCCGCCACCGCCTAACCTCCTCCACCGTCACCGGCCAGGCCGCGGTAAGCTACGGCTACAGCCCGAACGGCAACCTGATCACCAAGGGTTCCGACACCCTCGGCTACACGAATTACCGCGTCACCAGCGCCACGATCAAGGGCGGCAGCCGCAGCTATGCCTACGACAATGCCGGGCATGTCCTGTCCGACGGCAAGCGGACCTACCAGTGGACCTCCTTCGGCCAGTTGAAGGAAGTGTACCAGGCGAGCACGCCGCAGCTCGAGACCTTCGCGGCCACCGGGACCTTCGCGCCGGAGATCGCGGGAATCGCCTCGTGGGTGCAGTACCAGCAGTCGCAGGCCAAGGCCACCTCCGACTTCGATGCCGGCGGCTCGCGCTCCCGCCAGACGATGGCGCGGACCTACGCCGACACCTCGGAGGCGAGCGTCGTCACCCGCTACCTCGGCTCCTACGAGCTGGAAGCGAATAAAGGGCGGCAATCACTCGGTGAATTGTTCCTTTCGATTGATCGGACCCGCGAATTGGAGCCAGGGGATGTGTTAGTCCGGGCGGCTTGAT
>CAMPGU010000332.1 GCA_946885645.1 uncultured Haloferula sp.
AGCCGCTCCGCCAGCAGGCCCCCGCCAGCAGCAGCGAGAAGGGCACGCCCACGCGCCGCGCCGCTTCCGCCGCGGAAAGGGAGGATTTTCCCTTCGTGGACGACATCCGCATGGGCATCGAGAAATACCTCGAGACGAAGTGCCCGCTGCGCCTGCTGACCTTGGGCGAACTGTACGACCGCATGCGGCACATGCTGGTGCGCATCGGTTGCGAAACGATCGCCGAAAAGCTCGAGCCCCTCGCTCCGCCGATCACCATCTCCCTGGTGCGTCTGGCCAAGGAGGCCGGCGACGGCTACGAACTCGCGTTCTTCATGCTCCTGCGCGGGGAGCTGGCCGATCTCCAGGCGGCGGGCGCGGAAGAGATCCGCTTCAGCAGCCTGCGCGAGGCCGCCCAGACGCTCTGCCGGGCGGAGAAATGGGACGGCCGCTGCGATGCGATGCTCGCCGACCTCCGCACTTTCCTCAACGATCTCGATCGCGACCGCCGTCCTTTCCGGCGCCCCCTGAGGTTCAAGGTTGATCCCGGAAGATAGGCGCGGACGCCGGAATCCGTATTTCCCCTGTCATGCCCAAGACCCTCTTTGAAAAGATCTGCGACCGGGAAATCCCTGCCGATATCGTGTATGAGGACGAATTGTGCGTGTGCTTCCGGGACATCGCGCCCCAAGCGCCGGTGCATCTCCTGGTGATCCCGCGCAAACCGATCCCGCGCATCGCCGAGGCGGAAGACGGAGACCAGGCCCTGATCGGACATTTGTTCCTCACGGCCCGGCGTGTCGCGAAAGAGCACGGGCTGGACCGGGGAGGTTTCCGTCTGGTGGTGAACAATGGTCCGGACGGCGGCGAGGCCGTCCCGCATCTGCATATCCACATCCTGGCAGGCCGTCCGATGAAATGGCCGCCCGGTTAGCGGAAGCGCCGCTCCGCGAAATAACGGAAGCTCTTTGCCTGCGGGAACCGCATATCCGCCGCTCCGGGACATGGTGCATCCGGGTATGTTAGATCGATATCTCCGGCGCACGATTTTCACGCGCTTTTCACGGAGGAGCATTACATTGATTTTCAATGCGATGCGCGCTTTGATCCACCGCTCCAATCGGCAGTCTGTTTTTTAATGGCCACGCCAAGCGGTTTAAGTCATGGAGAGCCTTACCAACCTGCATACCCATAATTCATGATACCCTCCCGCGCTCCTAGGTGGATTGTGCCCGCGCTGCTGGCCACCGCCGCGCTCACCGCCGTTCTCCTTCATGACGACATTCCCGGCCTGTCAGGCACCGCCGGGCGCAAAGCCAGCCCGCCAGCGGCTCCCGCCACGGGAGGCACCGCCCCCTTGGCAAAGCAGGCGGGCCGGACCGCGGCGGAGCTCTCGCCTGCCGATGCAGGGGCACCGGATCACCTCCCTGCCGCGACCGCTTCCGCTGCCACCGCCGCAGACTCTTCGCCGGCCGTTTCCCCGGACGCCGGAGGGCTCGCGGCCGTCGTTGCGCGTTCCCACAAGCTGGAGGACTCCGGCACGGGCTCGCGGAACTACGTGATCGCGCTGGATGAAGTCTCGATCCACCTTGCGAACGGCCACGATCAAACCCGCAGGCTCGATCCGCCGGCCACGCCGGAGACCTACCAAGCCCGCGTGGCGGAGTTCGCCCACGAAGGCACCGTCATGCCGGTCGTTTATCCGGAGGGCGAGCCGAAGCTTCCCGAGAACCGGCGTCTCGTCACTTCCCAGGTGAAGATCGAGGTTCCCGAGGGGACCGACCGGGCCACCGCCGCCGCCAAGCTGGATATCCCGGCGGAAGAGCTTCCTTCCTACGCTCCCCGCCTCGCCGTGCTGAAGGCCGGATCCCCGCTGGAAGCCTTGGCCGGTCTCGAGGAATGGCGCGAGTTGCCGGATTTCTCCTCCGTGGAAGTGCTGCTGGCGATGCAACTCGCCAAGCGGGCCATGCCGAACGACCCGCTGGTGGGAAGCCAATGGCACCTCAAATACAACGGCCAGTTCGGTGCCGTCGCGGGCACGGATATCAACGTGGAGGGAGTCTGGAACTATCCTGCCGCCGCAGATGCCTGGCGCGGTGCCGGGGTCACGGTGGGCGTGGTGGACGACGGCCTGCAAACCGACCACCCCGATCTCAGCGCCAACGTCAATACGACCATCGATTACGACTGGAACGGTGACGACACCAATCCCTACCCGGACGATAGCTCCGACCGCCACGGGACGGCCTGCGCGGGCGACGTCGCCGCCCGCGGGAACAACAACCTCGGCGTCTCCGGCAGCGCTCCGGAAGCCACCCTGGTCGGCATGCGCCTGATCTCCGGAGCGGTCTCCGATTTCGAGATCGCCCAGGCGGTGAGCCACGAGGCCCAAGCCATCCATGTGAAAACCAATAGCTGGGGTCCTTCGGACACCGGCTCCTTCCTCGCCGGTCCCGGCCCCCTGACGCAGGCGGCCCTGCAAAACAGCGCCGCTACCGGCCGGGGCGGGAAAGGCACCGTCTTCCTCTGGGCCGGCGGCAATGGTGCGGGGAACAACGACAATTCCAACAAGGACGGCTTTGCGAACAGCATCTATGCCCTCAGCGTGACGGCCTTGGATAGCCAGATGGGCCGCTCCTACTATGCGGAGCCGGGCGCGAACCATCTGGTGACCGCACCTTCAAACGGCCTGATCCTGGGCAAGACGACGACCGACCTGAAAGGCGCTCAAGGCTACAATGAAACCAGCGGGGCAGCAGGTGACTACACCAGCTCTTTCGGCGGCACTTCCTCGGCCACGCCCACCGCGGCGGGCGTTGTCGCCCTGATGCTCCAGCGCAATCCGAACTTGGGCTACCGGGACGTGCAGGAGATCCTCGCGGCCACCGCCAAGAAGATCAATCCGGGCGATCCCGGCTGGGGCACCAATAGCGGGGGCTTCCATTTCCATCACGAATACGGCGCCGGTCTGATCGATGCGGGCGCAGCCGTGGCGGCCGCAGCGACCTGGAACAACCTCGCCCCCGCGATCACCGCCAGCGCCATCACGACGGACGGTGCCATCCCCGATCGCAACGTGCAGGGTCTCGTCCGCACCTTCGATCTCTCCGATCAAACAGCGGTACGGGCCGAACACGTGACGCTGGAAGTGGAAATCAACCACAGCGCGCGCGGCAATCTGGAGATCCTCGTCACCTCGCCCAGCGGGATGACCAGCCGCATGGCTGAAACACACGGCGATACGAACGCCAACTACTACTGGACCTTCATGTCCACCCACCACCGGGGCGAACACTCCACCGGCGTCTGGACCATGAAAGTCTCCGATCGCTCCGGAACGGGCAATACAACCGGCGGCACCCTTCTTTCCGCCACGCTCACGGTTCACGGAGCTCCAGTGGCCTCTTTGAATCCTCCGCCGGTCGTTCAAATCACGTCCCCTGCCAACGGAGCGGTTTTCACTCCGGGAAGCACCGTCACGGTGGATGTGAATGCCACCGATCTGGCCCAGGGCGGCGAGCCCGGCGGCATCGCCATGGTGGAACTCCTGGAGGGGGACGTCGTGCTCGGCACGGATACCGAGGCCCCCTACTCCTTCCAGATCTCTCCCTCGGACGGCACCCATGCCTTCACCGCGCGGGCGACGGATACGGATGCCAATCCCGCCACCGCCACCTCCGCCACGGTGAATGTCACCATGGAGAACAGTCCGACCACGATCACCGCTGCCTCGATCGGCGTGAGCCCCGCTTACGCCGATACCCCGCTGACGGTCGGCGGCATCGTTTCCAATGATCCGGACGGCGATACGCCTACCTATGCCTACCAGTGGCAATTCAGTTCGGACACGCTCGGCTATGCGGACGCGCCCGGCCTTACCTCCGCCACCTTGCCCGCCGCGCCTGCGAATGCCGGCCTGCTCTGGCGCTGCCGCGTGACCGCCAACGACGGCCAGACCGACGGCCCGGCCTTCCTTACGAACTCCGTGAATCTTGTCGCCCGGCCGCAAATCCTGGCGGCTCCCGGCACCGAGTACAGCTATCAGAGCGGCCTGGTCCTCGCGAACAACGGCAGCCCGATCACCCGGGACATCATGATCAACGAGTTCAGCCAAGGGTCCGGCACCGTGGGAACCCCCCGCTGCGAATGGGTGGAACTCGTCGTTCTCAAGAACAACACCAGCTTCCGGAACTGGAGCCTCAGGAATTCGACCGGCACGCG
>CAMPGU010000333.1 GCA_946885645.1 uncultured Haloferula sp.
GCCGCGGTCTTCCATGCGCTTCATGAACAGGTCCGGAATCCAGTTGGCGGTGTTCATGTCGTGGCAGCGGCGGCGCTCGTCGCCGGTGTTTTTCCGCAGCTCCAGGAAGTCCTCGATGTCGTTGTGCCAGGTCTCGAGGTAGGCGCAGCCGGAGCCGCGGCGCTTGCCGCCCTGATTCACGGCCACGAGCTGGTCATTGTGCAGCTTCAGGAAGGGGATGATGCCCTGGGACTCGCCATTGGTGCCCTGGATGTAGCCGCCGGTGCCGCGCACGGCGGTCCACGAGCCGCCGAGGCCGCCCGCCCACTTGCTCAGGAAGGCATTTTCCGCGATGCCGCGGATCATGATGCTCTCGATGGAGTCATCCACCTTGTAAAGGTAGCAGGAGGAGAGCTGGCTGTGCAGGGTGCCGGAATTGAAGAGCGTGGGGGTGGAGGAGCAGAAGCGGCGGCCCTTGTAGAGATTGTAGAGGCGGACCACCCAGCCCTCGCGCTCCTTTTCCTCGCGCTTGAAGAGGCCCATGGAGACGCGCATCCAGAAGAACTGCGGTGTTTCGATGCGGCGCGGCTTGCTGCCGGTCTTGTCCACGATCAGGTAGCGATCATACATCGTCTGGATGCCGAGGTAGTCGAAATCCAAGTCCGCGGTGGGGTCGAAGGCCTCGGCGAGCTTGTCGAGATCGTAGACGTCCAAGAGGTCCGGGTGCAGGCGCTTGATGGCCACGCCGTGCTTCAGGTAGCTCTTGAAGGCGAGCTTGTGCGCCTGCTTGAGCTTGTCGATGCCGTCGCGGGAGATGCTCCAGTCGAGCACTTCCTCGTAGATGTAGGAGAGCAGGATCCGGCCGGCGAATTTCGCGAAATCGGCGTCTTTTTCGATCAGCGCCTTCGCGTTCAGGATGATCGTGTTCTTGAGGTCCTTCTCGGAAATCTCGGTGCCGACGGAGCGGCGCAGTTCGCGCTCGATCTCCAGCTCGCTGAGGCAAAGATCCAGGCCGATGGAGGCGTAGGCGATGCGCTTTTTCAGCTCGCTGCCGTCCCACATGATGGACTTGCCATCGTCCGGGGTGACGGTGACGAAGAACTCCTGGTTCGGATCCTCCGCCTTCTCCTCCTGCTCCTGACGCAGGCGCGCGCGCTGGGCGCGGTAGAGGATGTAGTGTTCCGCGGCCTTGAACTTGCCTTGGCGCATCAGCTCCTCCTGCACCATGTCCTGGACGTCCTCGATGTGGACGAAGGACTGGTCGCCGCGGCGGATGCGGTCGGTGACGGCCTTCGCGATATCGATCGCGGGCTCCGGGTTTTCCTTGATGGTGAGGAAGGCCTTGCGCACGGCGATCTCGATCTTCGTCTCCGACCACGGCACCACGTTTCCGCTGCGGCGGATCAGCCGCACGGGCAGGGCGTGAGGCCCCACGTGCAGGTCCACCGTGCCGGTCTTCTCCATGGAGCGGCGGAAGGCGAGGGACTTCGCCACATCGTATGCCTCGTTTTCAAGCAGTGCCTTTTCGATCAGCAAGTATAGATCGGACTCCGAAAGGCGCAAACGGCCGCCCTCGTCGAGAGACTTGGTGAGGGAATTCGCCACCGCGTGCGCCACGTCGGAAACGAATTTCCGGTTCACGTCCGAGAAGATGGACTTCTCGTCCTCCTGGCGGGAGACGAGCAGGTCGGCCAGCGATTCCCCGATCGCGTCCGCCACGTCTTCCAAGGAAAAATGCGTGTCCGCATTTCCGCGGGTCACGATGATTTCGGCGATCGGCACGCGCTTGTCCGTCGGCAGCACCTCGCGCCAGGAGTAGGCGCGGTCGGAGACGGGAAGGGCGAAGCGAACGGTAATGACCTGTTTCAGCAGGAGGTCTTCGTCAGGATTAACGGCGCGATACATGGGAATGTGTGTGTGCGGGTGAGGGAGGAAGTTGCGGGAATCGGGAGCGTGTGTGTGGGAGCGGACGGGAAAGGCGGGGACGACAAATCAAAGCTCGTCGTCGTCCACGGAACTCAGCGCGGAGGCCTTCTGATATTCCGTCACGCGCCCTTCGAAGAAGTTGGTCTCCTTCTTGATGTCCATCATCTCGGCGAGCCACGGGAAGGGGTTGGAGACGGACTCGTTCAGCGGCGCAAGGCCGCAGGAGATGAGGCGGCGGTCGGCGATGTAGTCGATGTACTGCTCGAAGTCGGCGGAGTTCAGGCCCAGGCCGGCGACGGGCAGGCAATCCCGGATGAACTGCTTCTCCAGGTGGATTCCTTCCGCCATGGTTTTGCGGAGGTCCTCGCGGAAATCCTCCGACCAGATGTCCGGGTTCTCGTCCACCAGGTCCATCAGCAGGTTGCGGAAGACCTCGATGTGGTTCGACTCGTCGCGCAGCGTGTACCGGAACATCTGGCCGATGCCCGGGAACTTGTTCTGGCGGTAGAGGCTCAGGATCATCCCGAAGAGGCCGTAGAACTGGGTGCCTTCCATCACCTGCCCGAACATGAAGATGTTCTTCGCCAGCGCCTGCTTGTTCGCGGTGACGGTGAGGTCGATGTCGCGGCGCAGCGCGCGGGAGTTCGAGACCACGAAGTGGTTCTTCGCCGTGATCGAGGGAACGTCCTCGAACATCGCCTCGCACTCGTGCGGGTTCAGGCCCAGCGAGGAGAGCATGTACACCAGGCTGTCGGCGTGGATGTTTTCCTCATGCGCGTGGCGGCCGAGCACCAGCTTCAGTTCCGGGGCGGTCACCACCTCGCGGACCACGTGCAGCACGTTGTCCCCGACGATTCCCTCCGCGGCGGAGAAATAGCCGATTCCCATCTTGATGATCCACCGCTCGACATCGGAGATCTCGTCGGAGCGCCACTGCTCGACGTCCTTCTGCATGGTGATGTCCTCCGGCTCCCAGTGGTTGTTCTTCATCGTCTTGTACAGGTCGTACGCCCACTGGTATTTCAGCGGGAGGATGTTGAAGAACATCGTGTCCTTGCCGTTGATCACTTTTTTGGCGGCAAAGGCGGCTTCGGCTTTTTCGCGGTCGAGGATGAAGGTCTTGTTTCCGACGGTTACAGTGGTGGTGGCGGCCATTTGACGGGACTGAAATCAGGGTGAAGCTTGTTGGTTCGGGAGGCGCACCGGGTGTGGCGCAGCGTTGCGGATATTCACAGCATTCGCGGCTCCGGGTCAATGGGATTCGGGCCTTCCGTTGCTCATGTGGTATTAACAAATTATTCACAATACTACATGTAGTGGTTCCACCGATGCATGCACTTGGTGAATCTCTTGATGCTGCTAGGCAGGACGCGGGGCAGGAGCGCCGCCGACCTACCGTTCTAGGTGTTTCAATTTTTTTCGTGATAAGAGCCATCCGCCGCCTGTTGCGGATTTTTGAAAAACTTCGGAGCAGGACTTGTGACAATCTGGATCCCGATCTCGTCCACCCCGCCCAGAACCTTGGTTTTCCATGACCAAAATTTTAAAGAATCCGCATTTCGGCAATCGATCGCCCGTGAATCCGGTCAGTTTGGCACTTGGCGCGCGCCGGAGCAGGGTTACGATCCCGGCATGAGCAAGCGATTGACGATCGAGCTGGGCAATCTGCCGGAGGAAGGAAAAGCTTACGCCGGAGAATTGCCGGCCACCATTTTCGACCTCCCGGAAGGGGATGCGAAACCTATGGGACCACTGGTTTACGACCTGTGGGCGAACCGTTTCGGCTCGGAATTGCTGCTGACCGGGTCACTTTCCGCGCCTTTTGAATTCACCTGCGTGGTGACGCTCAAACCCTTCATCCAGACCATCCACCTGGAGAACTCCGCGATCGCGCTGGAGGTTGGTGCTCAAGGAGAAATCGATGTGACGGATGCCTTGCGGGAGGAGATCCTGATCAACTTCCCGGCGGATCCCCGGATCGACCAAGCGGACGAGCCGGAGCCCTGCGAAATCGATTCCCGATATTTATCAGTGGACAAGCCGGGGGAAGATGGTCTACCCACTCCGCCCCGCGCCGGGAGCGACGACCGTTGGTCGGCTCTCGACACTCTCAAGGACCTCAAGGATCAACTCTAACTAACCGAAGACCATGGCCGTACCAAAACGCCGCCAATCCAAAAGCCGCCAAAAAATGCGCCGTGGCGCGAACCGCTGGCGGGCCCCGATTTTCAAGAGCTGCTCCGAGTGCGGCAGCCGCATTCCCTCGCACATCGCTTGTCCGTCCTGCGGA
>CAMPGU010000334.1 GCA_946885645.1 uncultured Haloferula sp.
GCCGGCCCGCGGCGGCGAGCACGCTCGAGCGCGCGTGCTGCGGACTGCGGGTGGGCAGATAGCGCGACACCGCCTCTCCGATCCCGAGGCCGCCGGCCACCCCTTCGGTGATGGCGGCGTTGAGCAGGCGGCCCGGGCCTGCTCAAGCTACCGGCCGTGAGAATCCACCGGATGCTG
Source organism: uncultured Haloferula sp. (assembly GCA_946885645.1). Next base: position 178 of record CAMPGU010000334.1, read on the forward strand.
GCCGAAGGGTGCGCGGGAGTCCTGCGCGAGGTTTTCGAGCAAGGCCGCGTGCTGGACCGGGTGATCGAGGAGACCTTCCGCGGGAATCCGAAATGGGGAAAGCGGGACCGCGGCTTTGTCGCGGAAACGGTTTTCGAGGCAGTACGCTGGCGGCGCGCGCTGGCCTTCGTGGCGGACGGCGCTTCCATCGAGGCGCTGTGCGCGGCGCAGTGGAACCGCGGCGGCATGGAGATCCCGCCCTGGTGGACCTGGGAGGGGTGCAGCGTGACGGAGATGAACGCCCGCGAAGAGGGCCTGGGCGGCGAACCGCGGGCCGTCCGTGAATCGGTGCCGGATTGGCTCGATGCCAAGGGCGAGGCGGAGCTGGGGGAGGCATGGGATGCCGAGCTATCGGCGCTGAATCATCGCGCCCCCGTGTATCTGCGGGTGAACCGCCTGCGGCTGTCGGTGGATGAGGCGCTGGGCTGGCTGGCGGAGCAGGGGGTGCATGCCGAGCGCGTCCCCGGTGCCCCCGACGCGCTGGTCCTGCCGGAAGGGAAGGCGTTGCCGAAAGCTCTCGCTGCGGAAGGACTGGTGGAAATCCAGGATGCGGGATCGCAAGCCGTCGCCCCGTTGCTGGAGGCCGAGCCGGAGATGAAGGTGATCGATGCCTGCGCGGGGGCGGGAGGCAAGACGCTGCACCTCGCGTCCTTGATGAAGGGCAGGGGCGAGATCGTGGCGATGGACGTTTCCGCCGCGAAGCTGAGCGAGCTGCGACGCCGCGCGAGCCGGGCGGGCACCCGGATCATCCGCACCGAAACGTGGCGGGAAGATACCTTGAAGCGCTACGCCGGTTGGGCGGACCGCGTGTTGATCGATGCCCCGTGCTCGGGCCTCGGCACGCTGCGCCGCCAGCCCGACCTGAAATGGCGGCTAAGCGAGGGCGCGCTGGAAAAGATCAAGCGGCTCCAGCGGCGCTTGCTGGATCACTACCCGGCGCTGCTCCGGCGGGGCGGCAAGCTCGTCTATGCGACCTGCTCCGTGCTGCCCTCCGAAAATACCGGGCAGCTCGATCTGCTGGCGGAGCGGGACGGCCGTTTTCTCATCGAGGAAAGCATCACGGTTTCCCCCGCCGCCACCGGCTGGGACGGCTTCTTCGCGGCGCGGCTCGGGATGAGTGAATCATAAAATTGAAGAGCCTGTTTCACGCGGCTATACCGGCCTGGCATAAAACCACCCATCCATGAAACTCCCGACGCTATTCCTTTCCGCCGGTCTCGCCCTCATCGCCACCGCCGCAGCGGAGCATCCCTGGGTGAAACTTTTCAACGGCAAGGACCTGAGCGGCTGGACGCCGAAATTTGCCGGGCATCCCTTGGGCGCGAATCCGCACGATACCTTCCGCGTGGAAGACGGCATCCTGAAGGTCTCCTATGACCGCTACGGCAAATTCGAAGAGCAGTATGGCCACCTCTACTCGGACCTCGCCTACTCCCGCTACATCCTGCGGATGGAGTACCGCTTCGAGGGCAAGATGATCGCGGATGCCCCGGGCTACGTGAATCTGAACAGCGGGGTGATGATCCATTCCCAGACGCCCCAGAGCATGGGGCTGAAGCAGGCGTTCCCCTCCAGCCTGGAGTTCCAGTTCCTGGCCGACGAAGGAAAGGGCAAGCGCGCCACAGCCAATGTCTGCACGCCCGGAACCCTGATCGAGATCGACGGCAAGCTCATCACCCAACACATCGTGGAGTCCACCGCACCGACCTTCCCGGCGGACGAGTGGGTGAAGATCGAGGTGGAAGTCCACGGTAGCGAGCAGGTGATTCACCGGGTGAACGGGAAGGAAGTGCTGCGCTACCAGCGCCCGCAGCTCGACCCGAAGAACCATATCTCGCCCGCCTCCGAATTGCTGGCTGCCGGTGCCCCGAAGTTGCTGGCCTACGGCCACCTGGCGCTCCAGGCGGAAGGGCAGCCGGTGTGGTTCAGGAATATCGAGCTGAAGTCGCTGGAGGCGGAATAAGAACGAAGGCAGGGAACCTGCTGCGCGTTCACAGCAGTCCCGCGGTCTCCAGGCAGGCCTTGAGGATCTCCATGCGTTTCGGCGCGTCCTTGAGGCCCTCCATGTCGATATTGAGGGCGAAGGGGTGCTTCCCGCCGTCCTTTTCCACCCAGCCCACGATCCAGCCGATGTGAGGCTTCGTAGCGGTGCACCAGCCGGTCTTGTGATGGATGATCGCCTCGCCCGCGGTTTCGCGCGGGATGATGTCCCTCACCGCCTGCATGGTCTCGGGTTTGAGCGGCAGATCATCCGCCAGCAGGCGGGCGATGAAGCGGGCTTGCTCGATGGCCGAGATTTCCAAAGGCCCGTCCAGCCAGAAGCGGTCCACCACCTCGCCGGTCTTCGCATTGCCGTATCCCAGCGAGGCGACGCCCTTCGCCATCCGCTCCTGGCCGATCCTGCGGGCGACCTCTTGATAGACGGGCACGGAGGAAATCCGGATCGCCTCGCGCAGGTCCGCGTCTTTTTCCCACTGTTTCATCCACTGCGGCTTGCCGCCGTAGGGCAGCACTTCTTCCACGCTCTTCACGGCCCCGGTCTCCAGGCCGATCAGGGAATTCGGGATCTTGAAGGTGGATGCGGGGATGAAGCGCTTCGCCGCGCGCTCCGGATTCCAAACCCGGAGGCTGCCGGATTTCCCGTCCATCAAGACCAGGGTGCCGGTCGTTTCCGCCTGCTTGAAATGCTCCCCGAAGGCGGGGACGGCGGATTGCTGCGGATTCTCCGCGGCGGCAGGAAGGATAGGCAGGACCAGGGCAAATAAGGCGGCTCTCACCCCGCCCACCTAGGACCGCATTCCCGCCCGCGCAAGCGCGGGAGTGTGAATTCCGATTTCCTCCGCGCGGGTCCCCGCTCAGGCTGCGGCATGCCCCGGCCGAAGCCCGCGATTCTCTTCATCTTCATCACCCTCTTCCTCGATATCTTCGGCATCGGGGTCATCGTGCCCGTGCTGCCGAAACTGGTGGAAGAAATGCAGGGCGGGGATGTGCAGGCCGCGGCTCATTCCGTCGGCTGGCTGGGGGCCTTGTACGCGCTGATGCAGTTCATCTTTTCGCCCGTGCTGGGCAGCCTGTCCGACCGCTTCGGGCGCAGGCCGGTGATCCTGGCCTCGCTCTTCGGCTCGGGGATCGACTATCTGGTGCTGGCGTGGGCTCCCACGCTGGGGTGGCTCTATCTGGCACGCGTTGTTTCGGGCATCACGGCCGCGAATTTCTCCGCGGCCAGCGCGTACATCGCGGACGTGACACCGCCGGAAAAGCGGGCGGCGGGATTCGGGATGATCGGGGCGGCCTTCGGGCTGGGATTCATCGCCGGTCCGGCCATCGGCGGGCTGCTCGGCGCGCACGGGCTCCGGACGCCCTTCCTGGTCGCGGCCGGTATCACCTTGCTGAACTGGCTCTACGGGGCATTCGTGCTGCCGGAATCCCTCGCGAAGGAAAACCGCCGCCCTTTCACCTGGCAGAGCGCCCACCCGATCAAGGCGCTGACGGCGCTGCGGCGGTGGCCGCTCGTCTTCGGCCTGGCGGGCACGCATTTCCTGGGCATCCTGGCGGGGAATATCTATCCGGCGCTGTGGGTGCTCTACACCGGCACGCGCTACGGCTGGGACAGCCGGCAAGTGGGCTGGTCGCTCGCGCTGGTGGGGATTCTGGCGGCGATCGTGCAGGCCGGGCTCGCGGGCAGGGTGCTGAGGGTGATCGGCGAGAGGCGCGGCATCTACGCCGGTTTCCTGGCGATGGCTGCGGCGATGTTTTTCTATGGGGCCGCCACGGAGGGATGGATGGTGTACGTGATCATCTTCATCGGCTCCATTGCCGGCATCGGCTCCCCCGCCACCCATTCGATGATCTCGAAAGCGGTGCCGGCCGACGAACAAGGGGCGGTCCAGGGGGCGCTGAACAGCATCACGAGCATCGCGGGCATCCTCGCGCCCCTGCTCTGGAC
>CAMPGU010000335.1 GCA_946885645.1 uncultured Haloferula sp.
TTCGCGGACGCTGATCGCGGTGGTGGCCCTGACGATGGGAGCGACCCCGCTGCTCATCATGGCCAGCCACCGTTTCACCGCCCGCACGGCCGCACCGAAAAAGGAGGAGCGGGAGAGCGACGTGCGTGATGAAGGGGCACCGGTCATCATCTGCGGCTTCGGCCGCTTCGGCCATGCGATCGGGCGCCTGCTACACACCCAGGGAATCTCCTCCACGGTGCTCGACAACGACGCCGACCAGGTGGAAACGCTGCGCGCCATCGGCTTCCCGGTCTTTTACGGCGATGCGGGAAGGGCCGATCTCCTCATGACGGCAGGGGCGGCGCGCGCGAAGATCCTGGTGGTGGCACTCAAGGACAGGCAGACCACCTTGAGCATCATCGCGACCGCGAAGAAGCACTTCCCCCATCTCCGGATCTTCATCCGCGCCCACAGCCGGGTGGAGGCCTACGAGTACCTGGAGGCTGGAGAAGAACGGATCTACCGGGAGACCCTCGACAGTTCCCTGCTGATGGGTGCCGACGTGCTCCGCTCGCTGGGCATGCCCGCTTATGCCGCCCACCGGGCTGCCAAGCTATATCGCCGCGCCGACGAGACCTTCCTGCGCAAGATGGTAGCCCACCGTCACGACCGCGCGGCCTTCCTCAGCGCCGCTCGGGAGTCCCAGGTGATCTACGATTCGGTCATGCGCGCGGATCCCTTCGAAGCGATCGCGGACGAAGGATGGACGCCTCCGGAGGAGGATTCCCCGTCGCGGAGCTAAGCATGCCCGCGGCGCATGCTCAGGCCAAGAACATGATATTTCCCGGATCGCTGCCCGCCTGTCACGCTGGCCTCCGCAATCCCGATATCAAAAAGTCATGACCAAGCTCCTCGTCCTCTACTACTCCACCTACGGCCACATCGAAACCATGGCAGGCGCCATCGCGGAAGGCGCCCGCTCCGTGGAAGGGGTGGAGGTCACGCTGAAGCGTGTCCCCGAAACCATGCCGGAGGAGGTCGCGAAAAAGCACGGCGTGAAGCTCGATCAGAGCGCGCCGATCGCCGATCCCTCCGAACTTGCCGACTACGACGCCATCATCTTCGGCACCCCCACCCGCTTCGGCAATATGGCGGCGCAGATGCGGAATTTCCTCGATCAGACCGGCCAGCTCTGGATGAAGGGCGCGCTGATCGGGAAGGTAGGCAGCGTCTTTGCCAGCACCGGCACCGGCGGGGGCAACGAGTCCACGATCCTCACCTTCATCCCCACCCTGCTTCATCACGGGATGATCTACGCGGGCCTCCCCTATGCGGCACCCGAGCTGACGGACATCAGCGAGGTACGCGGGGGTAGCCCCTACGGCGCGGCGACCATCGCCGGACCTGACGGTTCGCGCCAGCCGAGCGAGAAGGAACTCTCCCTGGCGCGCTTCCAAGGGAAGCATGTCGCGGGGATCGCCGCCCGATTGAACAAGTGAAAGGCCCGTGCCGCCCGACGAGCTGGCGGAAATCATTGGACGCTGCCCGTTGTGCAGTGATTTTGGCAGCGTGATCTTCCCTATCAGCGACGACGACCGGCACCTTATGCACCCGGCATGGGTAACGATCATCCTGCTGGCGGCAAACGTGGTGGTCTTCCTGCTGCAATTGGCAGATCCCTCGCTCACCCCGGGCTGGAGCGTGATCCCTGCGGAGATCACCCACGGAGAGGATCTCACCCGCGACATCCTCGTCCGGACGGGGCGGGAGGTGGTCCAGATCCCCCAGGCACCGGGACCGACACCGATCTACCTGACGCTTTTCTCCGCCATGTTCATGCACGGCGGCTGGGCCCATATCGGCGGAAACATGCTCTACCTGTGGATCTTCGGGGACAATGTGGAGCACCGGTTCGGCGGCTTGAAATTCCTCGCCTTCTACCTCGTCAGCGGGATCGTGGCGACCTTCGCCCAGATCGCGACCAACCCCGAAGGCCTGATCCCGAACCTGGGGGCCTCGGGTGCCATCTCCGGCGTCCTCGGCGCCTATCTGGTCCTCTTCCCCCGGAACAAGGTGAACGCGGTGTTCTTCTTCCGGATCGTATCGCTTCCGGCGGTCTTCGTCATCGGCATGTGGGCGTTCACACAGTTCATCAACGGCGCCGGGTCGATTGCCGTTACGGAGCAGACCGGAGGCGGCGTCGCCTACGCCGCGCATATCGGCGGCTTTATCGCGGGGGTGGTCATGGCGGCGTTTGCGAGGATGACGATGAAGTCGGAGCCGCGCTCGGTCTTCCGGCGGATCTACGAAGAGGAGCCCGGTGTCAGGAGATACTGGTGAAGGCCGGGCCGGGCCGGGCCGTCACGAGCAGCCGCCACCGCCGCCTTCCGCAACCTTTGAGGAAAGCGCTGCGCTCACCCCTCGCAGCGGCGGCGCGGCATGGAGCGGCCGCCCGATCAGCACCGGCAGCCTCGCTTCCAGCCAGTCCCGCGCCCCGCGGGTTTTCACCGCGCAGGCCCATAGCGTCACGACATGCCAACCCAGGTTCTGCAGTTCCCTTTCCACCCGGGTATCGCGGGCGCGATTCCCCTCGATCTTGGCGACCCACCACTCGACCTTCGACTTCGGCATCTTGAAATCCGGGCAATTCTCGTGGCCATGCCAGAAGCAGCCGTGGACGAAGACCACCACCCCGTACTTCGGCAGCACGAGGTCCGGTCTGCCGGGCAGTGACTTGTTCTTCGGCCCCCGGACGGTGAAGCGGTAGCCCAGCCGGTGCAGCATCGAGCGGACGAGCTTCTCCGGTTTGGTATCGCCGCCACGGATGCGCGACATCACCTCGGATCGCTTCTCCGGTGACCAAATGTCCGCCATGCCGGCAAGTAGCGGACGGCATGGGCCGGGGAGCAAGGAGTTAGATGAAGGAGCGGCGCGGTGGCGCTGGAATTTCTGGCCGTCCCGCCTTCAGGAACCTAGATTCAGAACCTCACGTTTTCGCGATGAACATTCTGCCCTCCTCCCGCCGCCGGTTTTTACGGAATTTCTCCCTCGGGGCTGCGGGGCTCTGGGTGCCCGGCGCGTTCGCGGAAGCTCTCACGCTCACCCCGAAGCAGACCGAGGGGCCTTTTTACCCCGTCGATCTCCCGCTGGATACCGACAATGACCTCATCATCCTGAACGATGGCCTCACCCCCGCCCTGGGCGGCGTGACGCACCTCAGCGGGCGGGTGACCGATGCGAAGGGCGAGCCGATCCGCAACGCGCTGGTGGAAATCTGGCAGGTCGATCATCACGGGGTATATCTCCACAAAGGCAGCGACGGCGGCGTGAAGCGGGACGCCAATTTCCAAGGCTTCGGCCGCTTCCTCACCGGTTCCACCGGCGAATACTACTTCCGCACCATCAAGCCCGTTGCCTACCCCGGCCGCACACCGCACATCCATGTCGCGGTCAAATTGAAAGGCCGTCCGAAATGGACGACTCAGTGCTACATCAAAGGGGAAAAACAGAACGACACGGACGGCGTGTTCCGCGGCATCCAGGACGAGCGGCAGCGCTCCTCGGTGATTGTGGATTTCCTCCCTCTGCCGGGCGTGGCCACGGGTGAATTGGCCGCACGTTTCGATATCGTGATGGGCTTCACCCCTGCCGGTTGATTCAGCGGATTTCCCAAAGCTCTTGCCGGTCCTCAGCGGACCGCGGCTCGAGGTGGGAAATCACCCGGACATCGGGACCGAGCAGGGATGCTACCCGGCCTTCCATTTCGGTGGCCGCCTCGTGGGCCTCACGGATGCCGGTGCCATCCGGGAAGACCAGATGAAATTCCACCCAGTGGGTGCGGCCGGAATGCCGGTGCCGGAGATTATGATAGGATAGCCCGCGGCTCTCGCACTCCGCGTCCAAGCTCCCGCGGAGGTTTTTCTCCACCTCCAGGTCGGCCTCGTCCATGAGGCCGCCCAAGCTTTCCCGCATCAGCCTGCCGCCGGTCCAGAGCAACTTCGCCGCGGCCAAGGTGGCGCAGATCGGATCCCACCACATCCAGCCGGTGAAATGCACCAAGGCCAGCGCGGCGAGCACTCCGGCGCTCGTCCAGTCGTCCGCGAGGACATGCTCCCCGTTCGCCCGCAACACCGGCGAATTCCGCGTTTTACCCACCCGCAGGAGAGC
>CAMPGU010000336.1 GCA_946885645.1 uncultured Haloferula sp.
CTGCCTGCCATTCTCGCCGCAACGAAGGAGGCGGGCGCAAGCTTCGCGTCCTACTCGATCGTGCGGCTGCCCGGTACGGTTTCCAATGTCTTCGAAGCATGGCTGGACCGGCATTTCCCGGACCGGAAGGAGAAGGTGCTCAACCGGATCCGGGGAGCGCAAGGTGGGGCGCTGAACCGCATGACTCCCTTCGACCGGATGCGTGGAACCGGCGAGCCCGCGGCGCAATTGAAGGCGCTTTTCCACGCGAGCTGCCGCAAGCTCGGCCTTCCTACGCGGCCGCCGGAACTAAGCGCCGCGCATTTCCGGCGGGTGACGCCGGGGCAGGGGGAGTTATTCTAAGGCCGTCCGCGCCGATCGGCGGGAGGCAGGGCATGTGGGGGACCTTATCCGTTGGCGGTGAGCAGCGCCTTCGCCTTTGCGATCAGCGGCGCATCCGCGACCTTGCGCTCGTATTCTCCCGGGACGGCCGCCGCGCCCATCGGGATTCCGGAGCGGCGGAAGACCATCGGGCTATCGAGAACGCCGCGAGCGGAAAGATGCACCTGATTCACCCCCGTGGCCTTCACGATTTCCCCGATCTGGTCCACCGTGATGCCTCCGCCCGGAAGGATATCCAAGCGACCCGCCGCCTGATTCACGAGCGCGGCGATGACCTCGAGCGCTTCCATCACGGAAGGCATCCCGCCGCTGGTGAGGATGCGTTCGAAGCCCAGCTCCGCGATCGTTTCCAGCGAGGCGGGCAAATCCTTGCTCAAATCGAAAGCCCGGTGAAATACCGCCGGTAGCCCGTTGCACACCTCCAGCAGGGTTTCAGCCATCGCGACATCGATTTCCCCGTCCGGCGATAGGCAGCCGAAGACCACCGCATCCGCGCCCAAGTCGCGGGCCAGCTCGATGTCTGCAGCCATGGCGGCCACTTCCCCGGGCTGGTAAACGAAGTCGCCCCCGCGGGGCCGGATCATCACCGCGATCTCCCCGGGAAAAACGGACCGGGCCTGGGACAGCATTCCGGCGCTGGGAGTGAGGCCGCCCTCGGTAAGCGAGGCACAGAGCTCGATGCGGTCCGCTCCGCCCTCCGCGCATGCGGCGACGGAATCGAGCGCATCCACGCAGATTTCCAATAGCATGGAGGCACCCTGTCCGCAGGGGAGACGGGGATGCCACGAAATTCCAAGCGCGGCCGCCTTTTTCGGATTCGCCGCTCCGGCCGATTGCAGGTTGGATGGAAGGATGATCCCCGATGCGCTCGAACTTCGCCTGCGGGACGGAACTCCGGTCGTCGCCCGGCCCCTCAACCCGGGAGACCGCAGCTACGTGGCGGATGGCTACCGCATGCTGTCGCCGGAGGCCCGCTACCAGCGTTTCTGGGTGCGGGACGGGGAGGTCATCGGAGATGCGATGCTGGACCGCCTCCTGACCGGAGATCCCCCGAATCACGCAATCTGGACCGTCTTCGATCCGTCCCGGGAAGGATTTCCCGGCTTGGGCGCGGCGAGCTTCTGGCGTTCCAAATCCGATCCCACGGACGCCGAGATCTCTGCCACCGTGCTGGACCGCGACCAAGGCCGCGGCGTGGGCACCCTTCTGCTGTCCATCCTCTGGGTGGTCGCCTACCGCTGCGGCATTGAGACCTTCACCGGCTATACCATGCCGGAAAACACGGCGGCACTGCGCTGGATGCGGGACACGGGTGCCGCGGGGGAATGGGACGGCTACAACGCGGTTTTCCGCTGGCAGCTCGGTGATCTCGACGCCATTCCCGCCACTCCGGCCGGCGCGGAGCTCGCGGCGCGCCTCGCGGAGCTGTCCCCGCTCCTGCTGTAGGCTTTCAGGCGGAAGCCTTCGTCACCCCTTTTTCGCCGAGGAGCGGCCGTGGCTTCGGGAGCTGGTGACGCCGCAGGCCGAATTGGCGGACCGCGTGCCGCTGCAGGTGCGCCACGGCATCCGCGACGTCGTCGGTAAAGAAAATCAGCTCCGGATCTCCGGGGCTGATGGTCCCGGCTTCCTCCATCGAGTACACGAAATCCATCAGCGGCTGCCAATAATCCTTGCCCATCAGGATGATCGGGAAATTCCGGATTTTTCCCGTCTGGATCAGGGTCATGGTTTCGAACATTTCGTCCAGGGTGCCGGCCCCTCCGGGCAGCACCACGAAGGCATAGGAGTACTTCACCAGGATCGTCTTGCGGGTGAAGAAGTAGCGCATGGTCACCGAGCGATCGACGTAGGGATTGAGGTGTTGCTCGAAGGGGAGCTCGATGTTCACGCCGATGGAGCGTCCGCCCGCTTCATGGGCACCCCGGTTAGCGGCTTCCATGATGCCCGGGCCACCCCCGGTAATGACCGTGAAACCCAGACCGGCAATTGCCGCCCCGATCTCGGTGGCCATCTCGTAATAGGTCGTCCCCGGTTGGGTGCGCGCCGAACCGAAAACGGTGACCGCTGGGCCTACGAAATGAAGGGTCCGGAAAGCCCGCAAGAAATCCGCACCCACCCGGAAGATGGTCCCCAGATCGTGAAAACGGGAGCGGGGACCCGCGAGGAAACCCCGGTCCGGTGTTTCCAGCTCGAACCGGTCTTCCTCGCGGATCGCTTCTTCGTTGATCGCGTGTTCGGCGTTCGGCTGGGGAAGATCGGGGCATTCGGGCGGCGTCATCGACCATTGTCTAACACGATATTCCGGCTCCCGCCACGGTGAATCCCCCGCCTCGCGGGATGGGATTCCGAAAGCTTGCTCCCGGGGGGCGGCGGTGCCATTTTCCGCCCGCCAGCATGCTCCCGCAGAAAAGAACAGACAGCGAGGAAACCGGAGGCAGCCGCGGAGGATTCGAAGTCCGGGTCATCGGCGGCGGCTCGCTGGCGCGGGCCAAGCCCCCGGCTGCCGGAGCAGTTGTGGAAACCGGCATTGTGATCGGCGGCCGCGTCCTCCACGAGCGAACCGCGGCGGAAGATGGCGAGACGCCGGTCCTGCGGCTGGAGGTCGATTCCGACGGCGACGAACTCAAGGCGAAGTCGATGAGCGAGGTCGGTCCCGCGCCTCCGCGCAGCCCCTCGAAACCTCGCGGCGGCAAGCGGTACGGGCTTCAGCACTGGACGCTGTGGATGGCGGCCGGCTGCTGCCTGATCTCCATCCTGGCGGTCGCCGGGGTGATGCTTCAGCGGAAAGCCGCTGCCAAGGACAGGCCGGAATCCGGTGCCGGGGCGGATGCTCCCGCCGTGCCAGTGACGCCGGAAGAGGCCGAGCGCGATTTCTTCGTCACCCACGCAAGCGAGTTGCAAGAGGCGGCGGTGGAGATTCTCCACCGGTATGCGGCGGCGGGATCCGCAGCGGACGTGCTTCCCTTGATACGAGATCCGGAGCGCGTGAAAACCGCACTCCTGGAAAGGTGGAAGCCATGGGGCGCTACTCCCAGCTTCGCGCCTTCCGCCCAAGTCTCCGGAGGCGTCGATATCGGCGGTGTCCGGCCTTTGGTGGTTCTTACCGGGTCAAAGGGGGACTTCAGCAGCTTTGAAGTGGTCTTCGTGAGGGAGGAGGGGAAGCTGCTCCTGGACTGGGAAGCCACTGCCGGGATCGGCGGGATTCAGATTTCGGAGCTCAAATCCGGCGCACGGGCAGAGGGAGACATTGTCCGCGCAGTGCTTCATCCTGCCGATTTTTTCACGAGGGAGCATCCGGAGGAAAAGTTCAGTTCCTACAAGCTCGCCGATTCTTCCGGCGAAAATACCATTTGGGCCTATGTACCCGTCGATTCCACGGTGGCGGGAATCCTCAAAAAGGAACTGAATGAGAACTCCTTCCTGATGGAAAAGAGCACCCGCCTCGCGGGCACCTTCAGGGTCACCGGCCCGGTCGGTGCCGGGGGTACCCAGTATCTGATTACGGAGATGCTTCACAAAGGCTGGGTCTCCCCTTAGCAAAAGCTTCGTGAGCGAACATCCCGTTGCCTGGTTTCACTGCGGCCATTGCGGCGCCTTATTCGAGGGCGCTGCGGATTCCAGCATGCGCGGGAATTGCCCCACCTGCGGACTTGATCCGGCCCCGGAGAGGTCGGCCGTAGCTGCGCCGGCCGGCGATCCCGCCCGGATCCGGCGCAGGGTCAAGAAGCCCTCCCATCATGCCCG
>CAMPGU010000337.1 GCA_946885645.1 uncultured Haloferula sp.
AGGAAAAAGCGGGGATCTCCCGAAAATCGCAGAAAAAAATCCCATGCGTTTCGTCCCCGCCGGAGAACGCCTCCGAATTCGGAAAAAGGGCCGGAGCTTTAACATTGCAGGACACCCGGGGGATGTTTGAATCGCGGCACTTCTTCATGACGCTGCGCAGGACACTCTTGCTCACCACCTTCGTCTGGGTCGGCGTGGTCTCGGCGGGGCACGTTTTCCTGAACATGCGCCCTTCGGACTGGTTCAAGAAAGAGGAAGAGAGGAAGATGCGCATCGGCTTCCTGCCGGTGACCTGCCACCTCACCTGCCCCGTCACGGATTTCATCAACAAGGAGATCGAGGGCGAAGGGCTCTTTGAACCGATCAAATTCAACGGCTGGCCCGAGCTGAAGGAAGCTTTCCTGTCCGGGCATACGCGCGCCACTTTCATCCTCGCGCCCATGGCGATCGCGCTGCGCGAGCAAGGGGTGCCGATCAAGATCGTCTATCTGGGTCATCGCGATGGCACGGCCCTGATGGTGCAGAAGGACTCCGACATCCGGAGCATCGCCGACCTGCGCGGAAAGACGGTGGCCGTGCCGAACCGGTACTCAAACCAACGGCTGCTGATTTTCCGCGCGCTGAACAATGCGGGAATGACGATCGACGACATCAACCTGATCGAAATGCCGCCGCCGGACATGCCGGCCGCGCTGTACTCGAAGTCGGTGGATGCCGTGACCAGCGGCGAGCCCTTCATGGGGCAGTGCGAACTGGACGGCCACGGCCGCGTGCTCTACCTGACCAAGGATATCTGGCCGAACTTCATCTCCTGCGTGCTGGCCGTCCATGAGGACGAAATCCGCAATAACCCGGAGCGTGTACAGAGGCTCGTGGACGGCATCGCCAACAGCGGCATGTGGCTGGAGGATGGCATGGACAAGCGCATGGCCGCCGCGCAATTCGTTTCACAACGCTACTACAACCAGCATCCGCGCCTGCTCGAATTCGTGCTCAGCAAGCCGCCGGACCGGGTGACCTACAACAACCTGGCCCTGCAGCGGGAGAATTTCGAGGAGATCGCGAGGCTTGGGAAACAATCCGAGATCCTCGAGGGAACGGTAACATTCGACGATTACGTGGACGTGCACTTCGGCGAAGCGGCGGAAAAGACGAAGAAAGCCTACGGCTATGAGGCCGAGAAGGCATTGATGGATTTAAACGGGCAATGAAGAACATCCACCTTCCGCTCATCGTGGCGGCTGTGTTCCTCGGCACCTGGCACATGCTCGTCAGGCTCTCCGGAAGCGACATCTTCCCGACTCCTTGGGAAGTGGTGCTCGGGATCGTGGAACTGGTGCAGAAGGGTGTGCTTCTAAAGTACATCATCGCCTCGCTGTTCCGCGTTACCTGGGGATTCCTGCTGGCAATTCTGGTGGGCGTGCCGCTGGGTCTCTTGCTCGGGTGGTTCAAGCCCGCGGCAACCGCCCTCAACCCGATGATCCAGATTTTCCGCCCGATCTCGCCGATCGCATGGATCCCGGTGGCTATCCTCTGGTTCGGCGTCACCGATGTCGCCCCCGTCTTCCTGATCTTTCTCGCCAGTGTCTTCCCTATCACCGTCTCCTCCATGGCAGCGGTGCAGAACATGCAGCCGGTGTATGTGCGCGCGGCGCGGAATTTCGGCCTGAAGAACGCCCAGCTTTTCCGCCAGGTCATCTTCCCGGCATGCCTTCCGCAGATCCTCACGGGACTCCGCATCGCCCTCGGCATTGCCTGGCTGGTGGTGGTGGCCGCGGAAATGATCGCGGTGAATTCCGGCTTGGGCTACCTGATCATCGATGCGCGCAATGCGGGCAAACGGTACGATCTGGTGGTGGCGGGGATGGTGATGATCGGCTTGATCGGCCTCGGTCTGGACGTCGCCGTGCGCCGCCTCGAGAAGTTCGACGAGGTTCGTTGGGGCTACGCGAACAAGTGAAGTCCGCCGCTTTCATGAACTCCTCCACCTTCGCAGCGGAACGCACCGTCATGGAAACCCGCCTCTCTTCGGACAACGCCATCGTGGTGAAAGACCTGTGGATGACTTTCCCCGGCAAGAAGCGGGGTGAGCAGATCCACGTGCTCGAGAACGTGGATCTGGAGGTGAAGCGCGGCGAATTCGTCTGCATCGTCGGTCCTTCCGGCTGCGGCAAATCCACGCTGCTGAACATTATCGGCGGCTTCCTCCAGCAGACCTCCGGGCAAGTGCTGGTGGAGGGCAAGCCGGTGACCGGGCCCGATCCCAAACGCATCTTCGTCTTCCAGGAGAACGGCGTCTTCCCATGGCTAAACGTGGAAGACAACGTCGGCTTCGGCCTCTTGGAGAAGACCCCGGAGGAGCGGGCGAAGGTCGTGCGCCATTACATCGACATGGTCGGCCTGACGGGATTCGACAAATCCTACCCGCGCGAACTCTCGGGCGGCATGCGCCAGCGCGTGGAAATCGCCCGGGCGCTCGCTTCCTCGCCGGATATCATTTATATGGACGAGCCCTTCGGCGCGCTCGATTTCATCACCCGCCTGAAGATGCGGGCGGACCTCGTGCGCATCTGGCAGGAGGAGAAGAAGACCATTCTTTTCGTCACCCACGACATTGAGGAAGCGGTCCAGCTTGCCGATACGGTGCTCGTGATGAGCCGCCGCCCGGCGACGGTGCAATTCAGCGAGAAGATCGAGATTCCGCGGCCCCGCGACCTCGATTCCCGCGGCTATCTCGAAGCCCGGGACAGGATCTTCCGCGAGATGGGGATGAGCTTGAAAGTCGGCGGCTGACTTGCCCCCCGCGTTAGGGGCGGGAAAGGATTTGGCAATCCGGAGCCGGCATGATCTCTGGTAAAGGATGGCCCGACCCAAACCCGCTCCTGTCGATCCCGCCCGGCTCCCCGAGCTCGCGATGGCGACGATGGAGTCCGCCAAGTTCCCGATGCTGGCGACCGACGACGCCGGCCAACCGCGGCTGCGCCCGGTCTCCCCGGTGCGGACCGAGGGTTTCACGGTGTGGGTGGCCAATCTGCGCGCCTACCACAAAACCGGTGAAATCGCCGCCAACCCGCGGGTGGAGCTTTGTTATCTGGATAAGGATCACCACCAGGTCCGCATCACCGGCCATGCGCAGATCGAGTCGGACACCGGGCTGATCGCCCTGATCTGGGAGAAGAACCCGCTCCTGCGCTCTTATCTGGGCACTCCCGACAATCCCGAACTGATCGTTTACCGTATCGATCCCCTACAAGTCCGTTACATGCGGGAGTGGGCACTGGAGTACCATGAGGTGCCCTTGGAATGAAGCGCAGCGGACTTTAGCGGAACAGGGCATCAACACCCATCGCCGATTTCCGCAGGAATTTCGGCACCGCCTTGCTCTTCCCTGGCCGGAAGAGCCGGAAAATGATGCCGAGCAGGTTCAGCGTGAACACGTGGTCGATGAGCCGGTAGCCGCGCTTCCGCCGCAGCAGGAGGGTCGATAGCCAACCAAGCGTCTGGCGTTTCACCTTGAAGGGCTCGAAGGAGAGCTTGATGCGATAGCGTTGCCGCCGTTCGCTCGGCCAGGCCTTCTTGTAGGCCTTCTTCGATGCCCGGATCCGCTCCGCGAGCGCCGGGTCGAAAGGCAGGAAATAGTACCGCCGCGCCAAGCGCACGAGGTGGCAGAAATCCCGCCAGTGTTCGATATCCGCCACCGGCAGGGCGGACGCGCGGGCCAGCTCGATCATCCGGGGGAAGAGCGCATAGGCTGCCTCGCCCTCGCGCAGGGCGCGCTCGGGATCGCGTACGAAATGCCGGAGCACTTTCCGTACGGCGTGGTTGATGAAAAGGCAGTCCCAGTACACGTGCAGCAGCGGGGGAATCCGGACCCGCCGGAAAAACAGCTTCTGCGAGGCGAAGTCCGCGATGTAGTGGAGCTCCTTTACCACCGTCTCCGAGTGCCGGAGGAGCTCCAGCACCGCGGGTGCTCGCTCCCCCCCGACGATTCCGGCCACGGCATCCTCGACCGACGCCCGGTCGCGAAAGATCTTCAGGGCAACGCAGGTGTTCAGGCGCAGCCAGAAGTCCCGGTCTTCTTCTTCCAGGAAGGTGAGCCGCCGGAAGCGGTGCCAGCCGCC
>CAMPGU010000338.1 GCA_946885645.1 uncultured Haloferula sp.
ACCGAAGCCTCCCGGCTTCTTCTCGCGGGGTTCGGCCGGATTGACGCGGAGCGGGCGGCCGCCCAGTTCCTGACCGTCCACAGCATCAGCAGCTTCCTTGACCTTGGAGGTGTCAGCCAACGTCACGAAACAAAACCCGCGCGGGCGACCGGTTTCACGGTCCGTGACGATTTTCACTTTCTCCACCGGTCCGAAGGCCGAGAAGAGCTCCGCCACTTCTTCTTCAGTGGCGCTGAAGGGCAGGTTGCCCACGTAGATGTCCATTGTCCTATTGTCGCAACGCCATTTTCAAAATCCACTTCACCAGCCGATGGCGCGGAGACCGAGAGAAGCGCTTCCGGGATGTTTTCCGCCGGACATTTCCCCCGCTACACGGTGGGAGATTCTACGGCAAGCCCATAAATCGTGGCCGAAAACGCCCCCACCCCGCGCGGCCGGGGCTGACACTCAGGCACTCACGCCGTTTCCGGGCGCACGGGAATCCCCTTCTCCGCGAAGTAGCGCTTCGCTTCTCCCACGGTGTGCTTGCCGAAGTGGAAGATGCTCGCCGCGAGCACGGCGTCCGCCTGCCCCTTTTCAAGGACCTCCACCATGTGATCGAGATTGCCCGCTCCTCCGCTGGCGATGACCGGGATGCCGACGCTGCCGGAGATGGCGGCGGTGAGTTCGCAATCGTAGCCCGCCTGGGTCCCGTCCGCATCCATGCTGGTGAGCAGGATTTCCCCGGCACCGCGCCGCCAGACTTCCTTCGCCCATTCCACCGCATCCAGCCCCACCGGCGTGCGCCCGCCATGGGTATAGACTCCCCATTTGCCGGGGCCTTCCCGTTTCGCATCGATCGCCACAACGATGCACTGGCTGCCGAAAGCCTTCGCTCCGGCATCGACGAGGGCCGGATCTTTTACCGCGGAGGTATTGATCCCGACCTTATCCGCGCCGGCCAAAAGCATCTCGCGCATGTTTTCCACGCTGCGGATGCCGCCGCCCACGGTCAGCGGGATGAAGCAATGCGCCGCCGTGCGCCGGACCACGTCCACCATCGTGGCGCGATTGTCCGAGGAAGCGGTGATATCGAGGAACACAAGCTCGTCCGCCTGCTGGGCATTGTAGGCCATGGCGCACTCCACGGGATCGCCGGCGTCGATGAGATCGACGAAGTTCACGCCTTTCACGACGCGGCCGTCGGTCACGTCCAGGCAGGGAATGATGCGTTTCGCGAGCACGGCGGGAGGAAAGCGCGGCTTGGGGGGAATGAAAAGGCGAACGTCGGATTTCGATTCCCCGGGTTAGCCGCGGTGCCTCTCTCACTCCAGGTATTCGTCCAGCCAGTCCGCCACCTCGGAGACCACCCGCGGATAGCTCGCTTCATCGAAAGAATGACCGGCTCCGGAAATCTCGACCAGACGCTTCGGTTCCTCGGCGGTGTCGTAGGCATCCCGGCTGTCCTCGATCAGGACCACATCGTCCGCGGTGCCGTGAATAAGGAGCCACGGGACGCTGATTTGCCCGACTTCATCGAACAGGTCCCCGATCGCGCCGAGATCATCGATGAATTTCTGCGAAAGGGGGCACTCCGGCTCCTCCCACATGAAGCCCTTGCCGGGAGTTACGCCGCCGAACTCGCGCTCGCAAAAATCGTCCGTGCGGATCATACCGGCCAGAGTGACGAGGACCCGGATGCGGCTGTCCGAGGACGCGGTCATCACCCCCACGGCACCGCCCATGCTGTGGCCGATGTAGGCGATCCGGGTGCTGGCGGGCAGGGCGTCGAGGACGTCCCGCAAATCGCCGCCTCCCTTGGTGATATCCGATTCTCCGAAATCTCCCTCCGACAGGCCGTTGCCGGAAAAAGACAGGCGGACGCAGGGCCAGCCGCGGGCCGACAGCCCCTCCGCGAGGGCGACCAGCAGGGGCCGGTCCTTGTTTCCCGTGACGCCGTGGGCGAGGATGACGAGGGCGTCGTCGCGGGTTCCCGGGTGAAAGGCGGCGTCGAGTTTCTCGCCGTGGCGGTTGCGGAATTCAGGGATTTCCATCGCTTCAAAAAGATCAATGCACGGAGCGACCGGGGAAGGTCAACTCGGCCACGCCGGACTTGTCGAGTTCCCCGAGGCCCAGCTCGACCATGCGGTGATATTGCGCCTCCGTGGCCAGCGAGAGCGGGACACCGACACCCGTCCCGGCGGCCAGCGCATTGGCAATGCCGCTGTCCTTGGCGGCATGGGCGGCGGAAAAGAAGCAGTCGTGTTCGCGGTTGATCATGTCGTCGCCGTCGGTTTCCAGCACCCGGGAGTTTGCCCCGGTCTGCGAGAAAACTTCCTTCAGCATGCCGAGATCGAGGCCGAGTGCCGCGCCCAAGCCGAGGCCCTCGGCGAGGCCCGCGGTGTTGATGTTCATCACCATGTTCACCAGTGCCTTCACTTTCGCAGCCTGCCCGGTCCCTCCCACGTGCCGGAGCGAGGCGGACAGGTCCTTCAAAATACCTTCGACCTTGCCGAAAGCATCCTGCGTGCCCCCGACCATCAGATAAAGCGTGCCCTGGCGGGCCTGGGTGATGCTGGAGGCCATGCAGGCCTCGATCGCGGAGGCGCCCCGGGCCGCAGCCGCGCGCTCCACCTCCACATGGACCTCCGGGCTGACGGTGGCGCAATTGATGAACACCTTGCCCTCCGCCCCGGCCAGCAGCGAATCACCGCTCTCCGCGAAGATCCCGCGCATGGCCGCATCGTCCGTGACGACCGTGATGATCACGTCGGCCGCCCCGGTAAGCTCGGCGAGCGTCGCCGTGGCGGCGGCTCCGATCTCCGCGGCCAATTCCCGGGCGATCTCCGGGAAGACATCGTAAACGGCGGTGACGGGATGGCCCTGATCCTTCAACCGCCGCGCCATGTTTGCCCCCATGCGGCCGGTCCCCACGAATCCAATGCGTGCTTTCGACATCGGGCGGAGCATGGCCCATGAGCCGCTGGCTGTAAATACCCTGCGGTCACCCGATGCATCTAGCGGGCTGTCATTTGATCCGGGCACCCGCCGAACCGGCGAAAATGCTGTGAATTCCGATTCCGATGCAAAACATGTGCCCTTGTCAGGCGTTTCACCTGTCCCAACCTGTAAAACCCAAATGTACCGACCCTGTCTCCTCGCCCTGCTGTTGGCAGCCCCTGTCGCCAATGCCGACCCCCTGAGCCAAGCGGATCGCGAGGCGCTGCTGGAGAAGCTCGACACGCTGAAGGATGACGCGAAGGAGAAGGCGGTGGACCGGATGGGCTCCGCCACCACGGCATTCCGCGCCGGGATGGCCAATGATGAAGCCGCGATCGATCTCTACCTGAAGTGCGTGGAAAAGGTGGAATTCTCCGACCAGAAGCGGAGCGCCCAGGACTTCCGCGAGTGGAAGCGCCGCCGCTCCGAGCAATTGGATGCGGACGGGCTGGGCCTCTGCCTGCGCCATCAACTGCGCTGGCTGGTGCTCACCTTGGAAGCCGCCGAGTCCGGCGGGAAAACCACCGGGCTGGCTCCGCGCGCCTTGGACGCGCTGGATTCGATCTTCAGCAGCCCCCAGCAGTTCAAAGGAAACGTGCAGCCGCTTCGCGACCCGGTGACGAACTCCGTTTTTGCGCGCGCCTACGGCTTGGGAGGCATCAAGGTGGACAAATGGCCCCTGTCCCCGCTCGAGATCGGGCAGGTATTCGAGCAGGTGGTCTTTCCCCCGCTGCGCGAGAAGGGGAGCTTCGCCTCCTTGCGAGAGCAGTGGATGCGGCGGATCCGCTATGAAGGCGTGATCCAGCAGTACTGGGCCAGGGCGGGGGGGCCTGCCAACGCCAGGGATAAAAAGCAGGAGGAAGCTTCACCCGAATACGAAAAATTCCTCAGCGAGACGCAGCCCGACTTGATGTGGCAGATGGAGGAGGATCTCTACAAATCCGGCGATCAGAAGGCAGCCGCGCTAAGGATGCTGGAGCATCTGGAAAAGTACATCGGCCACCCCAAGGCCCGCGATTGGGCGGAGCGGTTCCGGGGCCTGATCGAGCCGCCGAAGGCCGGCGGAGTGGAAACCGCGGACAAGACGGAGTGAGCCCGGCTGCTAGCGGGTGACTTCGGTGCCGATCCCGCCGTGGGTGAA
>CAMPGU010000339.1 GCA_946885645.1 uncultured Haloferula sp.
CCCCTAGATTGCGCGCCCCGTGACTCCGGAAGAACAGCTCCAGACCCTGACCGCCGGCACCGCCAAGGTCCTCTCCGAAAAGGAACTCCTTGAAAAGCTCCGCCTCGGCAGGCCGCTGCGCATCAAGCTCGGCGTGGACCCCACCGCTCCGGACATCCATCTCGGTCACACCGTCGCTCTGGAAAAGCTCCGGCAATTCCAGCTCCTGGGTCACCAGGCGGTGCTCCTGATCGGTGATTTCACCGCCACGATCGGCGATCCGTCCGGCCGGTCCGTCACGCGTCCCCCGCTCACCCGGGACGAAGTGCTGGCGAACGCCGCCACGTACACCGAGCAAGCCTTCAAGATCCTCGACAAGGACCGGACGGAGATCGTGTACAACGGCGATTGGTTCCGCAAGATGTCGTACGAAGACATCCTCCGCCTGAATGCCCGCGTGACGCTCCAGCAGATGCTCCAGCGGGAGGACTTCCGCACCCGTATCGAGGCGGGCCAGGAGATCCGCCTGCACGAGCTCCAGTACCCGGTGATGCAGGGCTGGGACTCCGTCGAGATCCGCGCCGATGTCGAGATCGGTGGCACCGACCAGCTTTTCAATATCCTCGTCGGGCGCGATCTCCAGAAGGAGGAAGGCATGCCGCAGCAGGTGGTCATGGTCGTCCCGCTCCTGGAGGGCCTCGACGGCGTGAAGAAGATGTCGAAGTCCTACGGCAACTACGTCGGCGTCAGCGACGCGCCACAGGACATGTTCGGCAAGCTGATGAGCGTCTCCGACACGCTGATGGTCCGCTACTACCAGCTCCTGCTCGGGGAGACGCTGGAAGCCTCGGTGCACCCGATGGAAGCCAAGAAGGCGCTCGCGGAGAAGATCACCTCCCGCTACCACGGCGCGGAGGCCGGGACCGCCGCGCGTGCGGACTGGGACACCCGCTTTTCAAAAAAGGATCTCGCCGCCGCGGACCTGCCGGAGCTCGCCCTCGGGGATCTCCCGGCCGACCTGAACGTCCTCTCCCTCACCGTCCACGGTTTCAAAACCGCCTTCGGCCTGGAGAAGTCCAACGGGGAGCTGAGGAAACAGTTCATCACGACCGGCTCGGTCCAGCTCAACGGCGAGAAGCTCACGGATCCGAACGCCGCCGTCACGGTGGCCGCGGGAGATGTGCTGAAGCTCTCCAAGAAGCACGCCGTCCGCTTCATCTAGCGGCTTTCGCCCCGGGGCCCGCTTTCCATTGGACGGCCCGCCTTCGCTGCCCGATCTTCGCCCCCGTATGCCTGACCTTCCGATCCTTTACCTCAAGCCGGGCTGTCCTTGGTGCGAGGACGTCGTCGATTTCCTCAAGAAAAAGAAGATCGCCGTGAAGAACGTCATCGTCTCCGGCAATCCAGATGCGATGCAGGAAATGATCGCCCTTTCCGGCCAGTCGAAGGCGCCCACCATGGATTGGCACGGCGAGGTGCTCGCGGACTTCGGCGTGGAGGAGCTGATTCCATTCCTGAAGGAGCGAGGCGTGCTCTGAGAGGAAGCACTTGCCGTGGAAGGAAGCTGGCTGGATATTCCGCCCCATGCGGTGGATGCTCCCTTTCTACGCGATGCCAGCGGCATTGAGCTGCGGTTCCTGCAGCCCGGCGCCGCTGAAAGGCTCGAACGCGCTTGATTCTCCTGCCACCCTGCCCGCCAGTCCCCGCCAGTGGGACGGCCTCAGGTTCCAGCAGGACACCTACCGCCCGACGGAAGAACTCAGCCGCGAGAGGTCCGGCTATTCGGCGGGAGTGGATAGCTCCTACGAGTGGTAGCCCGCGGGCATCGTCTCACTCGTCCCGGTCCACCAGATAGGCGCTCAACACGCCCGCAAGGATCGCCAGACCGCAGAACAGCGGAGCTCCGAAGAGAAAGGCGGAAACGCCCGCATGTCCGGAGACGAAGGCGCAGAAGGTCCCGGCCACATACACCAACAGTGGCATCCCGACGCCCCAGAAAACCGGATTTCTGCCCGAGACCAAGGAGCCCAGCAGGCACACCGCCGCGCCCATCAAGAGCGTGCCCCCCGCGATCTTGATCAACTGGCCGAGACGACCGTGTTCGTCAGGAGCGAACCAGTCCCCCGCCGCTCCGCCGAAAACCAAGGAAGCGACCACGGCGATCAGGGTGGCAATCATGGCTTCCCGCGTACCTTTCCACACCCCGGGCGCTTCATCCCGGCCGTGACTCCAGAGGCTTTTTTGCAGCTTTTCCCGCGAACTCTCCTTGGCACCGGCCCCCTCGCCCCGCCGGGGATTTGTCGCCTCGTTCAGGCGGGTATCCTCCACGGCCGGCACACCGGAGGAAAGGGGGGCATCGCGAGTCATCTTCATCTCCAATCGCATTCCCTAGCGGCGATTTTCAAAAAAGGCAAACTATTTGGAGCTATGGAATGCCCACCCCTCCGGATACTCCGGAATGAAGTCTCCTCATCCGCTCGCGACCGGGCGATGAAACGGGATCAGCGTGCGCTCGCTTGCGCCCGCTCCTGACGACCGAGAATCCCGTCGATCAAGAAGGCCGACATGACTCCTGCGGTGAAAGCCAGACCGAGCATCAGGGGTGCCGAGTAAAGCAGAATAGCCGCATCTTCGCTCCCGGCGACCAAAGCCATCAGCATGCCGCCGGAATAGACGAGGAATGGCACCCCGATTCCCCAGCGCACCGCATTCCGGCCGAACAGAAGGGAGCCGGCCATTGAAACCGCCGCACCCATGAACATCGAACCGGCGGCGAGCTGCACGAGATGGAGGGCCAAGCCGGCTTGCGAACCGAACCAGTTGCCCGCGGCCCCGCCGAAAAGCATGGCAGCGGCCAAAATGAAAACCCCGGAAGACCACGGATAGCGGCGCGCGGCCCACGCGGGTTGCTGCATTTCAAGCGCCGATTCCTCCACAGGCATTCTCGAACCCCCGATCATGGAACCCTTTAAAACAGAAAAAATCCAGTCCCGACAAGCTTAATCAGTCCGAAGTTTTTAGAAATTAGGAGTATTTTTATTTTCTGTAACCTTTCGCCGGGCTCAAGGCGTACCCGCGGCTGAAATCACGAATCCGATGAAGCACGCCATCCTCTCCCTCGCCGCCTTCGCGGCCGTCGCCCATGCCGCGCCGCTGAATCCCGCCCAGATTCCCGCCGAGACCCAATGGCAGGTCCATGCCGACCTCGATGCCCTGCGGACCAGCGAGACCGGCAAAATGCTCCTATCCCGCCTCGAGGCCATTTACGGGATCAAGCTGACTGCCGCCAAACGGATGTTCTCGATTGATCCCGCCGCCGACCTGAAGGGGCTGACGCTCTACGGAAACGACTTCGGCGACAAAACGGTGGCCCTGATCCACGGCAAGTTCGACCGCCAACACCTGGAAGAGATCGTCGCCGCGGCTTCCGGCTATACCAAGAGCGAGCACGGTGGACTCACGATCCACTCTTGGCAGAAAAAGGTCACGCGGCAGCAACATGCGGCCTTCGCAGCCGACGATCTGATCGTCTTCAGCCGGAACCGCGAAGCGCTCCTCCATGCAATTCAAGTCCTGCAGGCGAAGGCTCCCGCCACGAACGATCTCTCCTTTCCCGGCGAGAACAGGCAGCCGCTCCTCGTCGCCAACGCCCGCGTCGCCGGCCTGCCGCTGTACGGAGACAGCTCGCGAATCCTCCGGCTCGCCCGGACCCTCAGCCTGGCGGCCAACGAGCACGAGGGCCGCTTTTTCCTCCACGTGGGTGCGGAAAGTCCCGATGCCCCCGACGCCGATCGCCTGCGACGCTTGCTGGACGGGATGATCGCTTTCCTTGAGGTCGGCGACCAGAAGTTCGAGGGCCTGGATTTCCGGTCCAGCGTCGCGGTCGTGCCGGACAAACCGGGCGTCATCGCCTCTGCAAGCTTGCCGGTGCCGGAATGGCTCTCCGTGGTGGAAAAGAAGATCGCGGGAATGGAGAGGAAATCCAAGATCAGGGAAGGATTGCGTCTCAAAAAAGCGAAATAACCTTTCCTCCTCCCGCCCTTGAGTTCGCTCCCCTGCCCCGATGACCCGCTGCTCGCCCGGCAAGCGCGGGAGGGTTCGTCGGCGGCTTTCGGGGAA
>CAMPGU010000340.1 GCA_946885645.1 uncultured Haloferula sp.
CGGTAAACGTCGGCAATCCAGTGGAGTTCATGGTCCGCGAGCTTGCGGAGCGCGAGGTGTCCAGCGTCGGCCCTCGTGCCGTCACCGGCCTGAGCATTCCGCGGAGCAAACATGCGATCGCGGCGTTTTCCTTGGAATCCACCTTCCCGAACTCGGTGCCGAAAGTGGCCGGCTGGCTGGACGCCCGCGGCTACGACGCCGATATCTTCGCCTCCACCACCGTGCTCGATGTCCAGAGCTGGTCCACCTCCTTCACGCCGCTCGGCGTGCTCTTCTGGCACGTACACGGCTGCTCCTATGAGAAGAAGGACGGCTCCACCGGGATCGGACTGGTGACGCGGGAATTTGCCAGCGAGGCGCTCAGCAAGGGCCCGTATGCGATCATGCGCCAGAGCGGCCAGCTCGGGCTGGCGATCGACGACCGGGAGACGGTGCCCTTCTATGTCCTCACCAGTTCCTTCGTCACCAATCACATGCGTTTCGCCCCGAACTCGCTGGTGGTGATCGACGCCTGTTTCGCCGGGCATCAGGAGCTGGCCTCCGCCTTCCTGGCCTCCGGAGCCGGCTCCTACGCGAGCTGGGACTGGCTCTCCGGCCCGGAAAGCGGGACGCCCTGCAAGCAGCTCTTCGACCGCCTGCTGGGAATGAACGACCAGGCCCCTCTATCCGCGGTCAAGGAACGCTCCTTCGCGCTGCCCGCGGTGATGCATTGGATGTCGAAAAAGGGTTACGACTATGATCCCAGTACGAAATTCCCGGGCCAAACGAGGACGAACGCGAAGCTGACCTGGTTCCACCGCACGACCAACCCCGCGCACATGCTGCGGCCCTCCATCATGCGGATCTTGCAGGAATCGTCATCGCCGGGACAGCCCTTCTCGAAATACCTCCTCGAAGGGGATTTCGGCGATGACCCGGGCGCGGGGAAGCGGACCGTCCTGTGGGGCGGCAAGCCGCTCGAGGTGCTGACCTGGGATGAGCAGGAAGGCATCGTGATCCGCATCCCGAAGCCGGCCCCGGTGGGCAATTTCCAAGTGCTCATCCAGCGCGAATTCGAGAACAAGAGCAACGAGGTCCCGATGACGGAATGGACGGTGCCTTTCACCTTCGATCGGCGGGAACAGGGTTCGCTGCATGCGAACATCGTGGCGAACGTGAAGATCCGGGCGGATGTCCACGGCGAGCGCTACGAGCCGGAAGGGCCGGTGAATCATATCTGGAAGAGCTACTGGAACATGGCGGACTGCACCGGGAAGCTGAAAGCCTCCGGCAGCTACCGGCCCTCGGAAAACAGCCTCTACACCTGGAGCGGAGGCGCGGATCTCGTCTCCGTGGATGCCGCCACGGGGGAAGACATTCCGCCGAACCTCATCCAGTGCGGAGGGACCTTCACCGGAGACGGCGTGACGCTCAGCTTCCATCTCTTCGCGACCGGGCTTTTCACCGAGACTTATTCGTGGGGCGGGGGATCGGAGACCTACGACCAGCAGGCCGACCTGAACAGCACGCCTTTCTTCCAACCCTTCCCGACGATCAAAGGACCGACCTTCACCTTCCCGGGCGGCAACAAGACCCACTCGTCAGGCACGCGCACCGAGACGCTCGTCTGGCCGGCCACCACCCCGGCCTTCCCGCCGCTGGCGGACACCCCGCGCTAATTCAGCGCGGCAAGACATCCAGTCCGGCCCGTGCGGTGCCTCCGCACCGCGCGGGCCCCGGAGGAGAGGCGGTAGCCGAAGGTCCGGACAAATTCCCTTCCCGGCGGGTTTCTCGCGGTGGGACTTCGTCCCTGCTCCGTATGAAATACCGCCTCGCCATCCTCATGTCCGCGGCGGCCGCGGGACTCCTCCTTACCGCCGTGCCCGCCTACCGGCAGCTTGCGCGCTTCTCGCGCGGCGGTGATGCGGCCCGGCGCTCCGGGGCGGAAGAGTTGTCCAGGAAAACGGCGGACCGGTCCGCCACGGGTATCCAAAGGAAAGACGTTTCCGCCGAGGCGCGCGCCTGGCAAGAGCGCCTGCTGGAGAAACACCCGGGACTAGCGGTGGAGTTCCGGACCGTCGCGGACGAAGACAATGGCTACCTGCAGTGGCTCGCTTTTATCGACGAATGCCGCGCGACGGGGCGTTGGCCCGCGGCGTCCGAGAGTGTCCGGAACGCCCTCCTGCTGCCGGAGGACATTGCGGCAATGATCGAAGAGGAGGGCGGGTGGAACCCCACACGTTTCGGCGAGTGGATGAAGGAAGATCGGGCCCTGATCGAGCGCATCATCGAGCTGGGCCTGCTACCGGAGCGGTCCGCAGGCGGGATCGAGGTAGAGCGGGTGGCGGGGCAGATGACCCTGCCGTCAAACCTCGCGGCGATATTGCTGTCGCTGGCCCGTCACGATCTTGAAGCGGGAAACAGTGCCGGGGCGTTGCGGACGCTGGAGTCGATGTTGGGCAGCGCGCGCCACGCCGACGGAATCGAATCTCCCACCTATCTGCATATGGTGGAAGCAGCGGGCCTGCGGGCGAAGTTGCTGGAGTTCGCAAGCAGCGAGCGGATCGCCGCCGCAGATCCTGAAACGCTAGGGCAGCTTCGGGGACTCATTGCCGGAGCTCGGGGCGAACCCGCAGACTTCGCGAAGTTCCCCCGCGGGGAATGGCATGTCTATTCAGCGACGATGATGCTGCCCATGTTGCTGAAGAACGAAGGGTCGCCGGATCTTCCACCCAGCCTCCGGCAGCATCCCGAACTGGTGGCCGAAACCTTCGCCGCCACCTCGGAAGCCTCCACCCGCGGATTCCTAACCGCGACGCTGCGGGAGATGCTGTCCTCGAAGACTGCTCCGGAGATCCAGGTGCCGGAAGGTGTCTCCGAGGAGACCCGGAGGGACCTCAATCAGCTCTGCCACGGCCTGACCCAGGGCCTGCCTTATAGTTGGGCCGCCCAACAGGTCCAAATCGCAATGGGCGAGGCCGCTCTGGCAGTCGCACTGGGGGAGGAATCACCCGTGGAGCCGCTGAGCGGCAAACCTTATGTCATCGACGAAGCGGACGGGACGCTGAAACTGCCGGATGATCCCTTGTTCGCGGATCTGGTTCGTCCTTCCATCAGGATTCCGCGCGCGAGAGGTAAATAGAAACAAATCGGGTTGATGTTTCGTGAAGATTGAGTAGCTTGTTATTGCAATGGGGGGAACAACTTCCCCTCCCCGAATAAACGGACGTCTCCCTGGCGATGCTGTCCCGCCGGGAGGCGCTTCGTTTTATCACAAGGCGTGCCGCCAGAGGTTTGATGGAGTCTGCCCGCCTTGCAGTGTGCGACACCGCCGCGCAACCTGCAACTTGGGCCTAGGGGGATTTCCTCGGTGACGCCCTTGCCTGGGGTGATCCATTGCCGCATGGCATGCGCCTTGCGACGGACGGGCACTTATGGACACGGCAGTTTATGTAAGGGTATCCGGAAGCGGAATCGGAATGGTGATGGGCGCGGAAATCGTGGACGACTGGGAAGGCGGTTGCCTCATCCGCGCCGAGGAGCCGTTGGAACTGGCTCCCGGAAGAAATTATTACGTGGCGGATGGAGACGAACTGGTCGCGGTGCGCTTCGATCCGGCGGCCGCTGGGGAGGGTCCCCATGACTACGCGGCGGACAAGGACCGGTCGGATACGCGCCCGCTGAGGAGTCCTCATGATCAGGAGGTTTGAGACATCCTCCACGGCTTCACCGCCGGGGCTGCTCGGGGGGGAGGTCGGTACGGCCAACCCCTGAGGATGAGGCCCCTCCCTCGGGCGATGCCCCCGAACGGATAGCAGCATCGGGCACGGCGTCCGTAGGCCGCGGACGGGAATCGAATGAAGCGCGCCGGTAGTCCGTCCCGCAGTGGGTGAGCAGGGCGGTAGCCAGGCACAAGGCAGCTCGTCGGACGGTGGTAGTCGGTTTCACGTCCGATGTTCCAGCAGGATGTGTTCCGCCGGCGATTGCACGTGGTTGAAGATGCAGCCTTTCACGCGGTGCATCGCGCATCCTGCGTGCGCGGAATGCATCCGCTGTTGGACCGGGTGAAGC
>CAMPGU010000341.1 GCA_946885645.1 uncultured Haloferula sp.
CCGCAGGCGTGGGTCATCGCGGCCAGGCCGGGCCGCTGCGGTTGAGCCAGGGAAAAGAGCAGCTCCCGCCGTTGGTCGCGGATCTCCAGCAGATCGGCAAAGCCGCTGCTCACCACGAGTAAAACAGGCGCGCCCTTGCGCTCCAGCAGGGCATTGGTCCCGCGCGTGGTCGCCACCCGGAAATCCATCGGTGGCAGCTTCCCGCCCGCGGGAGTGCCGGTGAGAATGTGCGCCGCGGCCACGGGAGCCTCGTCCCCGCAGGAAAGTTCCAGGATGCCGTGAACTACCAGATTTGCCGTATCTCCTTCCAGTTTCAGGCGGCGGGCTCCTTCGCGGCTGCCGGCAACGGTCGCGCTGCCGCAGGACCAGCCCGCGAAGGTGCCGTCCGGAGCCGCGATCTCCGAATCGGTGATGAACCACCCGTTCTCCTCCCCCA
This sequence comes from uncultured Haloferula sp., assembly GCA_946885645.1. The sequence continues at coordinate 437 of CAMPGU010000341.1, forward strand.
CCAGGCGGCAGCGCAGCGTGCCATCGGAAAGGATCTTCGCCCGGCGCTCGATGCCATCGGGCCCCAGCGCCCACGCGTCGGTGAAAGTGCCGCCTGTGTCCACGCGGATGCGCCATCGGGATTGCATGGCGGCAGTGGAAACCCCGGCGTCCGCTGCGGAAAGCGCGGAGTACTCCCCTCCCGGGCACCGCGGTCATTTTTCCAGTTTTTCAATCACCTCCTCGTAATACTCCACACTCATTAGAGCATCCCCAAGAAAAAGAGTTCCTTCAACCCCTTCGGTAGCGGATTCCGAATCGAATACCACCACCCGAAGATCCGCTGGTAACGGCTTGGATTGGCGCTCAAGCCACCGGGGCCAGTCTTCAATGAGGGCCCGGTAGGTGATCACCCTGTTCAATTTTACATCGCCCTTGAAAACACGAACCACGCGAGCCTTCGTTTCAATCGTTCCCTTGGTTACCTCTTTCGAAGGAGGAATCAGTTCCCTATGAAATTCCGCGACCAGAACCACACTATCGCAGAGCTTGGATTGCTCCAGAAACGCCGCCTCCCTCGACGGATCAATCCCGTCAGCTCGCCCCGCCAGAAGCGACAGAACCAATAACAGCGGACGGAATCTATTTTTCATGATCCCCTGTACAGCCGTGATCTCCCTGCCTGTCCAGCAATCAAACGGCAGCGCGTGGTTCAGATCGCGGCAGTGTGAGCCGCCGCTTCAAGATGAAGCCGCCTTCACCGGAGCCCCCAGTCCGGGTGCCGTCTCGGAATTCCTCCGCAGGCCGTGGGCGACCAGCCGCGGCAAGCTGCAGCCGGTCACGGCGACCATCACGGTCGCCATGGAGAGCATCATCACGGCCATGCCGCCCCACTTGAGCGCGACGACCGCGGCGACGGCTACCAGCGCGGACTCCACGAACTGCACCCGCGCGAGCCGCCCCACCTGACCCGTCCCGATCATCAGCGCGTGGTTCAAATGCCGCCACACGTGCGCAAGGAAATACGCCCCGTAGCAGGCGAGCATCGTCCGCGGCGTATCGGCGAATTCCTTGCCGAGCCAGATCGAGAATACCCAGGGACCGAGAACGACCAACCCGGTGACGGAGCAGAGGGCGAAGCCGCTGCCGTAGAGATAGAGGCGGCGCGCGGCGCGTTTCGCCCAAGCCAGATCTCCCCTGGCCAGGGCTTCCGCGACCGCCGGCCAGGTGGGCGTGCTCAACATCATCACGAAGCCGAGCTGCATGATGGTGAGGGACACGAAGACGCCGTAGAGTGCCGTGGCCGAGGGACCGCCGGTGCGGCCGGTGAGCCAGCCGGCGAAATTGTATTCCACGATCCCCGCCACCAGCGTGCATGCGGAGAAGGCGAGGCCGTCCGTGAAAAGATGCTTCGCCACCGGCAGCCGGAAGCGCGTCCACGCGGGCCGGACCTCGGGATGCTGCCGCCAGAGTGAGACGGTGTTGCAGAGCTTCGCGATCACCAGCGATCCATGAACCGCCAGCACGAGGAACCACACCTGCGGCATGAAAAAGACCCCCACGCCGACCGCCACGGCGGCGATGACATTGCCCGCGGCACCCCAGAGGTTGTTCGAGGCCGCTTCGAGCAGGCCTTCCCGCACCCGGTCGGTCAGATTGAGCACGAAGAGCAGGAGGAACAGCGCGAGGCCGGTCCAGAGCGCCGGACGTAGCGCGCTTTCCTTGCCCGCGAATTCCGTGCCGAACAAGGACGGCAGCGGAACTGCCAGGAGAACGAGCGACAGGAGCAGACCGGCCAGGACCGCCATCCCGGCCATCAGGAAAAAGGCCGTCGATGCCAGTTGCTTCGACTCACCCGGAGTGCCCCGAGCCTTCGCCCCCGAGAGTCCGTGGGCGAGTGCCGGGCCGATGCCGATCTGGAGGAGCGCGACGGTGGCGAGGGTGAAATTCACCGTCGTGTAGAGGCCGAATTCCTCGCGCCCGAGCACCCGGATGGCGACCGGGATGGAGAGCAGCTGGAACAAGGCCGTGCCGGCCTTCGACAAGAAGGACGTGGCTACCGCCAGCCGGATCGAGCGATCGCGGCGGGCGGCGTGGCGGTTGTCGGTGGTAGCCCCGGCTTGCATCGGAGGGGGAGAGGCGGACGAACGGCAGGCCGTCCGCCGGGGTTTCTTCTAGCAGGCCCCCTTGCGGTTGAAGAAGGTCATGATCATGATCTGGAGATCGAGGAAGAAGTTCCAGTTCTCGATGTAATCGAGATCGAACTTCACGCGCTCCCGCAGGCAGGTATCGCCGCGCAGGCCGTTCACCTGGGCCCAGCCGGTGACGCCCGGCTTGATGTTGTGGCGCACGTTGTAGTGGGGGATCTCCTCCTTGAAATTCTCGATCAGTTCCGGGCGCTCGGGACGGGGTCCCACGAGGCTCATCTCGCCGCTCAGGACATTGAGGAACTGCGGCAGCTCGTCGATGTTCCACTCGCGCATGAAGGCTCCCACCTTCAGGCGGCGGGGATCGTCCTTTACCGTCCAGCCGGGGGCCCCGGAGGTCTCGGCATCCAGGCGCATCGAGCGGATTTTGTAGATATGGAACGGGCGGCCGTTCAGTCCGATGCGGCGCTGGCGGTAGAAGACCGGGCCGCGCGATTCCAGCCATACCATGAAGCAGAAGGCCGCGATCACGGGCGCGAACAGCAGCAGGCCGATCGAGGCGCCGATCACGTCGATCGCGCGCTTCAAGGCGTTGTTAAAAGCGTAGTGCAGGGGCAGCTTGCCGATCCCGAGCACCGGCATGCCGTGGAAGCTCTCGATCTGGAGGCCGGAGACGAGGATCTGGAAGCAGCTCGGGACCAGCTTGAAGTCCACGAATTCCTTGCCGCAGGTTTCGGCGAGCAGGAGCATCTGGTGGCGGTCCATGCAGCCGTCCACCGCCATGATCAGATCGGCACCGGAGCTGCGGACCAGATCGCGGAAGGAATCATAGGAACCCAGGAGGGGCACGTCTTCCGGCAGTTCGCCGTCCAATTTGCCCCCGGGCGGAAGGATCACGCCGTGGACCTTGATCTGGTGCGCGCGGCCCTCGCTGAAGCGGCCGATGGCACGGGTGCATTCGTCGTTCCAGCCGACGAATACCGCCTTCTGCCGGAGGGCGTTGGCGAAGGACTCGCGGCGCAGCACGCAGTAGAGGAACCAGCGCCAGGCGCAGAGCAGGGCGACCGAGATCACCGCGCCCAGCACGCAATACACGCGGCTGATGGCGGGATCCAGTTTCAGGATCAGTGTCACGCCGAGGAAGCCGACGAGCCACATGACGCAGGTCTTCACGATGACGGTGAAGGTGCGGCGCACCGCGAGGTAATTGCGGGGATCGTGCACGCGGAAGTTCGCGAGCAAGGCCAGCATCAGCACGCCGCCGAGGACGACGTGACCGAGGTAAGAGCGGAGATCGATCCCGGGATCGTTGACGCCGATGTGCTGCAGATTCGACTCGAACCGCAGCAGGTAGGCGGAAATCATCGCCAGGAAAATCACGGCGGCGTCGCCGAGGAAGCTGACAGCGACCAGCTTCTGGTGAGCCACCCAGGGGCGGTGGCGGTGGCGCAGCTGGTACGAGCGTACGC
>CAMPGU010000342.1 GCA_946885645.1 uncultured Haloferula sp.
GATGCGGCTGGACGTAACGGCCGTGGTGAGCACCTCCAACCCGACGCCTTCCAAGCTGCGGCTCAAGTACCGGATAGGGGCCACCGGCGGCAGCGAGGGGACCTTTGTCTTCGACCCGAACGACTACTCCGGGCTGGAGACCGGATTGTACACGGGCTTCAGCAAGGTGGCGAACGAGAATGAGACGGTCACCTTCACCCAGCCGATGGACGTGGCCTACGGGATCGGCAACCGCTGGTTTTATCGTCTGGGGGTGACGGGGGCTTTCATCTTTAACAACGCCGCCTTCGGCGACCCGGCGGTGGGCTCGCTGAAGGAAGGCTGGGCGCGGCCGGCCATCCCTTTCGAAGTGAAGCTCCTGCACGGCACGCGGCGCTCGATCGCGGTCTATCCGGAGCGCTTCCCGGACTTCGTGACCTCCATTGGCGGCAGTTCCCCGTCCTACAACAACTCCCTGGCCGTGAACGTGGATTATTCCAACTCCGGGCTGGCCAATCCGATCTACAAGCCGTCCATCCCGTGCACGGATAACGACTACGCGGTGCTGATGTCAGAGGCCAAGGACCTGACCGAGTATCCCAAGGGCTTCTCGCTGGTGACCAACATGCGTTTATACATCGGCGACGATTTCAATATCGTCTCGACCACGCCGCCGACGACGGGACTACCTTCGCCCTACTATCCGCCGGCCTCTCTTTTCGCTCCCGAGAAACGCTACGGGATCGATGTGGACCCCCCTCAGGTGAAGATCAAAGGGCAGCTCGGCCATATGGGCGGCGACACGGGAGCCGGCGGCGACCAGGTTCACCTGCTCGACTTCAAAATGGGGAGCGAGACGATGGCGAACGCCGAACGTATCGAGGTGAACCTGCGGCCGATCACGCATCCGGTGGAGCTGCCGCCGATCACGATGATGAACTGGCTGGTGGTGATCGAGGAGCGGCGCAAGGAATTCTACACGGGAAACTAGCCCGGGGCCGGGCTTCAATCCCCGGAGTAGAGGAGGCGGCCACAGCTTTCGCACTGCACGCCCTCCGTGCCGGAGTTCACTTTCACCAGCGTGGAGGCCACCAGCTTGATGTGGCAGCCGCTGCATTTCCCGCCGGAGACGGGGACGACGGCGAGGGCGTTTTTGGTCTTCAGAAGACGCTCGTAGAGGGGCAGGAGGGTTTCCGGGGCGGTTGCTGCCAGACGGGCGCGCTCGGCTTTCACTTCCTCCATTTCGGAGGCGGTGCGCCCGCGGCGCGCGGCGAGGGCGGCGAGGTCTTCATCCACGAGCTTCTTGGTCCGGGCGAGCGCCTGCTCGGCGGAGGCAAGGGCACCGCGCAACGCGTCGGCGCGTTCCATGAATTCCAGTTCCTTGGTTTCCAAACTGTCCACGTCCTTTTCGTAGCGGACGATTTCATGGCCGAGGGCCTGGTACTCGTCGTTTTTGCGGGTCTCAAATTGCTGGACTTTCAGGCGCTGGATGGTGGTTTTCCGTGTGCCCACGTCGAGTTCGACCTTCTTGATCTCCACCTCGTTGGCCATGAGTTCGTCCTTGGCCTTGCGAACGGCGGCTTCATCCCCGGCGAGGCGTTCCTTTGCCCGGGATTCTTCCTTGGGGATCTTGTCCAGTTCTTCGGCCAAGGTGCGCAGGCGGCGGTCACGGTCCTGAAGCACTAGCAAAGCCTGGATATTCGGAGACATGGCCGTTGTTAGCCCCCCGGCCGTGGGGCTGCAAGCCCCGTCGCTTGCACGGATCGCGGGTTGCAATGCGGTCTTCTTCCGCCAATGATCCGCCATCTCATGGATGACAGACATAGCGACCCCGAAAAACTGCCGATCCGGTGCCCTGGCTGCGGCCAGCGTTTCAAGGTGGGACCGGAGTTGAGGGATCGGATGGTGGAGTGCGGAACCTGCGAGCACCGGTTCCGGGTGAACGACGAGGTGGTGGTGCGTCAAAAGAGGTTCTACCCCGGGGAGCGCCGGGACGTGGCGCTGGACCGGTTTTCGCGGATTCCGAAAGGGGCCTCCGTGCCCTCGAATTTCCAGACGGTGCAGTATGCGCAGGAGCCGGTGCAGCACGACCTACAGCCGGTGTCCCCGGCCCGGCTGATTTTCGGGCTGATGGGAGTGGCGGCGGTGGTGATCGTTTCTCTGATCCTCGCCTTCGGAGGCGCACCGGGGGGCATGCTCGACGGGGCACCGCATTCGAAGCGGCTGATGCTCGCCGGATTCACTTCACTGGTGGCGGGGGCGTTTTTCATTACCGCGAACCCGCGGGCACGGGTGAGGGCGATCTTCGGCACGGTGGCATGCGCGGCGGTGATGCTATCGCTGCCCTTCATTTTCACCGAGGGGAACCAGCCGGTCGATTCCGCGGCCGTGGGTTTGGATGCGGCGGAACATGACCCGCGATCCGCAGAGGAGGACAAGCCCGGAGGCGGAGACGACCTGGAGGAACTGAAGGAGGAAATCATTTATGCGCCGCTGGAGCGGGAGATCGAGAAGTTCGCCAACTCCCCGGCCAGTGCGGGACGGGGCGCCGCCGGCATCTGGCTACGGGAACTGCGGGAGTATCACCGTTTGCAGATCGAGAAATACATCGAGCGGAGCACCGGGGCTGAACCCGCGGACTCGCACATGTATTCCCGCAGGGATGCCTATCTGATGGTGGTGTCCGGAGTGACGGAGGATCTGGCCGAGCTCGCGCGGCTGTGCGAGCGCTTCGGCGTGGTGGAGCGCATCATCGAGCCGCTGCGCGTGATCGAGGTAACGGTGAACAACGACAGTTTCGTGGAGGGCGACTTGAAGAAGCTGACCAATCCCGACGATCCTGCTTATTACGAATTGAACCGGCGGGAACTGGAGAGCATCGATCTGGAGCGCGCGATGAAGGCGGTTTCGCGGTTGGCGGAATCCGAGCCGAAACTTTACCGGAAGGACATCGTGCGCCGCATGCAGGAGCTGCTCAAGGAGGGCGGCGACAAGGAACAAGGCGACATCGGGCTGCAGTTGCAGGCCCAGATCGGCCGTGCGCTGCCGGTATGGGCGGAAGAGGGGGATGGATCCGAGGCTGCGGTGCGGACGGCCTTGGAACGGATGCCTCTGCAGACCGGCAACGTACCGGAGAGTCTGGTGAAATTCCTGATGCTCCGGAAGGATAAGGAATCGATCCCGCTCGTGGACACCTTATGGATGGCGGATGTCACGAGGTGGGAGGAGATTTACCAGGGTTTCGGAACGGCCATCGAGGAGCGGGTCATCGGGCACCTGCCGACCGCGTCGGCCTCGATGAAGAGATCGATCGCCCGCTCGCTTGCCAAGAACGGCACCACCAGGAGCATCCCTGCCCTGGAAGCGGCCCGATCCGACGCGGATAGTGAGACGGTCATGCTGATCGAGAGGGCGCTTGCGGCCATCCGCTCCCGGGACGAGGGGTCCTGAGGGGTGCAAAGGCAATGAACCTGCCGCGCGTCGCCGTCTTGATTTCAGCGCTGGTGTTTTGCCAGTGCGGCACGCCGTCGCCGCCATCTTGCAAGAGGCTTCTTCCCGGCTCCCGGGGAGCGGTCCCGGTGCATCTCGATCAGGCGCGGCACGCTTGGCAGGCACTCGCTGCGGGTGCCTCTTCCGCGGAGCATCAGGCGGCGGCGCTGGCTTCGTACAACGATGCGGTCGGCAAGCTGGTGGCCGGGATCTATTGCGGGAAGGGGAGTCTTCATGAGAAAGCCGCGGCGATGGGGACAACCATCGACGAGACCTACTCGCCGGGCGCGGGGATCCGGCTGGCGGATCTCGACGCGTTGATTCCGGCTGCCGAGATTTCGGCCAAAGAGGTGGGCGGGCGTCACGCGGCCGCAGGGATGGGAGTGCCGGTGGTCGGTTGGAAGAAAACGGCGGAAGAAGGAAAGCCGCGCTGGGACTTCGAGCCGCCGAGGGGCATTCGCTTGAATCTGTCCGGCGTGCTGCGTTACCCGGAGTGCAGGCCGCCGGATTGGGCCTGTGTCTATCCGGGAAGTGCGCGCGCTGTGCC
>CAMPGU010000343.1 GCA_946885645.1 uncultured Haloferula sp.
GCACGCCGGCCTCCCCCAGCGCCGAGAGATCCCGATAGACCGTCCGCACGCTGATCTCGAAGTGCGCCGCGATCTGCTCCGCGGTGATCACCCGCTGGCTCTGTAGCAGCAGGATCATCCCGGTAAGGCGGTCGATTCGGTTCATGCAGCAGGTGCCGGATGCTAGCGGGACCGCGGCACCCGGGACAAGGTGGTAAATCGCCACCCGGGGGGGCGGTGCAAACTCAGCGGTAGGCCACGAAGTAACCCCGCTTCCGCGCCGCCTTCCTGATCCGCCGCTTCGAGCCGAGCGGGCGGAGTACGCGCCGGTTGATGATGCGGGCGCTATAGAGCCAGTCCTTCACCCCGTCGATCAAGCCCAGCGGGACCTTGCCCTCCTTCATCCGCTGCGGGAGCTCATAGCCGAGGGAGCGGAAAAACTCCCCGCGGGCACCGCTGAAATATTTCCTCACCCAGGCGGCGCGATACCAGTTCCGGATGCCGCCCTCCCATTCGGAGATGCTGTCCGGGGAGACCTTGGAATATTTCTTGATCCCGGTGGGATCGCCGAGCTGGCCGTCGTTGCCTTTTTTCAGGTCCCTCCCCGCCACGGCCGAGAGATCGGGAATGCCCAGGTAATCGCCGAGGCGGGCAAGTTCCTTTTCCGGATCCGCAGCCAGATCCTCGTACTTCACCTGGTGGATCTTCGGGCCGTGCTTCTCGCAGATGGAGCGCAACTGGTCCATGCCCCAGCAGAGGTCCAGTTCAAAGGAGTGCGGCTCCCAGCGCCCGTCCCGGAAGGTGGTGCTCATGGAATTCGCCACCGCCAGCGGATGCCGCCAGAGCACGATGAATTTCGCCTCGGGGAACATTTCCACGAGCTCCTCCGCGATCAGGCTGTAGCGCGGGGTCTTGTCGATGAAATAGGGGAAGCCATCCGCCAGACCCTGGTAGATCGAGACCGCCAGATCGTGCACGCCGCGTCGGTAGCAGGCATCGAAGCCGGACCAGGCCTTCCGCATGTCCGCCAGCGCCGTCTCCACCAGCGCCTCCGAATAGGTCGCGGCCCGCAGGATCGGGTCGCCCTCACCCAGGAAGCGCAGCAGGAAACTCGGCTCCCCCACCGTCTTGCAAACGCCGCTGCCCATCAGCAGCCGCTGCAGCAGGGTCGAGCCCGCGCGCGGCATGGAAAGGAGGAAAACGATTTGGGTATCCGGCACTTCGGGGGCCGATATGGTCGCCTGCCCGCGGCCCGCGCAAGGGCAAATTCGCGCATCTCCCGCCGGGTGTACGGCGTTGACTTGGCGAGTGCTCCGCATAGACCCTCCCGCATGCAACCCGGGCGGCGCTACAACTTCCTCGTCATCGGGGGAGCCCTGCTCGCGTGTATCGTTTTCGCGGTGGCGAATACCACGGTGGACCCGTGGCGGGTGACTCCGGCACCCTGGCGGGCCGGGGGTCTGGAACCCTATCGCGACATTTCCGCCCAGATCCGGACCGGCAAGGCGGGGCTGATCCGTTCCGCGGACTGGGATGTCGGCCTTTTCGGCTCCTCCCGCGTGGACAACGCGTGGAATCCGGAGGCCCCGGGATGGGAGGGGAAGCGGGTGGTTAATCTGGGAGCCAGCGGCGGCTTCATCTACGAGACCATCGGAATCGCGCGCTACTTCCTCGCCCGCGAAAAGCCGGAGCTGCTCGTGATCGGGATTGATCCGGGGGACCTGGCCAATGCCAACGACACCCGGCCCAAGTCGGACTACTACAGTTCGCCCTTCTCCGGGACGGACACGCTGAACCGGGAGATGCGCTACGTCACCGGGCTGTCCACCTTCGAGGCCTCGATGCAGGTGCTCCAGCGGGCCCGGGAGAAGAAGCCCGGCGAATACACCCCGCACGGGCTGCGCCTGCGGCCGGAGGTGGCGAAGTCCCGCTCCCAGATGAAGTTCATCCGCGACCAGCTCCGCAGCGAGCGCGAGGATAGCCGCGGAGGCGTCGATAAGGCCAAGGCGGAGCTGCTGCGGGAATTTCTCCGGGAATGCGCAGGCGGCTCCTTCCGGGTCGTTCTCATCGTCCATCCGGTCCACGCCTTGATGCACGCGAACTCCCGCGACCGGGAGAATCCGCGGGTACCCTTCGAGGCCCCCCGGCGCTTCCTGCTGGACCTCACGGAGGAGGTGAACGCGCTGCGGCCGGGCGGCTTCGCGAGCTACCACGATTTCTGCAATTTCCACCCGGTAAACTGCGAGGTGCTGCCCGCGGACAAGCACGGGCTGGAACGTATGAAGCACTGGAACGATCTGGGCCACTACGACGTGGAGCTGGGCGAATCCGTGCTAGGCCAGGCGCTCGGCTGGGAAGACCGGCATCCCGAATGGCAGGGGCACGGCTGGGAAGTCACCCGCGGGAATATCGATGCCTACCTGGCTTTCATCCGCGAAGGCTACCGGGCCTATCTTTCCGGCTCCGGAGCGGCGGATGTCGCCTGGAAAGAATCCCTCCTGCGCGCCGCTCCCTGAGCCCTCCCCTTTCCAACATGACTTCGCATCAATTCGTCTTCATCGGCGGCCTGCACCGCAGCGGAACCTCGCTGGTGCATGAGATCCTCCGGGGCAGCCCGGCGGCGACAGGTTTCGCAAACACGGGCTTCCCGCAGGATGAGGGGCAATTCCTCCAGACCGTCTATCCGCGCGCGGGCGAGTTCGGCGGCCCGGGGCGCTTCGGCTTCGATCCGGCGTCCCATATGGACGAAACTCACCCGCTGGCGACGCGGGAAAATGCCGAAAAGCTCTTCCGGGAGTGGTCGGAGCACTGGGACATGTCGCGGCAATTCCTCTTGGAAAAATCCCCGCCGAATATCGTGCGCCTGCGGTTTTTCCAGGCACTCTATCCCGGCTCCCGCTTCATCGTCATCCTGCGCCACCCGCTGGCGGTTTCCTACGCCACGCGGAAGTGGAGCAAGACGAGCATCCCCTCCCTGTTGGAGCACTCGATCCTCTGCTACGAGCGCTTCGTCCGCGACATGAGCGAGCTCAAGCATCTGGCGGTCTTCCGCTACGAGGAATTCGTGCAGGCCCCGAAGCCCACGCTCGATCTCATCACCGATTGGCTGGGCATGCCACGCGTGGAACTGAAGCACGAGGTCCGGCCGGACGTGAACGCCCGGTATTTCGAGACCTTCCGCGCCGAGCAAGCGTCCTTCCTGAACCGCCTGAAGCCGTCCTTTGCCGGCATGGCGGAAAAGTTCGAGGGCCGCGCGAACGCGCTGGGGTACAGCCTCAAGGAACCTGAGCGCCTGATTCCGGTCCCTTGGCTGGGCCTTCACGGTTGAATCGGCAGATCCGGAATCCCGGCGGCGCGGCGAAAAGGGCGACCGGGAGGCCCTGATGACTGGATATCAAGGTCATCCAGCTCCGTAGGGAGCGGGCGGCCAAGCATGGATGGGCCCGCTTCGGAGCGGAGCGGGCGGCTGGCAGGCGACCCCTTTCACTCTCGACAAAGACATGCCCGGATTGGAAAACCCCCTCCCCGGCCGACGGCATGCTCTTTAACTCCTACACCTACCTCCTGCTTTTCCTGCCGCTGGTGGCCCTGGGGTTTCAGCTCCTCCGCAATAGCAAGCTGCGGCTCTCCCTAGGCTGGCTGGTGGTGGCCTCGCTGGTTTTCTACGGCGTCTGGAATCCCGATCCGACCCGGCCGTGGAGCCCGAAGTATGTGCTGATGATCCTCGGATCCTGCACCTTCAACTACTTCCTCGGGCGGCGGCTCTCCCTGCTGAAGCACTCCCGGCCCGGCAAGATCCTGCTGACGGCGGGCGTCACCGCGAACCTGGCGACGCTCGGCTACTTCAAGTACGCGGGTTTCCTCGCCAAAACCTCCCAGAACCTGACGGGATGGCCGCAGGAGATCCCGGAAATCGTCCTGCCGCTGGCGATCTCCTTCTTCACCTTCCTCCAGATCGCCTATCTGGTCGATGCCTGGCGCGGGAGACGGAGG
>CAMPGU010000344.1 GCA_946885645.1 uncultured Haloferula sp.
TTCCTGCATTGTCACCGATGACGGTTGCACCCTGTCCAGGGCCCGGCTCCAGACCCATGTCGAGGCGATCAAGGAGGGCCTCGATTTCCCGCGAAAGGCACTCGGCTTCCTTTTCTGCCGGAATGATTTGCCCTCGCTGACCGCCTATCTGGCATGTCTGCAGATGGGGCACGCTGTCCTGCTGCTTCCCCAGGACATGGAACCCGCCCTGCTGGAGCCTCTTCTGGCCGGCTACAGGCCGGATTTCATCTGGTCGGCCGGTAATGAAGGGTACCCGGGCTACCGTGTGACCGGTCATACCGCCGGATCCCACCGTCTCTACCGTGCGAAGTGCGAGGTGGCCCACCCTCCGATTTATCCTGATCTCGCGTTGCTACTCTCGACGTCCGGATCCACGGGGAATCCGAAACTGGTGCGCCTGTCCTATGCGAATCTACAGGCAAACGCGGCCTCGATCGCCGAGTACCTCCGGATAGGTGAGGACGAACGACCGATCACCTCGCTACCGATGCACTATTCGTACGGCCTATCGGTGATTAACAGCCATTTGCTGGCAGGGGCGACGGTTTTGCTGACCGGCCGGAAGATCCGCTCGCCGGAGTTCTGGAGCTACTTCAAGCAGCACGGGGCCACCTCCATGTCGGGCGTTCCCTACGTTTACCAGGTGTTGCACGAACTCGGTTTCGAGGAAATGGATCTGCCTTCGCTGCGGACGCTGACCCAAGCCGGCGGCCACTTGGATGTGAACCTACAGGAGCACTTCGCGGCCTGGTCGCGCCAGCGGCATATACGCTACTACACGATGTATGGCCAAACTGAGGCCACGGCACGCATCGCCTACGTGCCGCCTGAGCGGGCATGTGAGGGCCGCGGGTCGATCGGCATTCCCGTTCCCGGCGGCAAAATCGAGATCGTGGAGGGCGAACTCGTTTACAGCGGGCCCAACGTGATGCTCGGTTATGCAGGCAGTCGCGAGGATCTCGCCGCGGGCGACGAACTGGGAGGCCGCCTGCACACGGGGGACATCGCGAGGATCGGCGAGAACGGCTTCTGCTACATCCTCGGCCGCAAGAAGCGGTTCATCAAGCTCATGGGCTTGCGGATCAACTGTGACGACGTGGAGCGCCAGCTCTCGACGCGATTCAGCCGCAAATGCGTGGTTCTCGGAAGCGACTCCCACATGGCAGTGGCCATTGCGGCCGCGGGTCCGGAAGACGAAATCATCGCGTTTCTCCGGAAGACCTATCACATCAAGGGCAGCCTTTGCTCGGTGCGCGTGGTCGCGGAGTTCCCGCTCTTACCCACTGGCAAGATCGATTATACCGCTCTCCAGCGTCTCATCGGAGAGGAGGGGACACGGCCATATCCCTGCGTCCTGCTTCCCAGGAACCGCGATCTGCCGATCCCTGTGGGATCCCCGCACTCCATCCGGAATCCCGCTCCGAATGCCGCGAGCCACAGGTCCGCCGGAGCTGCATGAGCGGGCCATCTTGACATTTTTCCAGCATCCCCCACATGCATCTTCAAGCGTCAGACGTCCCCGCGATCACGCCCCGGTCGGCCAAGGTGCCGGCCAAACGCTACTTTCACCTCGATGCCCTGAAGGGCGTCATGATCCTCTGGGGCATCCCGGTGCATGCCAGCACCGTCGGCACCTCGGTGTTTTTCGACAAGGTGGCGGAGGTTTCGGGTTGGGTGAGGATGGAGGCATTCTTCATCATCTCCGGCTTCCTCTCTTATATGCTTATCAAGCGTTACGGGGCGCAGCCGATCATGCGCCGCCGTCTCGCGGCGGTCGGTATCCCTTTGCTCAGCGTGTTGATCTTGTTGAACCCGCTGACGAATTACCTGATTCTCGGCTACCACAATGGCGCTGCCGCACCCGTGTTCACGGATTTCGTTGCGGGACGCATCCCGCCGGCGATGAAGGGAACTTGGAACTGGCACCTTCATGTGTGGTTCCTCGGGGTATTGCTTTGTCTTGCCGCCATGTTCTCGACCTCCGCCATCCGTTGGATGGATTCGGCGGTGAACCTCCTGCGCCCGAAGCTCCGGAGACTCCCCGACGGGTTCATGCTATTCATTGCCGCGGGTGTGGTGGCGACAGCGGCTCTCGCCGCGCGCCTTACCTATGAGGTGGTCGGGAAACCCCTTGCGTCGGAATCCTTTCACTTTCCGCTCCGTGCGATCGGCTATTATGCCGGCTTCTACTGCTTCGGAATGCTGATGTTCGCGTCGCCGCGGCTGCTCAGGTCCTTCCACCGCTTCAATTGGCTCCAAATCGTGGCCGCCGGTCTCTTCTTATGGGGAGCCAGGGCGGTTCAGCCTTCTATTCCCGACAAGGCGGGCGAGGTCCTCCGTCTGCTTGCGGAGGTCTATGTGGCGCTGATGTTCGCCTCTGCCCTCTTCGCCGCTTTCGAGCGCCTGTTCTCGAAGGAAACTCCCCTGATGAGGTTTATCGCGGAATCCGCCTTTACCGTCTATCTCTTCCACTATCTGGTGATTTACGTCTGTGCTTTCGCGATCCGGCCCTACATTGGCAGCCAATTCTGGCTCGGCTTGCTAGTGACGCTCGCGACTACCGTGGTCACCATGCTCGGTTACAGGCTATTCATCTGCCGGTCGCCCGTGTTCCGCGCGCTGTTCCTCGGGAAATTCTCCAAGCCGCCCGCGCCCGGGATGCAAGAACCAGGGCCGCTGCAAGCTACGGCCACCCTCCAGGAAGGGCGCTGAGCGAAGCGGATTCGGAAAACGGGGGGATGGACTCTCCATTTCCGGCGGCTGCTCCTTTTTGGTTTGGCGGGCGCAGGACGTCCGGATTGTCTCTCCGTGGAGATGCCTCTTCACCGCGCCACGCTGCCGATCTTCGGCGTCACGATCTTCCTCGGCGCGGGGCTGATGTTCCTGCTGCAATTGATCTTCGCGCGGATGGTGTTGCCGCTCTTGGGAGGGAGTCCGGCCGTCTGGAACACGGCGATGCTCTTTTATCAGGCGGTCCTGCTGGCGGGCTATGCGTATGCCCATTGGCTGGGGACGAAGTTCCGGCTTAGGACGCAGGTCGCCCTCCACTGCAGCGTCCTTCTTGTCGCCGCGCTTGCCTTGCCGCCGGAGGTTCCAGCCGGGTGGCTCCAGCCTGCCGGGGGCAACCCAATACCGTGGCTGCTGGGCTTGCTCGCCTTCGCGGTGGGGGCCCCTTTCTTCGCGATTTCCGCGACCAGTCCATTGCTCCAGCGCTGGTTCTCCGCGAGCGGCCATCCGGACGCCCGGGACCCTTATTTTCTCTATGCGGCGAGCAATGCCGGGAGCCTGCTCGGTCTTTTGGGCTACCCGCTGCTGATCGAGCCCAATACCACGCTCGCCTGGCAGGCCGGCGCATGGGCAGTCGGGTTCGTCTCGCTGGTCCTGCTTTCCGCCGTCTGTGGCCTTCTTGTACGCGGGAGAGAGCAGACGAACGTTCATCTTCCGATGTCGCCGCCGGAAAAAAACATCGGGCCGGCGAGGAAGTGGCGATGGGCCGCATGCGCGATGGTGCCTTCCAGCCTGATGCTGAGCATGACCTCGTACATCTCCAGCGAGATCGCCGCGGTGCCTTTGCTATGGGTGCTGCCGCTCGCGCTTTATCTCCTCACCTTCATCGTCGTTTTCTCGCGTCGGCCCTTCATCCCGCGCACTTTCGCAAACCGGCTGCTGCCGGTGCTCCTGGTGGCGGTGGTGATGGTGATCGGGATGGAAACTACCACGCCGATCGTGCTTCTGGCCGGACTCCATCTCGCGGGCTTCTTCGTCGCCGCGCTGGCCTGTCACGGACGGATGGCGGCGGATCGCCCGGAGGCGGAAAACCTCACGGCCTTCTATTTGTGGATGTCCTTCGGAGGCGTGCTCGGCGGGTGCTTCAATGCCCTGCTGGCACCGGTGCTCTTCGACGGCCTGCATGAATATCCGGTGATGTTGGC
>CAMPGU010000345.1 GCA_946885645.1 uncultured Haloferula sp.
GCCGGTCAGATTGCCGTGCTTCGGCGGCTCGGACTTCGCGGCCGGAGCGGCTCCCGCTGCCGGAGAGGCACCTGCTGGCTTCGCGGCTGCCGCCGGGGTGGACGGCGTCCCGACGTTCGACTTGCCGACGAAAATCGCGCCGGGCTCGATGGAAAGGATCTTCGCCTTGATATCGCCGACAACCTCCGCGGTCGCCTTCAGCTCCACCTTCTCGTTGGCGATGATGTTACCATGCACCTTGCCGTAAACGACCACGGTGTTGGTCTTGATCTCGGCCTTGAGGCGGGCGTTCTCGCCGACCGTCAGATTGCCATCGGATTGGATCTCGCCTTCGATGCGGCCATCGACCACCAGGTCGTTGGTGAATTTCACCGTGCCCTTGATCTCGACGTCGGAGCTGAGGACGTTGCGGGACGGTCCGACCGGGCGCTGCGGGGCAGTGCTGGAGGCGGAAGCAGCCGGAGCAGCGGCAGGTGCCGGAGACTCGTAGCTTGCGGCGGCGGCCGGCGTCGGAGCATAGGAAGGTGCCGGCGTGGGCGCGGATGGCTCGGCTCCGGGCTTGTTGCCGGTGATCTTCTGGAAAATGTTGTTACTCATCTCGTGGAATTAGGATCGAAATTAGGAGCGTGGAAAGATTGAAAGTCAATTGGATTCCCCCCCGGAAGGAGCGGCATCCGGCTTGGCGGGTTCTTCTTCGGGTTTTGCCGCATCGCCGTTTTCAGGTTGAGCCGGTGCCTCTTCCACCGGAGGAGCGGGCGTCGCGCCCTCGCCATTGAGGATGTTCCCGAGCGGGTTGTCCTTCATCTCGCCGGGAAGCGCTGCGCCGGGAGTCATCTCGGGTTTCGGGACATCCGCGCCCGCCGGCGGTGCCGGGGCAGGCGGGGGCTCGACCTCGGCCGGCATCTTGAAATTCAGCAGCTTCAGATGCTGATCCGCGAGATTCGCGAAGGGGTTGCCCTTGAAGTCCTCCGCCGCCCGCTTGTAGGCCTCTTCGGCTTCCTTGGTCCGCCCGGCAGCCTTCTCCATATCCCCGAGCGAAACCAAGGCGTAGGGAGCGATGAAACGGCTATCGCCCGCATCCGCGACTTCGCGGAAAAGCGCTGCCGCCTCGTCCTTCTTGCCGTATTGCATCAGGCGCGTCGCCAGGCTCGCACGGGCCGTGGGGATTGCCGGGTGTTCCGCGTTCTCCGCGATGAATTTGCGGAGCGTCTCGATAGCGGCATCTTGTTCGCCGGCTTCCCACTGCTTGCTGGAAATGAGGATCGCCGCGCTGCCTGCGGCGGGGGTACCCGCGTGTTTCTTTTGGATTTCGAGGAGATCCGGCAGCGATTCCGCCTTGGATAGCGCCTCGCCGGCTGCGGTAGCGGCACTGGCCTTGATCCCCCTGACGACGATCCATGCCCCGGCTGCCAGGGCGATCACGACTCCCAGCACGATCATGCCCTTCTGGTTGCGATCGAGAAAGGCCTCGAAGGCGGAAGGGCCGTGGGAAATTTCGGCGAGCGGGCGCGGGGTATCGGCGGGGTCTTCTGCCATGTAGCTAGCTTGTTGCGAGCGGCGATTAAGGAGCGCACGGAGGCGAAATCAATGACGAATTCCCCCGCCCTGCGCGGTGATTTCCTCCCTGTCCGGCTTTTTCATGGCCAGCGCGTCAATGCTCCGCCTAATGTCCGCGCCACATGGGCGCAGCGCTTTATGTCATCGCGGGGGAATTGAGCGGCGATGCCCACGGGGCGGGGATGCTGAAGGCGCTGCTGGAAATGCACCCGGATCTGGAAATCCGCGGGGCCGGCGGCCCGGAAATGCGTGCCGCGGCCGGTGACGGCATCCGCGATTGGGTGGAAGAAGCGGCCGTGATGGGCCTCTGGGAGGTGCTGAAACGCTACGGATGGTTCAAGCAGCGCTTTGCCGAGATGCTGGATGAAGTAAAGGCGTTCAAGCCGGAGGTCCTGATCCTCATCGACTACCCCGGCTTCAACCTGCGCTTCGCGGAAGCGGTCAAAAGCGCCCTGCCGGACACGAAAATCATCTATTACATCAGTCCTCAGGTGTGGGCGTGGAACAAGGGCCGCCTGCCGAAGATGGCCCGCCTCCTCGATGAAATGCTGTGCCTTTTTCCCTTCGAGAAACCGATTTTCGAGGGCGCGGGACTGCCGACCACTTTCGTAGGCCATCCCCTGGTGGACGAACTCGAGGACGAGCGGGACGGGGTCCCCCGGGAGGAGGATCTCGTGGCCCTGCTGCCCGGCAGCCGTGAACGGGAAGTGGCGCGGCTCTTTCCGATGATGCTGGATGCCGCGAGGCGCTTGCACCTCAAGCGCCCCGAGACGCGCTTCGAGGCTTGCGGAGCCTCGGCGAAGCTGGCGGAGCGGATGCAGGAAATGGTCGCGACCGCGAACCTGGGTGACTCCGTGAAAATATCCGAGGGCGGCGCGCACTCGCTCATGCAGCGGGCGGCCTGCGGGGTGGTGGCGAGCGGTACCGCCACCTTGGAAGCGGCCTACTTCGGCCTCCCCTACTGCTTGGTTTACAAGGTGGCATGGCCCACCTACCTGGTGGCCCGGGCGGTGGTGAAGATCGAGCACATCGGCTTGATCAATATCCTGGCGGGGGCGCGCGTGGTGGAGGAATTCATCCAGTCCGACGCGGATCCGTTGCACGTCGAGCAATCGCTTTCCCGCTTTCTCGGCGACGATGCTTTCCGCGAAGAGATCCGGAAAAAGCTCCTTTCCACCGCGTCCAAGCTCGGCGGGCCCGGAGCCCACGTCAGGGCGGCCTCTGCGATTTCGAAGTGGATCAGGAGGTAGGCCGGGGACTCCGCCCGGCTCCGCAAGACTCGAAAAGGAACGCTCCTTGGCTTGCCATCGCCCGCCGATGCGCTACATCGGCCCCGGCATGAAATCGACCACCCTCTTCGCCGCCGCCGCCGCCGGACTCTTCCTTTCCTCGGTTTCCTGCGAGCGCCATTCCTGGGAAGAGACCAAGGCCCTCCACGAGCAGCACGGCCACGCCGCCCACGGCGAGGGCGAGCATCATGGCGATGCGACGCACGGTGACGAGCACGAGGGCGCGGAAAAGCCTCACTAAGCCTTCCGCCGGTAGCTCAGGAAGCATTCGCCGATCTCCGGCCGCGGATCGAACTCCGCCAGCTCGAACTCCCTTGAAGCGGGCAGGAAATCGCCGGGCACGCCCGTGATCGTCGGGGCCTCGCGTCCGCCGAAGAGCGTGTGCCCCGCCCAAGTCAGGTGGATCTCGTCGATTGCGTCCATCGCGGCGAGTTCCCGGACGAGTTCTCCGCCGCCTTCGCAGTGGATCTTCCGGATTCCGGCCGCTGCGAGCTCTTCGAGAACGCCGCCGAGGCTCCCGGTGTGAACGGTCGCGCCGGGAAGTGCCGGAGGCTCGCCCTCCGTCACCAGCAAGTGGATGGGACCGCCGGAGCTATGGAAGAGCGGATGCTCCGGATCGAATCTGCCGCTGCGCGAGACGACGCAACGCCAGGGGTCGCCCGCTGCCTTCATCGTCATGCGATCGGCGTCCAAGGTGCCGCGCCCCACCAGCAGGGCGTCCACCCCTTCGCGGAGCTTCATCAGGCGCGCGTGATCCTCCTTCGAGGTCCAGCCGGAGGGACGCTTCCCGACCGAGGTGATCTTCCCATCGGCGGAAACGGCGAAATTGATGCTGATGCGGGGACGGGTCATGCTTGTGCCTCCTTATGCCGCCGGAGGAAGTGCTGCGAGCAGCAGGAGCAGAAAAGCGCGGAACACACCCGAAACTAACGGTGCCGTGCAAAAGGTGGCAAGGCTTGCCGGAAGGCCGGGGGCGTGTATTTTCCGCGCCATGAGCAAGCCCCAACCGAAAATCACCGCCTACCTCAAGACCTTCTGCGGCTGGAGCGAGGGCGTCCGCGCGATCATGCGGAAATACGATCTTCCCTACGAGGAGAAGGACATCAT
>CAMPGU010000346.1 GCA_946885645.1 uncultured Haloferula sp.
GGACATCATCAAGAACCCCGCCTTCCGCTGGGAAATGGAGCAGCGCAGCGGCCAGCAGCTTTCCCCTTGCGTGGAAATCGATGGCACGATGTTGCCGGACATTTCCGGTGAGGAAGTCGAAAGCTGGCTGATCCAGAACGGCTACCTGGAGCACGATGCTGCCGAGGCCGATGCCCCGACAAACTCCGCCTGCTCCGACGAGCAGCACGCGGCCATGGCGCGCGGCGAACTCCCGGCGAAGCCCGGGAAGATCCGCTTCCTTGGTTGAGGCCGGTCACCTCACGCCGCTCGGCCCGGGTCACCCGAAGAGCGCCCGGACCATCTCCGTGCTCTTCCTTCCGGGGAGAACGCTCAGCTCCATCTGGTTCATCACGTAGGCGAAGCTGACGCCGCTATCCGGGTCCCCGAGGGCATGGCTGCCCCCTGCTCCGGGATGACCGAAGGCGGAGAGGGAAGGCCCGTAGAGTTCGCGAAGCTTCCGGCCGTCGGTGCCCAAAGGATCGAGCTGGCAGCCGCATGAAAAGGCCGTGGGCTGGATCAGCACCTTGTCCTCGCCCGAGACGAGCATCCGCGCGAGCGCGCGCTTCACGGCATCCGTCAGAGGGCTGTCGATGGCTCCGATGGCGGCTTGGTAGAATTTCGCCAGCGCACTGGCGGTGCCCACCCCGCCCATCGCCGGGAAACCCGCCGACCAAGCCTTCGGGTCGTTCATCTCCTGCACGGAGTGAAGACCGCGCGGCGAACCGAAGGCGCGGCGGCTGAGGGTCCCCTCGGTGTTGAACTCGCGGTAAAACCCGCTTTCGAAGTCCTCCTGAGCCGCTTTTCCCGGATAGAGCTTCGCCACACGCGGCCATTCTGTCTCCGGCAGCCCGATCCAGAATTCGAGACCCAAAGGGCCGGCGATCTTCTCCCTCCACGTCGTCCCGAGGGTCTTGCCGCTCAGCCGGCGCACGGGCTCCTCCACCAGCGCGCCGAAGGTCCGGGGATGGTAGCCATGGCCCTGACCGGGACGCCAGGCAGGCCTCTGGGCTTCGATGGCTGCCACCACCTCGGCGTGGTCCCAGAGCGCCGCCCTGCGGTCGAGCGCAGCCAAGCCGCATTGATGCGAGAGCAGATGGCCGAAAGTCGCTTCCTCCACCGGGAATCCCGGCCAGACCTCGCGGACAGGTGTTTCCGGGTCGAGCCCGCGTTCATCAAGCACCAGCAGCAGCGTGGCCGAGGACGGACCCTTCGTCGCCGAATAGACGGGCGCGAGAGTCTCCGGAGTCCAGCCCCGGGTCTTCTCCCGCTCGCACCAGCCTTCGCCGTGACTCAGGATTTCTTCTCCGCGCCACCAGACGCTCACCGAGGCTCCAATCTCCCCGCGAGAGCGGAAATTCTCCTCGAAGACGGAAAGCAATTCACCGAGCGCGGACGGGGACACGAGGGGAAAGGACTAATTTCCAAGCACTAATTTTCAAACGAAATCAGTACTAGGGAGGGCCGATCCTGCCTCTCAATCATCCTTCCGCAACGCGGCCAGGTCCGTATCCTCCTGCGCCGTTTCCCGCAGGGAGGAGTCCATTTCAAAAGCGCGCTCCAAATGGGACTCCGCCCGCTTCCGATCCCCGAGAACGGCTAGGTAGCAGGCGATGTTGTAATGGAACAGCGGATCCTCGATCAGCGTGGCCGGGCCGCGAAGAAGCCAGTCCCGCGCCGCCAGGGTATCCCCCGTTTCGTGCAGGCAGTAGGCGGCATGGATAAAGAAACGCGCCTCCTTCGGCTCCTTCAGGCAGAGCAGGCGCCCGGTATCGGCGGCCGCGTTCCAGCGGCGGGACTCCATCTCGGCCAGCAAGCGAAGCTCCAAAGCGTGCCTGCGCATCCGGTCCCTTGCCGAGAGGGCGGTAAGTTCGGACAGGGCTTCCTCTGGTAAGCCCAGTTCCAGCCAGCCCAGTGCGGACCTCAAAATCCGGAGGTCGTCCATTCGCCGGAAGTTATGACAAGCCGGATGCCAGCGCAACCCCCCTTTTCAAGGGCGGATGCGCTCGAATGCAAGTCTGCGGCGGCCTCAGCTACCCGCACGCACTCGTGCAGGGAGCGGAGCTGGCTTTCCCGCGAAGCGGGCTGCCTCTTCCCCGGCTCTCTTCAATACGGCGATCAGATAGGCGTTCAGGAAATACTCTTTCAGCAGCAGTTCCCGGGTCTCCCCTTTTGAGTTCTTGCGGGCGACTTTCATAACGATTTTTTGGGGTTGGGACCAACGAAAGGTCTCCGCCGATCCAAGCGAAGCTGCACCGGGCTTTTGCTTCCGCATCTGAAAAGTTCGGCATCGTCCGCGCTTTTGATTTCCCCCGTACCTGTCTTTACTGGGGGCGTGCCCCAGATTTCGCGGGAAACGACCGAGCAGATCCTTGCCGCCACGGACATCGTGGAGGTGATCGGCGCGTATATCCCGGTGAAGCGGGCGGGCCCCTCCTACAAGGCGCTGTGCCCTTTCCACAACGAGAAGACCCCTTCCTTCAACATCAACCCCGTCCGCCAGTTTTTCCACTGCTTCGGCTGCGGGAAGAGCGGCGATGCCATTACTTTCGTCCGCGAATACGAGAACCTCACCTTCTCGGACGCGGTGAAGAAACTCGCCAACCGTGCGGGCATCGCAGTGGTGGAGGAAACGACTGATCCCAGGGAGGACAAGGCGCGCCGCGAGCGCGGGCGCCTGCTGGACCTTCACCGCGAGATCGCGGAATACCTCCACCGGATGCTTTTCACGAAGGAAGCCACCCACGCGCGGGAATACATGAAGTCCCGGGGCTTCGGGAAGGAGATGGCCGTCCGCTGGATGGTCGGCTGGATGCCGGAGCAACCGAAGATGTTCCTCGATTGGGCGCGCGGGAAGGGCTTCGCGGGCCGGGATCTGGTGGCCTCCGGAATCCTGGTGCAGCGGGAGCAGGGCGGCGTTTACGTCCGCTTCCGCGATCGCCTGATGTTCCCCGTCAGGAACGACCACGGGGACGTGATCGGATTCTCCGGCCGGCAGATCCGGGAAGATCCTAACAGCGGCAAATACATCAACTCCCCCGCAACTCCCCTCTTCGAAAAATCGAACGTGCTTTTCGCGTTCGAGCGAGCGCGCAAGGCGATCCTGAAGGAGAACGCCGTGCTGATCTGCGAGGGGCAGCTCGACGTGATCTGCTGCCACGAGCAGGGCATCGAGCACGCCGTCGCCACCCTCGGCACGGCCCTGACCTCCCAGCATGCCCGGATGCTGCGCCGCTACACCAAGAATGCGATCCTTTGCTACGACGCGGACAAAGCGGGCTTCTCGGCGACAGAGAAGGCCTTCCGCGAACTGGCCGCGGAAAACATCCCCGTCCGCGTGGTCCGCATGCCCGCCGGGGAGGACCCGGATTCCTTCATGCGGAAGAACGGGCCGGATGCGTTCCGGGAGATCCTCGCCAAGGCGATGGATTTCTTCGATTTCCTGATCGACCGCGCCGCCGCGGACAACCGTCTGGCGGACCTCCAGCAGCGCTCGGCCTTCGCCCGCGAGTGTGCCGCGTTGCTGGCGCTCGTCCCCGACCCGGTGAACCGGGACGGAATGATCAACCACGTGGCCACCCGCTTGAGGACAGGGGTTCCGGAGCTTCGGGATGCCGTCCTGCGAGCCGCGAAGGCGGCCAAGAACAAACCGGCCGCACGCGACCGCAATGCACCGCCGGAGCCGGAGAAGGTGGAGGCCGCCCCGATGGACCCCGTGGTGGCCTATCTGTGCTCCCTGGCCCTCCACTCCCCGAAGGCCCAGGACTGGCTCGGAGAGCAGTTCGAGACCCTGCACGAAGCATCCGAGCATCTGGAAGGCATTCACGTGCTGGAAGCGGTCCTGTCGTCGCGGCCCGACGCCTCCTCCCATGCGGCGGTAAACAGCTTCGTGGCAGGCCTGGCGGAGAGCCAGCGCCTGGCGCTTCACGCG
>CAMPGU010000347.1 GCA_946885645.1 uncultured Haloferula sp.
AAACAGTTCACAGCTACGGCTGGTACTTGCGCCGCTACGCCCGCACCGCAAGGGCGAAGGGTGCGACGGTGGTCCTGTGCTCGCCGGTCCCCCACAAGAAGTTCGACTCTCAGGGGAAGTTTCCAGGTGATTGGCAGGAGTGGCGGGTTTGGGTGAAATCCAGCGCCGAAGCGGAAGGGGTGCATTTCCTCGACCTCGCGGACATCGTCGGCGGGGTGTATTCGGAGATGGGTTCCGCTGCGGTTGACGCTTTGTTTGCAGACAAGGGCACCCATACCAATGCCGCGGGCTCGCTGCTGAACGCGAGATGCGTCGTCGCGGGCATGCGTGCTCTTCCGGCCAAGCCTTTGGAGCCCTTTCTCAATGCGGCGGGAAAGGGCATCGGGGAGGCGCGATGAGGCTGACCCGCGGAAAAACTCCGCAGGCCGCCGCAGCTTACGCGCCCCAACTCCACCGCTCCGCCCACCACCGGTAGGCGGGACCGTCCGGGAGGATGTGGCCCAGCCCCGGCCAAGGGAGGTGGAAAGCGTAGCAGCGCGTGCGCTGCGATGCCGCCTCGCTCCAATACTTTTTCCGCGTCACGACCGCCGTTGCCGGATCATGGTCAAAGGCGATGGTCCACTCCGGATCCGCGAACATCAGCAGGTGGTGGTGGGCCAGATCCATCAGGTGCAGCAGCTCTTCCCCGTCGGAGCGGATGCGGAAGCAGGCATGGCCGTCGGTGTGGCCCGGGGCTCCCTCGACCCGGACGATGCCGCCGAGAACCTCGGTGCCCGGCTTTACCGGCCGCAGCTTCTCCTGAAGCGTGTCGAAGTGCGAACGCACCTCCCGCACCATTCCCGGGATCTGCTTCTGGTCGCGCTTCGATTTCGAAAAGTCCGGTTCGGGTGAACGCCAGAACTTCAGCTCGTCCTCCAGCAGATAGATCTCCGCATTCGGAAACGCCGGCTTTCCCTGTTCGACGAAGCCGTTGAGGTGGTCCGCGTGCGCATGGCTCAGGAAGCCGGCGGTCACCTGCTCCGGAGAAATCCCCACGGCCGCCAGTCCGTCGTTGAGCCAGCCCATCCGGGGATTGCCGCCTTTGCCGAAGCCGGCGTCGAAGATCGCCACGTCCTTGCCGGAGCGGATCACGAGGACATTCACGTAAAGCGGCAGCGAATCCAGCCGTTCGCCGTGGCGCTCCATTTCCGCCTTCATTTTCGGACGGGCCTCTTCCGGCCACATCAGGTCCAGCCCCTCGCGCAAGCCGAGATCACAATCGCTGATCGAGAAAGCCTCCAGCCCGCCGATTTTAAAGCGGTACACGAAAGGATCGCGGAAGGGCGCGGCCGCCGCCGGAGTCTCGGCCCCGGCCTTCGAGCCGATTGCAGCCATCCCCGCCAAGGCGGCCCCGACGAAGCCGCGGCGCGAAATCCCGGAATCTTCCGAACTTGCTTTCATGGGCACACCCTACGCGGTCGCGAACCGGATTTCATCAGTGAAACGCCGGCAGCGTGTCAGCAGTTGAAAGCCACCGGCGGCATCAATCCTTCTTCGCGGTGTAATCGAAGACGGTCGCCTTCTCCAGCAGGGGCTTCAGCTTGTCCACGAAGGCCTTGTGCGCCTCGTGCGGCAGGTAGGTTTCGAGTCCGGCCTTGTCCTTGAAGGTCACCAGGAAGCAATGGGTGAAGCCGTCATTCAATCCTTCCACGCTCTCGCTCTTGCCCCATTCGTAGCCGGTCACGGTGTCGATCTTCGAGGGCAGTTCGGCGAAGGCTTTCTCGATTTCCTGCACCTTGTCCGCGGTGGCCTCCGGCTTGAATTTGAAGAGCACGACGTGGCGAAATTCGTTTTCGGCGAGGGCGGAGGTGGCAAGGACTGCAGACATGGCGGTGAGGATGAGGGCTTTGGACATGTCCGGATGCTCGGCTCAGCGAGGGCTGCGTGTCAAATCCCCGCTCCGCGGCAGTCCGCCATGCTAGCGATTGCTTGATCTCCGGGATATCGCTCTTCAGATTCGGCTCCATGGACCTCCCCGTTCCCCCGCCCATGTCCCCTTATCAGCCGCGGCAAAACTCCGGCCTCGCCCTTGCCAGCATGATCTGTGGGATCCTCGGCTTCTGCACCCTTGGGTTGACCGGACTGCCCGCGATCATCACCGGTCACATGGCGATCGCGGCCATCAAGCGCTCGGGGGAAAGCCTCGGCGGCAGGGGGATGGCCATCGCCGGCCTGATCACCGGTTACTTCAGCTTCATCATCATCGGCCTCGTCGCTGTTGCCGCGGTCGCCGGCTTGGCCGCACCGGTGGTCCTGAAGCAGCGCCACGCGGCGGACCGGGTCGAGGTCATTAACAATCTCAAGCAGATGCACGTGGCTCTGGTTGGATTCGAAAGAGAGTACGGCTCCCTTCCCTCGGACCAGCTCGCGGCCCGTGAAGCGAAGTTTTCCGGCCTCACCGGCTCCCGCGTGCTCGGCCAGTTGGATGCCCGCGGGATCGCGCCCGGAACCGGGCGCCTCCTTGGAATGAAGTCTTCCTACCCGGGCGAGTGGTACTACTTTCCGCAGGCCAAGCTCGATCCGGCAGGATCCGGAGAACTCCTGATCGGGCCGTCCATCGGGAACAAGCACCCTGTGCTCTACATCGACGGCAGGGCCTCTGCCATCTCCCCGGCGCAATACGGTGCTACCGATCTGTCGGCAGCCGTGGCCATCCCGGCACCGCCGAAAGTAAAGTGAGGCCGGCCGCTTGCGGAGCGGATCAATCTTCCCAATGGAAGTGTTCCAGCTTCAGCGTCTTCGCGCGCTCGGCCGCTTCCTTAGCCCCTTTGCTCGGCAGCTTGGCGTGCTGTTCGGCGACGGCGATGGCCGCTTCCCATCGCTCCGCGTTCTCCAGCAGCCTCCTCGCCCGGACTCCGGATGAATCGACCCACTCCCAATCGGCGGGTGCCTGTTTGGAAGCCTTTTGCAGCACGCTGAAATAAGCGTCCAGCGCCTCCGCCTCGCGCTTCTTCGCGGCGTCCTTCGGATCCGGAAGCTGCTCCAGTACCCGGGCGCGCAGGAATTCCACTTCGAAGCGCCGGGATGAATCCGGAGGCATGTTTGCCAGCAGGTCCTCGTAAATCCCGAGCGCCTGCTCCAGCGGTGCCGGATCGCTTCCGGCGCTATTGTAGAGGGCGTCGCACAGGTGCAGCCCCGCGATCAGCCGCAGCGGGTTGTCCTTCTTCATCCCGCGGAACCACGGCAGCAGTTCCCTGGCTGCCTCGGCGTATCCGAGCACCCGCGCCTTTTCCAAGCGGGCCACGTCCGAGAGCGGCCCATTGGCGGCGATCAATTTATCGAAGAGGACGAGGCTCTCCTGTTTCGCCTGGGCGGTCGCTCCCAGCGCGGCGGCCCGCGCCGCCAGCAGCAGCGCGGGCTGTGCCAAAGGATCCTGAGGAGCTTCCAGCGCCAGTTTTTCCAGTTCCAGCCGGGCCTGATTGTAGTCGCCGTTCTTGAACCGCGCGTTGCCAAGCTCGAAGCGGATCTGCGGTGCCTGCGGGTCCGCGGGATGCGCGGCGAGAAAGCCGTCCGCCAGCGCTGCAGCGTCTGTCCAGCGCTTCTCCACCGCGGCCAGACGGATTCCGGCCAGGGCGAGCGAAGCTTGCGGAAGAGCCGCCGCCTGATCTTCTCCGATGGCTTCAATCTGGGCTTTGGCAAAGGCCGGATCCGGAGGGCTCCCCTCCAGCGCGGCGTGAGCCGCAGCCAGACGCGCCTCCGCCACGCGCGGATGCCGGGGATGTTCGAGGATGAATTTGTCCAGCGCCCCCATCGCCGCGGGATCCCGCTGTGCCGTGAGGAACAACGCCCGCTCCAGCGCGAGATCGTCCGAAATACGCGGGTCCTTTCCTTGGCTGGCGGCGATGGCCTCGAAACCGGGCAGATCGCCGGTGGCCAGCCGGATCACCGCCGCGTTCAGGGATGTCT
>CAMPGU010000348.1 GCA_946885645.1 uncultured Haloferula sp.
CCACGTGCAGGGGATCTGCCGCGGAGCGGTCCAGGTCGGCGACCGGAAGTTTGCGCTGGTCGAGCACTCGCTCGAGTTCAGCCTAGTGCCGTGGAGGCCAGTGCTCGAGCGGCAGATTGGACGGGAGATCTCCGGTGTTGTGCGCGGCGGGGGGATCAGCTGGACCATTGGCCGCGAGCGGCAGGGCCCCAGCATCGGCATGTGAGCTGGAGGCACGTGCGGTGAGCAGTCCCGTGGTGCGGCCGAGGCGCCGTTCGGGCCGACGCTGCTTGCCTACATACTGGCGCTGCCATGAAGACGTTCAAAACCCGCCACCAATTCTATCTCCCGGATGATCTGTCCGAGGCGCTCGATCGGCTCTGCGCATCCTCCGGCTCGTCAAAAACGGCGGTGCTGACGGAGGGGCTGAAAGCCGTGCTCGAGCGGCGTGCCGGTCATGAGCTGGACCTGAGGTTTGGCGTGCGGCTCGACCGGATGAGCCGCGGCCAGGAGCGGCTTGAAAGCAAGGTCGACCTTCTAGCCGAAGCCTTTGGCACGTTCGTCCACCATCAGCTGACGATGATCGCGCATCAACCGCCGTTCGACGATGAGACGCGGCAGCTAGGGCTTAAGCGTTATCAAGCCTTCATTGATTTGGTGGGGAGGCGGTTGGCGTCAGACTCGGATGTTCGGTTCATATCGCCCGCGATACGGGCGGAGAATTCGCGGGGAGGGAGCCGATAACCGCGTGGCAGCGCCCTGCCCCAGCTCGCCAGGCAGCATTCGCGGTCAGTTGTGCTATGGGAAGGCTGTTTTCCGGACAGGCTTTGACGGTGTGGCCAAAACACAGGGGGCTCGATGGAGTGGGACGCGAACGCATAGAACCGGCAGTTCAAGGCTAGGGCCGAGGACCATCGGCTGTACCTCCAGCAATGCCGGCAGCGGCTGCGCGATAACCCTAGCTATGAGCGCCAAGCGGATGAGGCGTTGGCTAGATACCAGGCCCATGACTATTTCGTGGACCGAACTTTCCTCGCATCCCGTCACGCCCTCGTTGCGGAGCTGAAGCGGATCAGGGACCGCAACTACACGCCGTCGGAAGCTTTCGAGCAAGAACGATACCAGCGCGCGTGGCATGCTGAGATCGATGCGCTGATCGCCCGCTTCTCTGCCGGAGAGGTGTAGATCGCGGTAGGCTGCCGGAAGCTCACCTGTTATTTGGCGGCGCCTCTTATGCTCCGAACCAAATTTGCAAGCGCCTCCGGGTTTTTGGCTTCACATTCCCAGAGGTAGAGAACGCGCCAGCCAGCTGCCTCCAACGATCCGCGGTGCTTGACGTCGCGAGCCTGGTTCCGTGCCACCTTCGCGTTCCAGTAGTCCGTATTGCTCTTCACTCGGCGGGCGCCCACCGCACATGTCGGGCAGCCGTGCCAGAAGCAGCCGTGGACGAAGACAACCGTTTTTCGGCGGCGGAATACGATGTCCGGGATGCCTGGAAGGTCTCGGCAATGCAGACGATACCGCAGCCCGGCGCGATGTAGGTAACGCCTGACGGCGAGCTCCGGGCCGGTGTCCTTGCTTCGAATGCCCGACATCATAGCACTTCGTCGTTCAGGCGAGACGGTGTCCATTCTGCCTCTGAAAAATGGAGATGACAGGCGGTTCCTTGGCGGCGCCGCATGGCACCCCCGATTTCGCATTTACGGCCGAATCGGCCCGCGTTAGGTAGGTGCAGCGGCGCGGATAGCGCGAGAGGGGAAACATGGAAATGTCAGACGCGGCGCCCCGGAGCTACTCGGCCGGGGAGCTCTTTTGTGGTGCCGGAGGGCTCTCCCGCGGCTTCCATTCGGTCGGTTTCGCCTCCAAATTCGCAAATGACCTCTGGCCCGTCGCGCTCCAGACGTTCCTCATGAATTTTGATCCGCTTTTTGCGGCCTCAAATGGGCGGAAGTCCGGTGTGGTCCCGCTCCCTGGCTCCGTCGAGGACATCAACGTCAGGCGTTTGCTCCGGGCAGTTTCGACGAACGGTGCCCGCGCTTTCGAGCCCGGGGACCTGGATGTGCTCCTCGGCGGCCCGCCCTGCCAGGGTTACTCCGTCAACTCCCACATCCGCTCGGCAGAGGATCCTCGCAACTTCCTTTTCCGGCACTATGTCCGCCTTCTGAAGGGACTCGCTCCCAAGCTTTTCGTCCTTGAGAATGTGCCCGGGATGTTCTCGCTGGAAGGAGGGCGCTTCTTCGATGAACTCCTGATGGCGATCTCCACCGCCTCCCGTTCGTTTCCGGGCTACGAGGTCGACTTCCGGATACTCAACGCTGCGCACTACGGTGTCCCGCAGGACCGGTTTCGGATTGTAGTTGTTGGCACCCGCCGGGACGTCGCCGACAAAGCCGGAAAGGCGGAGCTCCCATCGCCGCGGCACTATTCGTTAGCCCAAGCTCATTTCAAAGGCGGGCGGTCGCACACCTTCCACTATGCGATTGGATACAGGCGGCGGCTCGAGCAGAGCGCTATTCCGCAAATTGGGCCGAGGCTTGAGGCTCCGGTCACCGTCGGCGAAGCAATCGGAGACCTGCCGCCGTTGGAGAATGGTGGGGGCGTCGACTTGGCGTCCTACGCGGGTTCTCGCGAACCCAGCTCTAGCTATCAGCGGCAGATGCGTGGGCGTGTGGAGGTCTTGGCGAACCATTGGTGCCGGGCTCTCGCTTATCCGAACACCGAGCGTGTGAAGCACATACCGGCTAATGGTGATTGGCGCGACATTCCGTCGGACCTTCTTCCGCCGGGGATGCAGCGGGCGCTCCGCAAAGACCACACCAAGAGATATGGGCGGCTCTCACCGGACGAAATCTCAGGGACTTTGCTCACGAAGCCGGACCCTCATTGGGGAACGTTCATTCACTATGACCTAGAGCAGCAGCGGCTGATCTCGGTTCGCGAGGCTGCCCGTCTCCAGTCTTTCCCCGACGGCCATGTTTTCTACGGCGGCCAAGTCGACCAGTACAAACTGTGCGGCAACGCCGTTCCACCGCTGATGGCCGAAGCTATCGCTGACAAGGTCGCTGGCGTGCTGGACCGGTTCTACGGCATTGGCGTTGCTCCGGCCGGCGACGAACTCGCCGGGACGCGCGCCTAGAATGGCCAAAGACGACGCATTAAATTCGAAGCTTAGCGCACTCGCAACCGCGATCCCCGAGCTCACCGTCGACCGCCTGACCTCAAGCGAGGGTGCGGCAGCACTCGGAGTTGAAACGCGGGGCAGCCGGAACCCCATCTACCGCTTTGAGCTTACGGAACCGGGAGTGGGAACTTGGGACGCCATTGCGTTCACGCTGATCCTCAATGGGGCGGGCCGCCCCGCCAGTCGGGTTGAGGCGCTGGGGCAGGCCATCGCGGCAGGTGCTGATGCTCTGTTCGCTCACAATCCCTTCCTCATGGTGTTCGACTTCGCCGAAGGAAGGTTCATGGCTGTTTCGGCGGCTACACTATTCAGCGCGTTCGCGTCCGAAGCGGCTTCCCGAGACATCCCCTATTCCGAAACTTCAAACTTTTCGCTGACTCCGGCATTCCAGCACCGCACCATCACGATGTATGCAACCGTGTCTGAAGCGGACATCTGGTGGTGCGGCGACATCGAAGCTCTCACCGCTCAAGAGCTACTCGCCGGCCTCAAAAGGATGAGGGACGAGACGGCGGCTGCAGACGTGCCGCGGATCGAAGCCGCTGTGAAGGACCGGCTCGCTAGAGCTCCTGACGCAAGTGTGGAGGTGGAGGGCGGCTCTCCTATGTCGATCGTGCCGGTCGGCGGCGTTGTCGATGATGGCGAGGAGGAACCGGACATCCAGATCGAGTCGCGTGTCTGGCGAATGATCCTGACGGCAATCCGATCCTCCCCGGCCGTTATCCTCGTTGGACCACCCGGCACGGGAAAGA
>CAMPGU010000349.1 GCA_946885645.1 uncultured Haloferula sp.
TGCCGAAGCAGAGCACGCCGATCGCAAGGGGCAGCAGCCAATGGAAACGGGACCGCAGCAGCAGCGCGCAGCCGATCCACGCCGCGATCCAGTTGTTCGCGGAGCTCTGCACCTCCACCCGCGCCGTTTCGAGCGTCACGCCCTTGAAGACGAAACCGTGGAAGATCCGCCAGATCACATTGATGCAGGCCGCCGCGAAAACGGGTGCGACGATACGCGAGGGTCTAACACCCGCGCAGCCGGCGATGTGCGCGTTCATCATCCCGGCCAGACAGAGGCACAGCGGCAGGATGATGCGGACCGCCCGGCCCGGCGCGACTCCCTGAAGCAGCGCATTCGCCCCCATGAAGGCGAGGAAAGTCCCCCACCCCAGGATCAGCCAGGCCCCCGGCCGCACCAGCAGATGCCGCCAGCCGAGCAGCAGGATGCCCGCGGTAGAAAAGATCGCCCCGGCGAGGAAGAGGAGCTGATCGATCCCCGCTCCGCCGGCGGCTTCCCGCGCCTGCGAAGCCCGGTAGTCGAAGGCGAAGGAGATCATGAAGACCCACAACAGCTTCTCCACCCGCGGCGCGGCGGCGGTGGCGGGGACTTCGATGCTGTCGGTGCCTGCGATCATGGAGCGACGGATGCTCAGCAGCGGAATGCTTCCGGATTCTCCAACGCCCGGGCCAGCGTGATTCCCCGGTCCGCCCAGCGGAAAGCGCCGCGGCAGGCTTCCAGCGCCCGTTGCGCGGCGTGGTTCAGGAATTCCAGATCGTCGATCCGCGCAGCCACCGCTTCGGCCAGCGAGGCCGGGTCCGGCGCGGTGATCGCTTCCGTCCGCGGGTCCACGGGCACGCCGCTCAGGGCGGCCTCCACCGAGGCCAGCGGCAAGCCGCGGAAAACGTAGTCGAGCGCCTTCAGCTTGAAGCCGCCCCCGAGCGCTTCCGGAATGAGGCCGACGCGGGCTTGATCAAGGTAAGGCGAAACCGAGGGGACATTCGCATCGAAAGATGCCCAGGGATAGCGCTTTGCGAGAGCGGCGAACCACGCGGGGTCGGCCTTTCCCACCACTTGGAAGGCGATCTTTGCCCGCTGGAAGGGCCCTTCCGCGGCCCGGAGGAAGGTCTCGAGGTTCCGCCGCTTTGCCAGCCACTCGAAGGCTCCGGCCAGCACCACGCGGCGCGGCGTTTCCGCGGTGATCTCGCGCGGGGGACCCGGCGCGGCCGTGCCCCCGTAGCCGGGGGGCAGCACGCAGACCGGCTTGCCCGGATTTTCCTCGCGGAAGGCGGCGGCGTCCCGCGGCGTGATCGCGGAAATCAGGTCGGCACGGCGCGCGAGGACGCGTTCCATGCGTGCGTATTTGCGGGCGTCCCATTTCAGGGCCATCCGCATGGGAAGGGAACCGCCGCCATCCGATGCCACCTGCTTGCGGACGGAAGCTTCGTGATTGTGCGCGAGGTAGGCGACCTTCACAGCCGCCGGGATCATCGGCAGGGCCCAGGCGCAGGCTGCTTGATCGATGACGACCCAGTCCCATTTGTTCCCGAGCAGGAAAGCCAGTGCCTCCCGCTGGACCGGATTTCCCAAGCGATAGGCATCGCCCGGCAAGG
Organism: uncultured Haloferula sp.; assembly: GCA_946885645.1. The sequence goes on from CAMPGU010000349.1 coordinate 1,593, forward strand.
CGGAGAGCAGGCTCTTCAGCCGGCCGCCGGGAATGTTGCCGTGGAGTTCCCAGGCTACCGCCGGACCGCCGTCGGCAGATTTCGCCGCCTTGTGTCCCAGCACCGTAATCTCCATGCGGGGCTGCGCCGCCAACGACTCCAGCAGGCCGAGCGTATAGATCAGCTCCCCGCTATTGGCGGGGCGCGGGTCTTGCCGGGTGATCCAGAGGCAGCGCATGGAGTGGGAGGAGCTTGGCCGCGGAGACGGCGATGGGAAAGCGCATTGCGGCTGGTCCCGGAGCCGCTGCGTATCCTCAGCGTGTCGTTGCGAGGATTTCCTCGAAGGTGTTCGCCGTCTTCTCGATGGGGAAAGTCGCTTCCGCGTAGGCGCGGGCATTCGCCGCCAACCTCGCCCGTTCTTCCGGAGACGCACGGAGGCGTTCCGCTGCCGCGAGGAATCCTTCCAGATCGTCCGGAGCCACGGTCAGCCCCGCGGCGTTGTCTTTGGTGATCCGGGCCGCCAGGTTCTCCTGCGGCACCGCGAGCAGCAGCGGTCGTCCGGCGCAGAGGTAGCTGAGGGTTTTCGAAGGCACGGAAAAGACCCCCGCCTCCTGCTCCAGGATGCCCGTCAGGACATCGCCGGTGGCGAGAAGCTCCGGCAGCTCCGCAAAGGGCTGGTAGGGCAAGAGCAGCAGATTGCCCAGTCCCGCACGCCCGGACTCGCGCCGCAGCCACTCCGCGCCGATGCCTTCTGAAACAATCACCACGCGCACCGCCGGATCGCTCTCGAACCGCTTGGCCAGCTCCAGCAGCATCGCCGGATTGTGCTTCATGCCGATGGTGCCGGAGTAGAGGAACACGAACTTGTCATGGAGGCCGTTGCGCCGCGACCAGGGATTGTCCTTCGGCAGCACCGGCAGGTCCTCGATCACCGCCCAGTTCGGCACCACGGATACGCGCCCGGGATCCACGCCGAATTCCTTCGTGAGGATCGGCGTGAAGTCTTCCGTGATCGTGACGATCCCGCTGCTGCGGCGGAACTGCCGCAGATCGAGCAGGCGGTACCACGCGCCGATGAGCCCGCCCGCGACCGGGATCTTTTTCCGCAGGAGCTTATCGACGGCGAGGCTGTAGAAATCCTGCACCCAGTAGTAAAAGCGCCCTCCGACTTCCACCGTGGCGCGGGTGATCGGCTCCTGCGTCTCCGTGGGGGTATTGCCGGAAAGCACCGCATCAGGCTTCCACTTGCGCACGAAATCCGCAGCGGCTTGTCCATAACGGATCTCCATGCCACGCCGGCGGCGGAAGGAGTACTTGAAGCGCGGGTAGTCCGGATCCATCGGGATCTCCTGAAACTCCAGCGTGGGCGCGTCACCGGAATTGCGCTGCAATTCCCCGCGCGGCGTCTGCAGGGAACTGGCGAAGGCGTGGACCACCTGATGGCCTCTCGCGGCCAATGCGCGGCTCAGTGAGGGCGGAAACGCATGGCCTGCGTAATCGTGGACCAGAATCTTCATGGGGGCGGGGGGCGCGCCGATCCTTATCGGAAGGAGCCCGCCCGTCAACGTGGCTACGTCACGCGATCGCGGAGGAAGCGCGGCAGCCATCGGGCAAAAGAAAAGCGCGAATCGTCGTTCCCCCCGGAAATCCAATTCGCGCTTTTTCTTTCATCGTGAGCCCTTGCAGTGGACCAGTTGTTGTTCCCCCCGGAAGTTTCAACCGACGCTCATCTGCTAGAGATCCCGATGGTGTTTCAGGCACCGGAGCGCCCTCGCACCCCTCCAAGATCCGCAAAAAACCGGATTTTAAAAGGGTGAAGTGTTCCCTAAATCCGCCAAATGCACCCAAAACCAGACACGACCGAGCGAAAATTGAACATTGTGCCGAGCCCCTCCTTTTCAGCGCCGAGATGTGGCCGGGGGCTACTTTGGGATGAAGCTTGACACAAGCGCGGAAAACTGTTCATATGAACTCGTGAGCATTTACGAGATTCGCCCCCGCGAGAAAGGCCAAGGTGTCGGCCTCACCGATACGCTCGGGCGCCATGCCGACCTTTGGTTCCGGAATGCCGAGACGGCGATGGAGTATGCGGTGTTTTCCGCCCGGCGGGACGGGGGAACGATCCGGGTGTACGGCAGCAGCGGGATGATCCAACTGGAGCGGGAAGTGCGGCAGGAGGGCCGCTTGCAGGGTCCGGGGCTATTCGAGGCGAGCACTGGCGGCCAGATCCCCGCCCGTTGTTCCTGATTTTCCCGATGGAGCCGGCTACCAGACTCGAACTGGTGACCTGATGATTACAAATCAACTGCTCTACCAACTGAGC
>CAMPGU010000350.1 GCA_946885645.1 uncultured Haloferula sp.
GCCCTATGTCACCGGCGGACTCCACTACCGCATGGAGGGATGCGCGGATATGGCCACCTGGAGGGGGCTCCGTTACGAAACCGAGCCTTTGGGCAATCCCGACGAGCGCTTCTACGGGGCACCGCCACCGAAATTCTTCTATCGCCTCTCCCCGAAGTATCCCGATTTCAATCCGGAAGACGAAGCTCCGATCATTGTCGTCCCGGGAGGATGAACCAGGGGATCAACGCAACTTCCGCTTTTTCGGATTCCGTTTTTTGCCGCCGAAGACGACTTCCTTGATGTCGAAGGCTTCGGGATCGTACTCGCCGCGGTACCAGCCGATCTGGCCGTGCAGGGCCTCCATATACTGGAAGACACCGCCGAAGTCCTCCGGCGGACATGCGCGGGCGCCGTCGATCATGACCGGGCCGGTCTCGTCGCCTTCCTCTTTCTTCTCGAGGACGACTTCATGGATCCACTCCTCCGCGAAGTCGTAGCGGTAGAGCATCCGCAGCGGCAGGCGTTTTTTCCCGATGAAATCCGCGATCGTGATCTTCGTCTCGTCCTGGAATTCGCCGCCGGGAGGAACCTGATCGGCCAATCCGACCGGGCCGATCACGTCCTTGAGATTTTTCCCGGAGCCGTGGCGGAACTCGTGCGGGTGCTTGTTTTCCCAGCCCATCGCGTCCTGAATGGCATCGTTGAGCTGGAGAAAAGTGAAGGACGCCGGCACCGAGAATCGCCGCCAGATCTGCGGGGTGATCTGGTAAAGGAAGACTTTGACGATGACGCGCGGCTCGGGCATGCGGAGAGGCTAGGCGGAGGATTCGGAGAGAAGCAAACCGCAAGTTACCCCTTCCGGAAGACTGCCGCTCAGAGCTTCTCGATGCGGAAAACGACCGGCGCGCTATTGATGCACTCCAGCGCTTCGATTCTCCGGAGGGTTTCCTGGAGCAGGCCGAAACGGCAGGTGTGGAGGATGAAGACCATGTCGAGGAATTCCGCGTCGGGCTGGTCCGGCTTGACCGGGGAATGGGTGCCGGAAATGCCGATGCCTGCATCCGCAAGCACGCGCGCGACCTCCGCGATGACGCCGGGGCGATCGGTCACGTCGAAGCGGACGTAATAAGCGGTCTCGGTCTCCTCGACGGGCAGCAGCACGCCGCTCTCCCGGTACGGGAGGAAGCCGCGATGCCCGGAGGCCTGGCGCAGCGAGCGGGCAGCCTCCACAAGATCCGCCACGACGGACGAAGCGGTGGGGTCCTGGCCGGCACCGCGGCCGTAGAAGAGGGATTCGCCTGCGGCATCCCCATGCACGGCCACGGCATTGAAGACCCCGTGGACACTCGCGAGGATATGACTTTTCGCGATGAACGAGGGTTGCACGCGGAGCTCCACCGAACAGTCGGGATGCTCCCGCACCACGGCGAGCAGCTTCACGACATAGCCGAGGCGCGTGGCGAAATCGATGTCGATGGGCCGGACCTGCTCGATCCCGGCGACGTGGACCTTGGCCGGGTCGATGGGGAAACCATAGGCGAGCGTGGCGAGGAGGATCGCCTTGTGGGCCGCATCCCAGCCGTTGACGTCGAGGGCGGGATCGGACTCCGCATAACCCAGCGCCTGGGCTTCCGCGAGGGCCTCGGAAAACTCAAGCCCGGCGGTGGTCATGCGCTCGAGGATGTAGTTCGAAGTGCCGTTGATGATCCCGGTGATCGAGTGAATGCGGTTTCCAATGAAGGATTCCTGGACCGTCTTGATGATGGGGATGCCGCCGGCGACCGCCGCTTCAAAGTGAATGGGGGTATCGTGCTCCTTGGAGAGCGAGAAGAGCTCCACGCCGCGCTCCGCGAGCAGGGCCTTATTGCCAGTGACGACGGGTTTCCCGGCTTTCAAGGCGGCGGAGACGATCTCGAAGGCGTCGGAGGTACCTCCAATCAGCTCCACCACGATGTCCACGGCGGGATCCTCGACGAGCTCCTGCCAAGAGGTGGTGAGCTTTTCAGCCGGCAGGTTGACGGGGCGTAATTTCGCGGCGTCGCGTACCAGCACTTTCGCGATTTCCAGTTTCACTTGGCCGCCGGTGCGGTCGCAGATGAGGCCGGAATTGCGTTCAAGCGCGAGGACGACCCCGGAGCCGACGGTTCCGAGACCGGCGAGGCCGATGCCAAGGGAGGAGCAGTTCACGCCGCGAGTCTCGGGCGGAGGCGGCGAGCGGAAAAGCGCAAAGCGGGTCAAACGTCCGGAGAATTCTCGGCAGCCAGCCAATCTCCAAGCTGGTCCCCCGGCAGTCCTTTTTCCACTCGCGAACGATAGTTGAGGAAGGCGGCGGTCGCGACGTCCGGCGACGGTCCGGAGGCCGGTTTTTTCTTGGCCGCGGCTTTCTTGGAAGCCTTTTTCGCGGGAACTTCTGAGACGGCTTTCTTGGCCGCTTTCTTTGCAGCTTTTTTCGCGGACATGGCACCGTAATCCAGCACGCCAGGTGCCAAGCGGCAAGACCCTTCCGCGAGGCGGTGATTGTCAGCGGGTGGGCCCGGCGTATAGTCGGGCCGTGGACAACGGCTACACATGGCGCGAATCCCGCGCGGCAAAGCCGCTCCGGCTTCCCGGTCCCGACAACATGGGATGGTGGGTGGCCGTGGCGTTTTTTGTCGCCGTGATCCTGCACGTCGCCGCGTTCTTTGCCCTCGGCCATATCAAAATCGGCCAAGGGTTCGCGCCATCGGACGAAATCGTCACCGAGCGCGTGGTGATCGATCAGGTGGAAATGCTGCCTCCCGACCAAGCGGTGGTGGAACCCGACCCGCCCGTGAAGGCACCGCCGGACGCGGCCGCCCTGTTGGAGGAAATCGACATGCTCGACAAGCTCCCGGAGAACACGGAGATGGATCTGAAGCCGGATCTCACGGACCCGGAGTTTGCCGTCCGGCTGGAAAACCCGGCGCTAAAAGGCGAGCCGGAAGGGATCGTGGTGGATCCCGCAGCGGGTTTCGATTTCGACACCGCGCTGCCGGATCTCGGCCGCTCCGAGGACCCGCTCCCCCTTGCCGCGGACGCCCAGATCATCGTGGATCCCGGTGCCAGCATCGCGGACGACACGAATCTGGATCGTTTCGCGGAGGACCTGCTGAAGAAAGGCGCGGGAGGAGTTTCCGACGTGGGGACGCTGGACGGCATGGTGACCCTGGACGACATGGCAGGTCTTTCCGCCGATGTGCTGGTGGGGAAGAAAACGATGCTGCCGAGCGACCTGCTTTTCGAGTACGACAGCGCCGTGCTGAGGGAGAGCGCGAAGGTGGGGATGATGAAGCTGGCGCTGATCATCGAAAGGAACCCGAGGCTTTATTGCTGGATCGAGGGGTATTCGGATCTTTTCGGGGCGGATGCCTACAATCTCGACCTGTCCAAACGGCGCGCTGCCTCGGTGCGGGAGTATCTGGTCAACACGCTTCACCTCAACGGCGACCGGATCATCACCCGCGGCCACGGCAAGGCGCAGCCTTTGATTAACGAGGGCTCCGTTGAAGAACAAGCACCCAACCGCCGGGTGGAGATCCGCATGCGGCGGACCCTCCCGCCGGCGGAAAAACCGGTGGTGGTAAAGCCCAAGTATCCTCCCCCCGTTCCAAAGGACCCGCCGCCAGATCCGGCCCCCGCGCCGGTCGTCGTGAAGCCGATGCGGGCGCTACCGGTGCGGGAGCGTGCTCCCCGCGCCCAGCCGGTGGCCGAGGAGACCCCGCGTGCGAAGCCGGTGGAAGAGGAAGCGCCACGGGCGAAGCCGGTGCCGCAAGACCCGCCGCGTGCCCAGCCGGTGGAACAGCCTCCCCAAGCGCTTCCCGCGGAATGATCTCCACCGGTGCCGGCTTGACCGATGCCGCGGGGCCGCTATGCCGGGACCATGAAGC
>CAMPGU010000351.1 GCA_946885645.1 uncultured Haloferula sp.
GCCGGAGGAGCCCCTGCGTATCCCGCCCGCCCACGTGATCGAGCGCCGCTCGACGGATGTCTTCGCCTTTGACGATGCGGACGTGGTCTCGGCCCTACGCTTCATCCGCGAGCACGCCGACACCACGATCAAGGTGCGCGACGTGGTCGCCGCCACGACAATTTCCCGCCGCTCGCTGGAAGGCCGCTTCAACACGCTGATCGGCCGCACCCTCCATGAGGAAATCTGGCGCGGACACTTCGATCTCGCCATGCGGCTGCTCTCGTCCTCGGATCTTTCGCTGCAAGAGGTGGCGGAGCGCTCCGGCTTCCGGACGGCGAGCGCGCTGGTGAATCTTTTCCGCCAGCGGCTCGGGGTAACGCCGAAGGAGTTCCGGGTAGCGAACCGCCGCTAGGAGAGGTCAGGCCTCCGAAGCGGCTGCCTGTTTCCAGATTTCTACCAAACCTTTGGCCGGGCCTCGCACGGGATCGGCCTCAGGGATGGGCACGCGGACAATACGTCCCGCCGCCTCTTCCGCGGTATCCGCGTCCTCCTTCAAGAGATCCGGTTCCGCGCCATCCGGGTAAGCTCCCACGACTGCGAATCCATCGCGCGCGCCGAGGTTTTTATGGGCCACGCCTGCGGGAATGACGATGACGTCCCCGGCCTCCACTTCGATTTTCCGGCCGCTCCCGCCGCCGAGCTGGAGCAGAGCCGAGCCCTGATAGACACCGAGCACCTCGTGGGTGTTCGTGTGGTAGTGATGGAAGGAATACACGCTGTCCCGCCACAAATTCTTCCAGCCATTGGCAGCAAAGGTCTTCTCCAGCCACTCCGCCCCCTTCTCTCCCGCATCGTCGAATTCCTTCCGGTAGAGGAGCAAGGGAAGCGGGCTATTCGGAACGAGCGGGTCCGCCTCGAAATGGATCAGCTCCGGCGATGTCGATGCCGCTTTCATTCGGAATCCGTCGCCCGGGATGAGCCTGGCGGCAAGCCCGGGATTTCCGGATCGATCCCTCTACCGAAAATCACCGCCGGCCCCGCCGGGACGATTCCGGTCGGGTTGATGGTGTCGTGGGTGAGGTAATAGTGCCGCTTGATGTGATCCAGGTTCACGGTGTCCGCGACGCCGGGCTGAAGGTAGAGATCGCAGAGATGCCGATGCAAAGAAGGATAGTCGAGGATGCGTTTCAGGTTGCACTTGAAGTGCCCGTGATAAACGGCGTCGAACCGCACCAAGGTGCAGAAGAGCCGCCAATCGCTCTCCACGATCCGGTCTCCCAGAAGGTAGCGCGAAGAGGAGAGGCGCTTCTCCAGAGACTCCAGCGCCTGGAACAATTCGCCGACGGCCCTTTCGTAAACGTTTTGTTCGGTCGCGAAGCCTGCTTGGTAAACACCGTTGTTCACCTTTTCATAAAGAAAGGAGCTCAGCGCGTCCTGCTCTTTCTGTAGCGCAGGGGGAAATAGATTCGGCGCTTCGGGGGGAGCAAAGGCGGTCTGGAACATGCGGCAGATGTCGTCTTCGGAGTTGTTGACGATCCTCTTTTCCACCCGGTCCCAGAGCACCGGGACCGTCACCCGTCCATCAAAGGTCGGATCGCTCGCGTGGTAAGCTTCGGAAAGAAAGCGGAAGCCTTCCGCGGGATCGGCCCCGTGGCCCCGGCCTTCACGAAAGGCCCAGCCGCGCTCGTCGCGCACTGGATCGGCGATGGAAACCCCGATCCATTCCTCCAGCCCGAGGATCTTCCGCGTGATCAGCGTGCGATGGGCCCAGGGACACGCGAGGGATACGTAAAGATGGTACCGGCCGGGAATGGCGGGCAGGCCCGACGGGCCGCCTATGATCTCCCGGAAGGCGTCCTCCTGTCGTTGGAAGGAGCCTTTGCTCGTTTCGCCGGGAAATTGTGCCACTTGCATCGGGGCATCCGGAACTCGCTCCCGCTAACGGTGCCAGTAGCCGCGGCGTCCGTAGTAAGGATACTTGCGGTAGCCATAGCGGCCATAGTAGGGGCGGCGGTAGCCGTAGTGGTGGTAGTGGTGATCGTCGTTGTTCTGACCGATCGCGTAGCCCAGCGCACCGGCGGCGAGAGCCCCAGCGGCAGCGGTTCCGGGATCCACGGACTGTACGGGACGTCCTGCCGCATCATAGGTCGTGGTGCAAGAAGTGGCAGCCGTTCCGAGGAGGGCTATCAGGAAGAGTGCGGCGGTTCGGGTTATCGTTTTCATGAGGTTCTTCGGGTTTCTCGTTTCCATCCAGCAAGGGGCATACCTTCCGACGCGACTCGCCCATTTTCAACTGATAATCAATTCGTTGCAGAGCTGAAAAGCGACCCTGAGCGAAGTACCGGGACGCAAACCCTGCAAAGCACCAAGAGGGACTTCTTGCATTGTGCATGATCCGAGCGGCCAAAGCAGCTCCGGTGAACTCTGAAATATGGGATCGCTTCCGCCTACGGCACCGGATTATTTCTGCATCCCCGGATCATCCCTCCACAATTATGAGCACCTTCACCACCAAGGATGGCACCACTCTCTTCTATAAAGACTGGGGGAAGGGCCAGCCCATCGTCTTCAGCCACGGCTGGCCGCTGACCTCGGACAGTTGGGAGGCCCAGATGATCTTCCTGGCATCCAAGGGCTACCGATGCATCGCCCACGACCGCCGCGGCCATGGCAGGTCCAGCCAGCCTTCCGAGGGCAACGAGATGAATACCTATGCCGACGATCTCGCCGAGCTGATCCGCCATCTGGATCTGCAGAATGTGATCCTCTTCGGCTTTTCAACCGGCGGCGGCGAGGTGGCCCGCTATATCGGACGCCACGGAACCGCACGGCTCGCCAAAGCGGGTCTGATTTCCGCGGTGCCCCCGCTGATGGTGAAGACGGAGGGAAACCCGGACGGAATTCCCCTCGAGGTTTTCGACGGTTTCCGAGCCGCGCAACTGGCAGATCGTTCGCAATTTTTCAAAGACGTTCCTGCCGGGCCGTTCTTCGGCTACAACCGGCCGGGCGCCAAGCCGTCCCAAGGTGCTATCGACTCCTGGTGGCTCCAAGGCATGATGGGCGGCCACCTGAACACGTACGAGTGTATCAAGGCCTTTTCGGAGACCGACTTCACCGAAGACCTGAAGAAATTCGATATCCCGACGCTCATCCTCCATGGTGATGACGATCAGGTGGTGCCTATCGCCATAAGCGCGCACGAGTCGGCGAAGCTGATCAAAGACGCGAAGCTGGTGGTGTATCCCGGCGCCCCCCACGGCATCACCGAGACGCACAAGGACAAGCTGAACGAGGACTTGCTAGCTTTCATCCTCTCCTGATCGAAACCGCCGGGTGGTTAGAAGTCCGATTGCATTTTGGCAGGTTCACGCCACTCTGTGGGTTGTCGCATGGCCGTGAAATTCCGAGACTATTACGAGATCCTCGGCGTCCCGCGGGACGCCAGCCAGGATGATATCCGGAAGGCATTCCGGAAGCTGGCCCGGGAGCACCATCCGGACGTCTCCAAGGACAAGTCCACCGCCGAGGAGAAATTCAAGGAGATCAACGAAGCCTACGAGGTACTGGGCGACGCGGAGAAGCGGAAGAAGTACGATCAGCTCGGGGAGCATTGGCGGCAGGCAGGAGATTTCCAGACGCCGCCCGGCGGAGGAGGTCACGAATTCTGGCAATCCTACGGCGACGAAGGGGGCGAGGGTTCCTACCACTTCGAGGGAACCGGCTTCAGCGACTTCTTCGAGAATTTCTTCGGCGGCCGGCGGACTCACGGCGGCTTCACCGGGCGCGGCACGCAAGGACGCGGCAATGCTCCCCGGCGGGGCCGCGACATTGAATCCGAGATCCTGGTGACCTTGGACGAGGTGATGAATGGTTCGGAGCGACAGCTCGTGATC
>CAMPGU010000352.1 GCA_946885645.1 uncultured Haloferula sp.
GGACCGACGAGGAACCATTGTGGGTTCAGGCGGTGGCGGGAGACGCCGCCGCCATCAGGGTCAGATTGTTTATCAGGCTTCGGCGGCGGGCTCGGCGGCCGCTTCGGCCACCGGTTCGGCGGCAGCTTCCGCAGCCGGTTCGGCGGCGGCTTCGGCTTCCGGCTCGTCCTTCTTCGAATCCGCGTCGGGATTGAACTTCTTCTGGATGACACGGGCGATCCGGGTGGCCGGCTCGTTGATCGTGGCAAGCAGTTGGGAAAGGATGGCTTCGCGGGACGGGATGTCGGCGATGGCCTTCAGCTTCTCGGCGTCAAGCACCGCATCGCCGAGGATGCCGACCTTCATTTCCGGCTTCTTGAACTCCTTCTCGAAGTTCTTGATGGCCTTGGCGGCGGCGAAAACCTCGCTGTCACCGGTCACGAAGGCGGTCTGGCCGACCAAACCTTCACCGATATCCGGGAGACCGGCTTCGGCGAGGGCTTTCTTCATGTAGGTGTTCTTCGCGACGTGGCACTCGGCACCGGCGGCACCCAGGCGGTTGCGGAGCTCGGAGAACTGCGGCACGGTCATGCCGGTGTAGTCCACCACGAGCACGTACGGCGAGCTGTTCACCTTCTCGAACAGAGCGTCGATGATGATTTTCTTGTCGGGATTCATGGTCGTGGAATTAGACGGACTTGGTGTAAACACCGGACTCCAGCGGGATGCCCGGGCACATGGAGGCGGCGACGGTCACGCTGCGGACGTAGTTGCCCTTGGCGGACGCGGGCTTGGCGCGCACCACGCTGTCGATGAACGCGCGGGCGTTCTCAAGCAGGGCATCTTCCGAGAAGGAAGCCTTGCCCACGGCACCGGAGACATTGCCGTTCTTGTCGAGCTTGTAGTCGATACGGCCGGCCTTCACTTCCTTCACCGCCTTGGCGGTGTCGTCGGTGACGGTGCCGGTCTTCGGGTTCGGCATGAGGCCGCGGGGACCGAGCACGCGCGCGATCTTGCGGACTTCGGTCATCGCGTCCGGAGTGGCGATCGCCACGTCGAAATCGGTGAAACCTCCCTGAACCCTCTTGATGAGTTCTTCGAAACCGACGAATTCCGCACCGGCGGCTTCGGCAGCTTCAGCGGCGGCACCGGCGGCGAAGACGGCGACGCGGACATTCTTGCCGCTGCCGTGAGGCAGGGCGACGGAACCGCGGACCATCTGGTCGCTCTTGCGGGGATCCACGCCGAGGTGGAAGGAAACGGTGACGGTCGGGTCGAACTTCGGCGCGGGGAACTTCTTCACCGTGCCGACAGCCTCTTCCAAGCCGTAGGTCTTGCCTGCCTGCACGAGTGCGGAGGCCTTTTCGTAGCGCTTGCTGCGGTTCTTCATGTTCGGTCTTTGCAGTGCTGGCGGACCCGTCCGGTTGACGGACCCTCCTGCGGTTTCATTGCCCCGGTCCGCGGACCGGGGCGGAAAATCACATGCCTTCGATCTCGAGGCCCATCTGGCGGGCGGTGCCGGCCAGGATGCGGGCGGCCGCTTCGGGATCCTTGGTGTTCAGGTCGGGCATCTTGATCGCCACGACTTCCATCAGCTTTTCCTTGGTGATCTTGCCGACCTTGATCTTGTTCGCCTCTTTCGAGCCGGAAGCAAGGCCCGCCGCCTTCTTGAGCAGGTTGCCCGCTGGGGGCTTCTTGGTGATGAAGGTGAAGCTCTTGTCCTTATAGACGGAGATCACGACCGGGAGCACGTCGCCGGCCTGGCTTTGCGTGGAGGCGTTGAACTCCTTGCAGAAGCCCATGATGTTCACACCGGCTTGGCCGAGAGCGGGACCGACGGGCGGGGACGGGTTGGCGGCTCCGGCGGGAATCTGGAGCTTGATGACTTTTACGACTTCCTTGGCCATGGTGGTAGAGGGATTGCGGGATCGGGATGTTTGAGAGCGGGTGAAGATCAGGCGCGTTCGACCTGCCAATATTCAAGTTCCACCGGGGTGGAGCGGCCGAAGATGGTGACCGCCACGCGCAGCTTGCCGCGCTCGGGATCGATTTCCTCGACGATGCCATTCTGGCTCTGGAACGGGCCGTCGGCGACCTTCACGGTATCGCCGACTTCGAAACTGATTGCGGGGCGCGCGTGCTCCTCGCGCTCCTTGATCTGGGACAGCATGCCTTCCACCTCGCTCTGGCGCATCGGGATCGGCCGGTCCTTGGTGCCGGCGAAGCCGATCACCCCCTCCATCTCCTTGATGAAATACCAGGTCTTCTCGACGAGCTGGTTATCGGGAGTCAGGAGGTTCATGTTCACGATGATGTAGCCGGGGAAGAACTTCCGTTTGGTGGAGGTCTTCTTGCCGCGGCGGATCTCGGAGACCATCTCGGTCGGCACCAGCACTTCGTAGATGTAGTCGCCCATTTCCTCCGACTCGCGCTGGCGGAGGATGCGGTCGCGGACCCTACCTTCCTGTCCTGAAAGGACATGGACCACGTACCACTGGTTCTCTGGAGACGGTGCAGGCATGACGGGAATGGGAGAAAAGCGAGCCGGGAGAGCGGGAAGTCAGTGTCCGAAGGACGTGATGAAATTGAGGACGAAGGTGCAGATGAAGTCCCACAGCGACACGAAGCCGGCCAACAGGATCGTGGCGATGAGGACCACCACCGTCGAATCCGTCAGCTCCTTGTATTTCTTGAAGCCTTTGACCTTCGGATCGGACTCCCAAGGCCAGTTGGCCTTGCGGAGCTCGCCTTTCACTTCGCCGACGAAACGTGAGACTTTTGCGAACATTCCGGTGTTACCTTCGATTTTTGCGGGGATAGGATGGCACGGAAGGTGGGACTCGAACCCACAACCAACGGTTTTGGAGACCGCTACTCTACCAATTGAGCTACTTCCGTTTGTTTCCTTCTGACCGGTGGAGGCGATGGCGGGGCACCCCGGCAAGATTGCCGAAGTGCCCCGAAAATCGTCTCAGCCGGATGTCGCGGGGCGACAGACTGAGGCCCTTCTTGAGATTTAGTCAAGAATTTCGCCCACACGGCCGGCACCGACGGTGCGACCGCCTTCGCGGATAGCGAAGCGCATGGTCTGCTCCATGGCGATCGGGGTGATGAGCTCGACCTCGAGGTTCACGTTGTCCCCGGGCATGACCATCTCGACACCTTCCGGCAGCTTGATGCTTCCGGTCACGTCGGTGGTGCGGAAGTAGAACTGCGGGCGGTAGTTCGAGAAGAACGGGGTGTGGCGGCCGCCTTCATCCTTGGACAGGACGTAGATCTCGCCCTTGAACTTGCGGTGAGGCTTGACCGAACCCGGCTTGGCGATGACCTGGCCGCGCTCGACGTCGTTCTTCTTGAGGCCGCGGATCAGGAGGCCCACGTTGTCACCCGCACGACCTTCGTCGAGCAGCTTGCGGAACATTTCGATGTCCGTGACGGTGGTCTTCTGCGTGTCGCGGATACCCACGATCTCGACTTCTTCCATCTTCTTGATGATGCCGCGCTCGACACGACCGGTGCAGACCGTTCCGCGACCTTCGATCGAGAACACGTCTTCCACGGGCATGAGGAAAGGCTTGTCGATGGCGCGCTCCGGCTCCGGGATGTAGGAGTCCACGGCGTCCATCAGCTTGTAGATGTTCGCCTTCTGGGTGGCGTCGCCTTCGAGGGCGGCCTTGGCGGAACCCTTCACGATCGGGATCTCGTCGCCGGGGAACTCATAGGTGGAAAGGAGGTCGCGGACTTCCATTTCAACGAGTTCGAGAAGCTCCTCGTCATCGACGAGGTCAACCTTGTTCATGAACACCACGAGGGCGGGCACGCCAACCTGGCGGGCGAGCAGGATGTGCTCGCGGGTCTGGGGCATCGGGCCGT
>CAMPGU010000353.1 GCA_946885645.1 uncultured Haloferula sp.
GCTCGGGGAAATCCACCCTGGCCTTCGACATCCTCTTCGCCGAGGGCCAGCGGCGTTTCCTCGATTCCATGTCGGCGTACGCGCGGCAGTTTGCCGAGCAGCTCGAAAAGCCCGAACTCGATTCCCTTGCCGGCCTTCCGCCCACGGTTGCCATCGAGCAGCGCGTCTCGCAGGGCGGCATGAAGTCCACCGTCGCCACCGTCACGGAACTTTGGAATTTCATCCGCCTTCTCTATGCGAAGCTCGGCACCCGCTACTGCCCGGATTGCGGCGTGCCCGTGGAGAAGCAATCGCTCGCGGCGATCGAGAAAAGTATCCGGGATCTGCTCAAGAAAGGTCCTGTCTCGATTCTCGCACCCGTCATCCGCGGCCGGAAAGGCTATCACACCGAGGTGGCGGAGTGGGCTCTCAAGCAAGGCTTCACCAAGCTGCTGGTGGACAAGCAATTTCGCGATGCCGAAGGCTTCACCCGCTTGGAGCGCTTCAAGGAACACGACATCGACGTGGTCGTCTCGGAAATTTCCGCTCTCGAATCGAAGCCAGGCGCGAAGCCTGCGAAGAACGGCAAAGCTTCGCCCGCGGCCGATCATCGTTCGCTCGGAACCGCAGTCCCGCGTGCCCTGGATATCGGGAAAGGCACGCTCAAGCTCTTCACCCCGGACAAGAAGATCATCCTCCTTTCCAGCGAGGCGAGCTGTCCGAGCTGCCACCGATCCTTCGAGGAGCTGGATCCGCGCCTCTTCTCCTTCAATTCTCCGCACGGCTGGTGCCCCGGCTGCCGGGGCCATGGCATGGTGCCGAAGCATCGCCGCGAGCTCGATACCTCCCGCTACGAGTCCGTGCTGGAAGCGGAGATGGATGCAGATCGCAAGATCGAGCGCCTGGAGGACGAGGAGCTCGTCGAGTGCCCGGAGTGCCATGGAGGCCGCCTCAATCCCGAGGCCCGCGCCGTCCGGTTCCAAGGCACGCCGCTCGCGGGTCTCGCCCGCCTGCCGGTCAACCATGCCGCGGAGCATTTCGGGAAGCTCAAGGTTGCCGGCGACCGTGATGCACTGATCGCGCGGGATATCTTGCCGGAGATCCGCCAGCGCCTGGCTTTCCTCCAGGAGGTCGGCCTTGGCTATCTGCAGCTCGATCGTTCCGCGCGCACCCTCAGCGGCGGTGAAAGCCAGCGCATCCGCCTCGCTGCCCAGCTCGGCTCGAATCTCCGCGGCGTGCTCTATGTGCTCGATGAGCCCACCATCGGGCTGCACCCGCGCGACAACGCCGCCTTGCTCGAAACCCTCGTCGCGCTGCGCGATCGCGGGAACAGCCTCATCGTCGTCGAGCATGATGAAGATACCATCGCGCGCGCGGATCACCTGATCGATCTCGGACCGGGTGCCGGCCGTCTGGGCGGCGAGGTCGTCTATCAAGGCGAGCCGCCCCGGCTCCCTTCCGGTGGGAAAAAGGGGCGGCCAAAAGCCCCTGCGTTCGACGTGGAAGCCTCTCCCACCTACCGCGCGCTCTCCCATCCCATCATCCATCCCACCCGCGGCAGCCGTCGCGGCGTGCCGAAAAGCCATCCTTTCCTCACCGTCACCGGCTGTCGCGCGAACAACCTGAAGGGCGTCGATGTCGCCGTGCCTCTTGGCCGCCTCACCGTGCTCACGGGTATCTCCGGCTCCGGGAAGTCCACGCTCATGCACTCCTGTCTCGCCGTGGCCGCAGCCTCCGCGCGCAACGGGAGAAAGAGCAGGAACGCCCCTTTCGCGAAAGCCGCGAACTTCGACAAGATCCAGTCCACGTACGAAGTGGACCAATCGCCCATCGGCAAGACCTCGCGCTCCTGCCCCGCCACGTATGTGAAGGTCTTCGACGACATCCGGAAGCTTTTCGCCCAGTTGCCCGATTCACGGGTGCGGGGGTACGAGGCCTCGCGCTTCTCCTTCAATACCGGCGACGGCCGCTGCCCCGTGTGTGAAGGAAATGGCCGCGTGAAGCTGGAGATGGACTTCCTTCCCAGCACCTGGGTGCCCTGCGAGGCCTGCAACGAGATGCGCTACAATCCCGCGACTCTCGAAGTCCGCTTCCGCGAAAAGAACATCGGGGAGGTCCTGCGCATGACCATCGAGCAGGCCGCCGGCTTCTTCGAGTCCCAGCCGCGCATCGCAGCGCCGCTCAAGCTGCTTGCCGATACCGGCTTGGGTTACCTCCAGCTCGGCCAGCCTTCACCGACCCTGAGCGGCGGCGAAGCCCAGCGCATCAAGCTCGTCACCGAACTCACCCGGGGCCGCGTGTCGGTGAGGAATCTCAAAACGCTCAACAGGACCAACCTCTACCTCATCGAAGAACCCACCGTTGGCCTCCACCTGGAGGACGTGAAGCGCCTCATCGACGTGCTGCACCGTCTGGTCGATGAAGGGCATACCGTCGTCGTGATCGAGCATCACATGGCGGTCGCCGCCGAAGCGGATTGGATCCTCGACCTCGGCCCCGAAGCCGGGGATCACGGCGGCACCATCATCGCCCAAGGACCGCCCGAAACGGTGGCGAAATCGAAGAAATCCCGCACCGCGCCCTTCCTGGCGACGGTGCTACGCCTTTGATCGCTCCGCGACATAGGCACAGCCCTCGAGCTCTGAGAGGCGCTGCCGGACCAGCTCCACGTAATCCTGCAGCACCGCTCCGGGGAGTTCTCCTTCGACGGTCATCAGGACCTCCCGGGAACTTCCTTCGTCGAAGCGAACAGGAATGCCCTCCACCACAAAATGAAGGCGATCATCCACCGGCGATTTTATCACCGCCTCATGCGGCACCGGGGGATCGTAAAGGCGTTCCAGCAGCTCCCGGTCGAAATGCGGGGGCGGCTCCAAGAAGCTTGACCGGATCTCGGCGATCTCAGGGGGAATGGGGAGGGATCGGAGCACATCGTCGATTTTCGCCATCCGCATCTTGAAGAGCTCGTTGCCCTCGCCGTCTTCCCGGTGGAATTTCCACCGCACGATTTTTCTCCGGCTCAGCCGTGTCCATTTCCAGTCCTCGGGGTCGAGGCTCCAGGAATCGAAATTCTGCAGATACCCGCCTTCTTCCGGGCCGTGGTCGATCATACCCCCGCGGACGATGATCGAGCCGCCGTTCAACTCCGCCTCGTGTTTGCTGATCCAGCCCGGTTTCTCGCCCGAAGTTTCGATTTGCCGGAACGTGAGCGTCCGAGGATCGAAAGTGTACACCTGCGTGTCGCGGATTTTCCGTTGGTCGGGGTATCCCAGGCTGCCGATGAGCACGATCTCTTCGCCGATCAGCGTCGCGCTATGGAAGTCGGTTGGCGGGAAATGCTCCTCCGGGTATCCGAGGATGCGGAGCGAACCGTCCTTTTCCACCACCACCACGTCGTTGTAGATGAAAAAGTCGGGATCGTAATGATCCTCATGTTCCCCGCCGATTATGATCCGTCGTCCGTCCGGCAGATCGGTCGCGGTCCGCCCGAAGCGGTTGAAACACCAGCCGGCCGGGGACTCCGAGAGAATGAGATCCGGTCCCTTGAAGTGAGCGTTCGCGGTGTAGGCGCTGATATTTTTGTCGATCAGCCACAGCCACACGGGATTGGTGAAGTCCTGCGCGGGGTGGTCTGCGAATCCCGCCGCGCGCCATTCCAAGAAAAGCTCTCGTGTGACTTCCCGCGGCGGTAGCCAGTCCTCTTCGGGCTCGTTCTCGTCCTCGCCGGGTTGAAACATGCTTCCAGATCGCGGTCTTTGCAGGGAGGAAGTCAAGCTTGCCTGAATAGCAAAGCCGCGCGGGAGTTCCCGCGCGGCTCAGGAATTCAATCAAATGGCGAGCCTTGAACTACTGCTTGG
>CAMPGU010000354.1 GCA_946885645.1 uncultured Haloferula sp.
TTCCAAGCGGACACATCGAAGTCCGGCTTGAAGAAATCCGCGGGCCGCGCGTCGGGAGCGCCCGCGTAGTGGAATTT
Source organism: uncultured Haloferula sp. (assembly GCA_946885645.1). Next base: position 78 of record CAMPGU010000354.1, read on the forward strand.
CCAATTGCCATTGAGCAACCGGCACCACGGGGACTCCAGGCGTTTCTTCGAAAGCGCGGACTCCCGGTCCGGGAAAGGCATGGAAGTCGCCCGCGGCGCTTCCTTGTTGATCCGGAAAACCGCCGGATTTTCCCAATCGGGGCCTTGTGCGAGCGCGCCGGCGGTCAGCGAGAAAAAGAGGAGAGAAGCTTTCATCGTGATCGGGATAACGCCTCGCAGCGTGGGGAAATCCCGCCTTTTGGCAAAGGGGAAACCTGTCCGCAGGGCACCACACGCCGGATTCGGAGGAGGAACTGCCGGATGTGCAAAACCCCGCCGGGGAGGCGGGGTTTTGTGAAAGCGGACGCCGGAGGCTTACCAGAAGACGACGTAGAGGCCGATCGTGATCAGGATGAGGACCGCTCCCACGAGCTTCGCGCCCTTGGATTCATCCAGATTCATGGTGGTATTCACCTTGAACTCGAAAGGAACGGGGAGGGGTTTGATCAAGGCGATGATCCACATGAGGATCAGCACGGAGAAGAAGCAGACCCCCATCGCATCCAGGAAGGCGAGCGAGGTGTATTCGTCGAGCGCCCAATAGAGGATCGGATTGACGACCAGGCCGACCACGCCGCAGAGGCCGGGGCCGCGGCGGTTAAGCATGCCGAAGACGAAGACGGCCAGGATTCCGGGGGAGGCGTAGCCTTGGAATTGCTGGATGTATTTGAAGATGGAGCCGAACTTGTCCAGGTTCGGGGCCAGCAGGCAGCCGATCAGCGCGAACACGCCTACCGAGACGCGGCCCGCGAAAACCAGGCCCTTCTGCGTCGCATGGGGGCTGATGTAGCGCTGGTAGATGTCCATCGTGAAGATGGTCGAGGCGGCGTTCAGCACGGCCGCGAGGGAGCTCACGATGGCACCCATGAGGGCCGCGATGATGAAGCCGCGCAGGCCCGTGTTCTCCGGAAGGAGATTGCGCATCAGGATCGTGAGCGCCGCGTCGTATTTGTAGCCCTGGATGGGGTGCAGCTTGAAGTTCTTGTCCGCTGCGGCGACCTTGTCGAGGGCGGCGGGGATGGTGACGAAACGCTGCTCTTCGGTGACGTTGGCGGGATCGAGCCCTTCGATGCTTGCACCCTTGGCCGCAAGCACGGCCAGGTTATGGGCGTCGATGGCCGCGGCTTGTTCCGGATTGAAGCGCGCCCACTGGATGCCGGCCACGAATGCATGGCCGGACTCCGGCTTGCCGAGATTCTCGTTCAAGGCGGTCCATTCGGCGGCGTTCTTCCGCTGGTCGATCTCCTGGAGTTCCTTGCTGTAAAGGTTGAAGGCGATGATACCGGGGATCACCACGACGAAGGGGATGATCAGCTTCATCGCCGCGGCGAAAACGATGCCCTTTTGCCCCTGGCGCAGGGAATGGGAGCCGAGGGTGCGCTGGGTGATGTATTGGTTGAGGCCCCAGTAGTAGAAATTCGGGATCCAGAGTCCCAGGAAGATGGCGGTGACGGGGATGTTCTTGTCCCACTTCGGCAGGGCCATGTGCATCTTCTCATGGTTGAGCGCCATGAGCTTGGCGATCGCACCGGCGGAATCGTCCACCGGCCGGGGATTCACGCCTCCGGCCGCGAGTTCCGCCACCGGGGTGGAGCCGAGCTTGTTCAGGGCAAACCAGGTGATGATCGCCGCCCCGATGATCAGGGCGATGCCCTGGATCAGGTCCGCCCAAGCGGAGGCGTTCAGGCCGCCCGCCGCGATATAAGCCGCCGCCAAGACGCCGATGGTCCAGCACCAGCCGGTGAGGCCCAGATCGAGATACCCGTGCCCCGCGAAGAGCTCGCTCATCGTGAGGGCTCCCAGGTAGATGACCCCCGTGAGCGAAACGAAGATCAGCAGGATCATCGTCAGGAAGGCCATGATCGCCCGCGTCCCGTCGCCGTAGCGTTGCTGGAAGAACTGCGGCATCGTGAAGATGCCCGTGCGCAGGAAGTAGGGGAGGAAAAAGAAAGCGACCACGGTGAGGGTCACGGCCGCCATCCACTCGTAGCTCGCGATGGAAAGGCCGAGGTAGTCGGCGGCGGAACCGGACATCCCGACCAACTGCTCGGAAGAGATGTTCGCCGCGATCAGCGAAACCCCGATCAGCCACCACATCAGTCCCCGGCCCGCCAGGAAATAGGATTCCGAGTCCTTCCCCTCGCCTTTGGACTTGTAGAGGCCGAGAGCGATCACGGCGACGATGAAGCCGATGAAGACCGCGATATCGATGGTGGAGAGACTCATGGGTTGAAGAGGGCGTGGACTTGGGTGGGGCTCATTTCAGAGAGGGAGGCCGCCTCTAGCAAGAGACGAGTGCGTGTGCCCCCCGGACACGGGAAGAGGGGCACACGAAAAGGAGGGGCAAAACGGACCGCTTACTCCGCGAGGAACTTGTGGATCATCACGTGCTTGTAGGTCTCGCCGGGCTTCAGCACGGCGGAGGGAAACTCGGGATGATTCGGGGCGTCCGGGAAGTTTTCGGTTTCCAGGCAGCAGGCGGTGCGGTGGGCGTATTTCACGCCCTTCTTTCCGGCCACCTTGCCGTCCAGGAAGTTGCCGCCGTAGAACTGGATGGCGGGCTTGTCGGTGGAAATTTCCAGCACGCGGCCGCTCTTCGGATCCTTCAGGCGGGCCGCCAGGCGCAAGGGGGGCTTGCTTGGATTCAGCACCCAGGCGTGGTCGTAGCCGCCGCCGAGCTTCAGGGCCTCGAAGTCCGCTTCCACGCGATCGCCGATGGCGGTCGGCTTGGTGAAATCCATCGGCGTATTCGCCACGGGGGCCTGCTTGCCGGTCGGGATCAGGCCCGCGTTGGTCGGCAGGTATTTGTCGGCGTGAAGGGTCAGGACATGATCGTTGATCGTCGTCGTGGGATCGCCGCTGAGATTCCAGTAGCTGTGGTGGACGATGTTCAGGACCGTAGGCGCGTCCGTGGTGGCGGAGACCTCCCACTTCAGCTCGTTCTCCTCGGTGAGCGTGTAGGTGACCTTGGTGGTCAGGGTGCCCGGGTAGCCCTCCTCACCGTCTTCGGAGACGTAGGTGAAGGTGATGGCGTTCGCCTTCTCATCCGGCGCGGCGGTCCACATCTTCTTGTTGAAGCCGACCTTGCCGCCGTGGAGGTGGCAGGGGATGCCGCCGGGCTCGTTGTTCGTGGCCAGGGTGTACTCCTTGCCCTCGAGCGTGAAGACGCCGTTGGCGATGCGGTTGCCGAAGCGGCCGACCGTGGCACCGAAATAAGGATTGCCTTCGGAAAGGTAGCCTTCCGCGCTGTCGAAGCCGTGGGTCACATCCGCGACCTTTCCGGCCTTGTCCGGGATCTCCATCGCCACGAGCGTGGCGCCGAGGTCGGAAATTTTGGCGCGCAGGCCGTTCTTGTTGGTAAGCGTGAAGAGCTTGGCTTCACGGCCGTCAGGGATTTTTCCGAAAGTTTCCACGGGGATGTTGTCCGCGAATGCTGTTCCGATCTGCCCGGCACCTGCAAGACATGCGGCTGCCATCAACGTCATCAAAGGGTTCGTCTTCATGGGTTTCCAAACGTGGTTGAAGGGTGAAACCGGTTAGGCCGGCGTGTAAATCCGAAATCCAGTCTTCTTTTTCCGGGTTCGCTGCAGATCTCGCACGTTCTCCTGCCGGCGGGCAAGATTTCCTTGGCGCAGGGGCGGCACAGGGAGAAAAAGCGCCGTGAGCCTCGATTTCCAAACTTCCGGCGATACGACAGCTTGGCTGGACGAAGTCC
>CAMPGU010000355.1 GCA_946885645.1 uncultured Haloferula sp.
AACCGATAAGCCTTCACCTGCGCCCCCGCGAGGTGAAGATCCAGCGCACGGGTCCGGAGCGCTACCTGCTTCTGCCTTACAATAATCAGGACTCGCTGGTTGCGGGCGACTACTACATCGGGGTCCTCAGCGAAGGTGCCAACGCTCCCGCTTCCAATGTGATCGGCGGCCTTCCGAGCAGCTCCGTCCTCACCAGCAACGGTGCGTTGTCGGTCCAGGATCTCGGCGCGGCGACCGCCTCGGGCCTTGTCCAGCAGGTCGGCCTCGCGGGGGCGCAGGTGAAGGCTTATCGGTTCACGGTGCCGGAAGGCACGGCGAGTCTGGAGGTCCGCCTCGACAACCGCGTCGGCAATCCGCAGATGTCGCTCATCTCCGGCACCCGCATTCCCCAGCCGGATGCTTCCTTCAGCGACTACGGGGTCAGCGGCGGCCAGACCTCCGCACCGAGCGGTGGCATGAGCCGGGTGACGGAAGACAATCTCCTGAACATCGCCAATCCGGTGCCGGGCGTTTACACGCTGGCGGTCCGGGCGGAGGACGTGAGCAGCAGCTACCCCGATGCCAGCGCGGAGCTGGTGGTGACGGCAAATTCCCCCGTGCCCCTTGCCTTCAACGGCACCGCGAGCGTGAGCAATCAGGCACCGACTGCATGGCGGTATTTCCAGGTGACGGTGCCCGCGGGGATCATGGCCTGGGATATCCGCCTGACGAATATCACCAGCGGCAACCCGCAGATGGTGATCCGCCGCGATCAGCTTCCCTCCTCGGTGGGCACCACCAATGGAGCGAGCTCCGGCTGGGGTGCCTCCTCGGACAGCACCTGGCCGAGCGGCTACCAATGGGCGGGCTCCACGGATTGGACCGGCCGCACCTACGATCAGCCCAGCTCCCCGCGCCGGCCGGTGGGGGATCGCGTGTTTGCCGCGACGGGCAGGCCCCTGGTGCCGGGCACCTACATCGTGGGCATCTACAACCAGGGGACCGATCCCCTCACCAACACGGCGAATACGCAGGCTTCTTACGAGATCGAGAGCCGCGGCGTGGGCGAAGGCCAGCCGGTGACGGTGGGAGAGCTCCCCTTCAGCGCTGGTAGCAGCGTGACGGTGACAGATCTTCCGCGGCGCGAGGCCGCCTTCTTCAAGGTGACCGTGCCGCCGAATACCCCGCGCTGGGAGTTCACCATGACGCCGACGGCGGGTGAGGCGTTGCTGGTCGTCCGCCGCGGAGCACTTCCGGATTTCTTCAGCCCGGAGAATGGCAACATGCAGGACAGCGGCGGCACCCGTGGAGCCAAGATGCAGCGCAGCGGCATGGAGCGCTACCTGCTCCTCCCGGAGAACAACCAGGACTTCATCGTCGCGGGCGACTACTACATCGCGATCGCCAGCGAAGGGGTGAATCCGCCGTCCTCCAGCGTGGTGGGAACGGGCAGCATCGGTGCGAGCTTCGAGGTTCTCCCTGCCATGCCGGTGGTGGATCTGGGGACCGTCAACGTGGCTGGCACCACCCAGCCCGTCGCTTTGGCAGCCGCTCAGGTAAAGGCGTACAGCTTTACCTTACCTGCCGGCACGGCGAGCCTCGAGATCGGCCTGGAGAACAAGGTGGGGAATCCGCAGATGGCCTTCATCTCCGGCACCCGCATTCCCCAGCCGGATGGCTCCGCCCAGGACTACGGCATCAGCGGTGGCCAGACCACCGCTCCCGCCGGGGGACTCTCCCGCCAGGCGGGGAATGGCCTCCTCACGGTGAATAGCCCTCCTGCGGGGATCTATACCGTGACCGTGCGTGCCGATGATCCGGTGGCTGCCGCCTCGGCGAATCTGGTGATCCGGGCAAATGCTCCTCAGGATCTGCCGCTCGGTGGCGGGAACACCACGGTGAGCAACCACGGCCCGACCGCATGGAAATATTTCCGAGTGACCGTGCCTGCGGGGATTGCGGGCTGGGATCTGCGCTTGAAGGACATCACCGGCGGCGACGTGCAATGGGCGATCCGCCGCGACCAGATTCCATCGAACACGGGCACCAACAATGGCGCGAGTTCCGGCTGGGACGCCTCGGGCTCGGCCACCTGGCCCTCCGGCTACCAGTGGGGTGCCGGCAAAGATTGGACGGACCGCGCCTATGACACGACCAACTCGTCCTCGCGGCGCGAGTTGAACGACCGCCTGGTAATGGCGATGGGCCGGCCTCTGGAGCCGGGCACCTACTATCTAGGCGTTTACAATGGCGGCTCCGACCCCATCACCGGCCTGAGCGGGCAAGCCGCTTCCTACACCATCGAGAGCCGCTTCATCGGCGATGGCCAGCCCATCACGGTCGGATCGCTCGGCTTCACCGCCGGCAGCAGCGTAGCGGCGAACAGCCTCACACCCCGCGAGGCCTCCTACTATAAAGTCAGTATCCCGGAAAACACCCCGAGCTGGGAATTCATGCTCAGTCCGGTGTCCGGGGAGTCCCTCGTCGTGGCGCGCCGCGGCTTCATCCCGGACTTCAACGCGGGCTATAATGGCAACCTCCAGGATACGGCAACCGGCAGCCGCCAGGCGAAGATGCAGAAGGCCGGTGCCGAGCGCTATTTGCTCCTGCCTCCGAGCGGCGAGAACATGATCGTTTCCGGGGACTACTACGTCGCGGTGGTCTCCGAAGGGGTGAACCCGCCTTCCGGAAGCGTCATCGGCACCGGCACCAGCAGCGCCACCCTCACGAGCAACGGCTCCATCGCTGTGTCGAATCTCGGAACCGCGAGCCTGGCTCCGATCAATCAGGGCGTGAGCCTGGCAGGGGCCCAGGTGAAGGGATATCAATTCACCGTGCCGGAAGGGGTGGTGAGCCTGGAGGTGCAGCTCAACAACCGCACGGGAAACCCACGCATGGCGCTGATCTCCGGCAGCCGCCTGCCGCAGCCGGACTCCTCGGCGAACGACTACGGGATCGGCGGCGGCCAGACGGGCACGCCTGCCGGTGGCATCACCCGCGTGCTAGAGGACAGCCTGATCACCGTCCCGAATCCCCCGGCGGGCACCTATAGTCTCACGGTCCGCGCGGATGATCTCTCCAGCACCTATCCGGATGCGACGGCAGACCTGGTGATCGTGGCGAGGCCCCGGACGGCGCTGAATTTCGCCTCCAGCCAGAATGGCAACGGCCTTTCCCACACCGATACCAAGCAGCTCGCGACCGGGCAAAAGCAGTTCTACGAGGTGTCCGTGCCCGCCACCCTTTCCGGGCAAGCGGTGCTCGGCTGGATCGTGAAGGTGAACCACGGCCAAGGCGACACCACGCTGAATATCTACAAGCAGTGGGGGAGCCCCTCCGGGGGCGTCAATGTCACCGGCAATACCGCCCTGATCGTGCCGCCCTTCCTCACCTTTGACGAGACCTGGTACATCGAAGTCACCGCAAGCGGTCCGACCCAATACACCATCACCAGCCAGCCGGTGACGCTGGAGCGCCCGGCATGGACGATGCCCGCGGGGCATAATTTCACCTTTGGCGACAGCGGCAACGACAGCTCCGGCAATCCGCTGCCGGGCGACCGCGGCGTGGACATCGGCCAGGACGATTGGCATGTTTACGCGATCGACGTCCCGGCGGGTAATTCCGGCCTCCTGCGCACGGAGCTGCGGGCCATCAGCGGCAATCCCGACCTCTACATCCGCGAGGACGGCGTGCCGACGACGGACCACGATAGCAACGGCGCCGCCTCGGGCGGGGATGCCCTGGTGCATCGCAAGATGGAAGACAGCGGCTCGGAATACGGGAACTGGGTGCCGTTCGACGGCCGCTCGGAACGCAATCTGCGTCCGGGGCGCTGGTATCT
>CAMPGU010000356.1 GCA_946885645.1 uncultured Haloferula sp.
AAATTGGAGAATGCCACCCTGGACGAGGCGATCGCGGCGGTGATCGCGGCCTATGAGGAAGCCGCGAGGCTGACCGGGGAGACCGCCCAGCCGCTGGATGTCGATCGTTCCGCCGCGGCTCCCCGCGAGACCGTCAGCGCCCTCACGCCGCGTGCCCCGGCAGATGCCGTGCTGCGCCATGTCGCAGCCCTCTTCGGCCACCGACTGAAGGGCAGCCTGCCGAATTTCGAGCTGATGGCGCTCGGCCAATCCCCGGACCGGAAAGGAAGGCTCCCGGCCACTCCCGGTCTGGAGTGGCTCCTGGCGAGCCACCTCGAGCGCCAGCAAAACCCGGTCGAGGCGGAGCTGCCCCCTGATCCTTTCGGCGAGCCTGAAATAACGGAAGCCGATCAAGACCTAGCTTGGGAGGAACCCGCACCGATCGATCTTAAGAGCCTCCTGGCAGCCCAAGGCTTCAATCCGGAGGCTGAAATCAAGGTCAATCCGGACGGCTCCCTCGCCTACGAAAACCTCAGCGAGGCGGATATCGAAAAACTCAGCTCTCTCGTCCAACTCGCCTCGGGCGGAGACATCGGGCCGATGCAGATGAAATCAGGCATGAAGATCATGGCCGTGGATGATTCCACCGCGACATCCGTACTCTCGGGCGCGGCCGTCAACGCTGCGGAAACCCAGTCCCTCTTCCGGGAGATCGCGATGATCGCAGGCTCCGACCTGATGACACTTCCCTCCATCACCGCCCGGCCAGGGGAAATCGGCACGGTGGTCATGACGGATCAGCAGTCCCCGGACCAGACCGCATGGAAGGGCGTCAAGATGGCCACCACCTCCGTCCCTTATGGGTTGGGCAGCCAAGTTCAATTTGCGGTCGATATCCGGGATCAGCAGGGGATCTCCTCGCAAGGGCGCGGCACGAATTTCCTCCCTGCCGCAGGGAATGGCGTGCTTGTGATTCCCCAGGGGAACGGGAGGAAGTTGATCGTGATGCAGACGGCCGAGGTGATCGATGCCACGGGCAGGCCGCTCACGCCTCCGCAATAGCCAAACCCGCTCTTGTCAGCACGGGGCGGACCACGGATTCTCCGCGGCCCATGAATCGCATCGATGCCGCCTTCGCCCGGCTCCGCTCGGAAGGAAAGAAAGCCTTCGTCGCCTATGTCGCCGCGGGCGATCCCTCCTTCGATGCCTCGCTGGAGGTAGTGAAGACCTTGGCCGACGCCGGGGCGGATATCATCGAGCTGGGCTTGCCTTTCTCGGATCCGCTCGCGGACGGCATCGTGAACCAGATGGCGGCCGATCGGGCCTTGAAGGCGGGGATGAGCACCCCGCGCTCGCTGGAGCTAATCCGGAGATTCCGCGAGACCCACCAGACCCCCATCGTCCTTTTCACTTACCTGAATCCCATCTTCACCTACGGCTTCGAGCGCTTCCATGCGGATGCCGCGGCGGCCGGCGCGGATGGCATCCTCCTGCTGGATCTGCCTCCGGACGAGGCGCGGGAGAACGACGACCTCGCCCGGAGCGAAGGCCTCAAGCACATCCGCCTGATCGCCCCGACCACGCCTGACGACCGCGTGAAGCTGCTGGCGGAGAGCGCGGAAGGCTTCATCTACGCCCTTTCCCGCACCGGCGTCACCGGCGCCCACGGCGTGCCCTCGGAGGGCATCGGCGCCCAGGTCGCCAAGATCAAACAGCACACGGACATCCCGGTATGCGTCGGCTTCGGCATCACCAAGCCGGAGCAGGCCGAAATGGTGGCCCGGAATTCCGACGGCGTGATCGTCGGCTCCGCCATCGTGAAACAGATCGAGCTCCACCCGGACCGTGCCGCGGAGGCGGTGCGGGAGTTCGTCGAACCGCTGATCGCGGCGACCAAGTCAGCCCCTTGATTTCCAGTTTTTTGCTCCCACCTTGCCCCAGCCCATGCTCCTGCATTTCTACAAGATGAACGGTGCCGGCAACGATTTCGTTGTCATCGATAACCGCGACCTTTCCACCGCGCTCTCCAAGAACCAGATCGAGCTGCTCTGCGACCGCCATCGCGGCATCGGCGCGGACGGTCTGCTGGCCGTGGAACCGGCGGAAAACGGCGCGGACTTCAAGTTCCGCTACTACAATGCCGACGGCGGCGAGGCGGAGATGTGCGGCAACGGCGCGCGATGCTTCGGCCGTTTCACCTCCGCGCTGATGGACGGAGAGCCGGAGCGCGTCACCTTCGAGACCATCGCGGGCACGCTGGCGGCGGAGCTGGTGGACGACGACATCCGCATCGCGATGTCCGAGCCGAAGGACCTGCGGATCGATACCGGCGTGCAGATCGAGGATCTGAACGCCAAGCTGCACTTCATCAATACCGGCGTGCCCCATGTCGTCGCCTTCGTGGCCGACCTCCCGGGCACGGAGGTGGTGCGCCACGGAGCGGCAATCCGCTACCACAAGGCCTTCGCCCCCGCCGGGACCAATGCCAATTTCGCCACGGTCCTCGCTCCGGGTCACATCGCCATCCGCACCTACGAGCGCGGCGTGGAGGATGAGACGCTGGCCTGCGGCACGGGCATGGTAGCTTGCGCGCTGATGCACCATCTGCTCGATGGCGCGCCCTCCCCGATCAAAGTGGACGTGAAGGGCGGCGATACGCTTGAGATCGGCTTTGAGAAAACCGGCGAGGCGACTTTCAAGAACGTCACCCTCACCGGCCCGGCGGATTTCGTCTTCGAGGGCGAAATCGAGATTGATGACGATTAACAGCATCAATGATGCATTGATTTGACATCACACGCGTGCCGGGGCATTCTCCGTCCATGAGCACGAGCTACCGGCCCGGCAAAAAGCGCACGATCATCGATCTTCCGGATGAGGATCTGAAGCGCCTCGACCTTGTGGCGGAGGAAGAAGCCACCTCCCGCGCCAGCGTCCTGCGGGAGGCGGTGGCCGAATATGTCGTCCGCCGCGGGAAAGCCCCCGCCACGCCGAAGCCGCTCGCCGGTTTTGGTGCCCTGAAAGGCTACTATGGAGAGGCACAGGCATATCAGGACGAACTTCGGGGGGAGTGGGAATGACCGGCTTCTTCGACACGAACATCCTGATCGATTTCCTCAACGGCATCCCGGAAGCGCAGGTGGCCACGGCACCCTTCAGCCGCCGCTGCATCAGCCGGATCACTTGGATGGAAGTGCTCGCGGGGGTGAAGGATACTCCCGGCGAGGACATCGCCCGCACATTCCTGGCGCAATTCGAGGTGACCGAGATCACCGAAGACGTGGCGGAAGCGGCCCTGACCCTGCGAAAGCATCACGTCCCGAAGCTGCGCCTGCCGGATTCCATCATCCTGGCCTCCGCCCGCCTGCTCGGCTGCCGGCTCATCACCCGCAATACCCGGGGCTTCCCCGCGGATTCGGCGGACGTGCACGTGCCGTATCGGGTCGGGTGAGGGAGTTCCGGGGCTGCCCCTGACGCTCCCCCCGAAGCGAAGCAGTAAGGAGCGGGGACATTCTTGTCCCCGTCGGGCACGTCCCCCGCCAGCGACAGGAATGTCGCTGCTCCTTATGCTGTCGCCCGAGGCGGAGCCGCTCACGCTCCGCCGAAGCGAAGCGGTAAGGAGCGGGGACATTCTTGTCCCCGTTCGGCACGTCCCCCCAGCGACAGGAATGTCGCTGCTCCTTATGCTGCCGCCCGAGGCGAAGCCCCCACGCTCCCGCCGAGGCGAAGCCCCTGACGCTCCCGCCGAAGCGAAGCAGTAAGGAGCGGGGACATTCCTGTCCCCGTCGCGCACGTCCACCCCAGCGA
>CAMPGU010000357.1 GCA_946885645.1 uncultured Haloferula sp.
CAGGCGGCGGATGTCCGGCTCCTGCATCATGCGCATGAGCTGGCGGTTCCGCGGCTGGCCCAGCTTCACCTTGAAGAGCGCGCGGCCCGCGGCCTCCATGTCGCCGGCCTCCTGGAACTTCTTCGCCTCGCTCATCAGCTCGTTGCAGAGATGGGTCTGCTGGCGGACGATCTGCTCCACCAGCGGCTTGTAGCGGTCGAACTGGTGGCTGGAGACGGAGGAGGGGCCGGAAATGATCAGCGGCGTGCGCGCCTCGTCGATGAGGATGGAGTCCACCTCGTCGATGACGGCGAAATAGTGGCCGCGCTGGACCTGCTCGTCCTTCGTGGAGGCCATGCCGTTGTCCCGCAGGTAGTCGAAGCCGAATTCCGAGTTCGTCCCGTAGGTGATGTCGCAGCCGTAGTGCTCGCGGCGGTCCCAGGGGGGCATCTGGTTCTGGATACAGCCGACGCTCAGGCCCAGGAACTTGTAAAGGGAGCCCATCCACTCCGAGTCGCGGCGGGCGAGGTAGTCATTCACCGTGATCACGTGGACGCCCAGGCCGGTCAGCGCGTTCAGGTAGGTGGGGATGGTGGCGACGAGGGTCTTGCCTTCACCCGTCATCATTTCCGCGATCATCCCGCGGTGCAGGGCCACGCCGCCGATGAGCTGCACGTCGAAGTGGACCATTTCCCACTTCAGCGGCTGGTCGCACACGTCGATGGTCCGGCCGCACAGCCGGCGCGCGCCGTTTTTTACGACTGCCGCGGCTTCCGGCAGGATCTGCTCGAGATACTTCGCCCGCGCCGGGATGAACTGCATCTCGATCTCGTGGAAAGCGGCCTTCGCCGCCTCGATGGACTCGACCGTGGGCTCGACCTTGCCGGGCAGCGCGGGGAATTCCTCCCGCAGGAGGCCCAGACGCTCGTTCATGTACTCCGCGGCTTCGGCCAGTCCGGCGGCCTCCATGCGCTCGAGTTGCGGCTTGGTGGCCACCTTCAGGTCGTGGTAGCGGGACAGGTGCTGCTGCCACTTCGCCGTCATTTCCCGCAGCTTCTCCTCGGGCTCCCGCTGGAGCGCCTCCTCGATTTCCTTGATGCGCTCGACGGTCGGGCGAATCCGGCGGATTTCGCGCTGATTCTTGTTACCGACGATTTTCTGGAGGATCCACTTGATCATGTGACAGGGCAGGTAGGGAGCCGGACGAGTGCAGCCGGGGCGCACGCAATACACGTGGATCGCCGCCGGTGCAAGCGGCACGGTGGGGTGGGTTTCGGGCGGTTTGTAGCCGCCACAGGGGGTTCCACATCCCCCTTCCGGGCTCGGCGGCGGCCGTTCAGATCTTCATCGCATTGAATCCCCCGTCCACCACCATCTCGCTGCCGGTGATAAAGCCGCCGGCTTTGTTCGAGGCCAGCAGCAGGGTGGCGCCGATCAGATCGTCCGGGCTGCCGAAGCGGCTCATCGGCGTCTGGCGCAGGATGTCGAGCACGCGGCTCTCGTCCAGCACCTTGCGGTTCTGCTCCGCCGGGAAGAAGCCGGGGACCAGGGTATTGACGCGGATGGAGTATTCCGCCCACTCGCGGGCGAGGTTCTTGGAAAGGTTGTGCACTGCCGCCTTGCTGGCGGAGTAGGTGAAGACGCGGGAAAGCGGCACCAGCCCGGACATGGAGCCGAGATTGATGATGGAGGCCGGGACGCCCTGCTCGATGAAGTATTTCCCGAAGACCTGGCAGGTCCGGAAGACCGCCGTGAGGTTCGTATCGATGATCCGCTGGAATTCCTCCTCCTGGATCTCCAGGAAGGGGGTGGGGGCGTTGATCCCGGCGCCATTGATGAGGATATCCACCCGCCCGGAGCGTTCCACCACCTGATCGACCAGCTCCTGCAGGGAATCGCGCGAAGTCACGTCCGCGGACATGAAATAGCCCTTCCCGCCGAATTCCTCGATCTCCGCCAGCTTGCGCTCCGCCTTCTCCCGGATGCGGCCGACCAGGACCACCTCCGCCCCGGCGTGGGCCAGGCCTTGCGCCATGCAGCCGCAGAGCTCGCCCGTGCCCCCGATGACGACGGCGGTTTGTCCTTCCAGGCCGAACAGGTCTTTGAAAAAGGCAGCGGTTTGCATGGCCGGAGGTTCTGTTGGAAACCGGGGCCGCGGCAAGTGGAATGATGGTCACGCGGGGGCAGGCCGGTCTGCGACCCCCGGGGGCCCGCATGTCGCATTTTTCACCTTGGTGCGGGATTTTCCCTTTCCCCCCGTGAAAGGCCTCCTCCAATCTCCACGCACCTTCCAAATCCTAACGATCATGTCACGACCCGTCACACTTTTCACCGGCCAGTGGGCCGATATCCCTGCCGAGGAGCTTTTCCCGAAGGTCAAGGCCATGGGTTTCGATGGCGTGGAGCTCGCCTGCTGGGGCGATCACTTCGATGTCCAGGCGGCGCTGAATGATCCCGCCTACATCCCCGCGCGCTGGGAGCTGCTGAAGAAGCACGGCTTGGCCTGCTACGCCCTCTCCGCCCACCTGGTGGGGCAGGCGATCTGCGATCCCATCGACGAGCGCCACAAGTCCATCCTGCCCGACCACGTGTGGGGCGATGGCGATGCGGAAGGAGTCCGCCAGCGCGCCGCGCAGGAGATGATCGATACGGCCCGGGCCGCGCGGAAGTTCTTCGATGCCGGGAAGTCCTACATGGCCTCCCACCCCGCGGGCTCCGGCAAGACGGTGGTGAACGGTTTCACGGGCTCCTCCATCTGGGGCGCGCTCTATGCCTTCCCGCCGACCAGCCAGGAATACATCCAGAAGGGCTTCGACGACTTCGGCACGCGCTTCAAGCCGATCCTGGACGCCTTCGAGAAGGAGGACGTCTATTTCGCGCTGGAAGTCCACCCGACGGAGATCGCCTTCGACATCGCCTCCGCGCAGCGCGCCATCGAGGCGGTGGGCGGCCACAAGCGCTTCGGCTTCAATTACGACCCGAGCCACCTGGGCTACCAGGGGGTGGACTACGTGAAATTCATCTACCTGCTCGGCGAGCGCATCCACAATGCCCACATGAAGGACGTGTGGTGGGGCCACGGCGACGGCACGGTGGGAGTCTTCGGCGGGCACACGGATTTCATCGATCCGCGCCGCTACTGGGATTTCCGCAGCGTCGGCCGCGGGGATATCAATTTCGAGGAGGTGATCGTGGCCCTGAACGACATCGGCTACGCCGGGCCGCTCTCCATCGAGTGGGAGGACGGCCGCATGGACCGCTTCCACGGTGCCACGGAGAGCTGCGCCTTCGTGAAGAACCTCGATTTCCCGCGGAATACCGTGGCCTTCGACGCGGCTTTCGATAAATCGAACCAATAAGGAAAAACGGGACCGGGATGGATAGGATGGATGGGATTTGAATTCGGGAGCTCCGGGCCTCACGCCCTGCCCGGGGCTTTTGCCGTCAGCTTCCCGCCATCACGCCCCTGGTCCTTCCCGATTCCGTCCGGCTTTATCCCATTCATCCCATCCATCCCGGTCCTCTAAGAAAAGCCGGGCCCACCCCTTTCCAACCAAAGAATCATGTCCACCAAAGTAGGAGTCATCGGAGCCGGCGGCATGCTGCGCTACCACGCCGCCGGGTTTCGCCAGGCGGGAGCCATCGTCAATGCCGTCGCCGATCCCGCGCCGGGAGCCGCCGAGCGCGCCGCGGCCCAGTGGCAGATCCCGGCTTCCTTCGATAGCGTCGATAAGATGCTGGCGGAGGCGGATATCGATGCGGTTTCGATCATCGTCCCGAACAAGTTCCACAAG
>CAMPGU010000358.1 GCA_946885645.1 uncultured Haloferula sp.
TCCACTTGGGTGCTAGACTCCAGCAGAAGAATCCGCATCCTCCCGTGCGGAAGGCGATCATTGCCACCGTGGCGGAATGGTAGACGCCGCGGACTTAAAATCCGTTGCAGGGCAACCTGCGTGCCGGTTCGAGTCCGGCCGGTGGCACTGCTTCGGTGATGGGGTTAATCCGGTGAGCCAAGAGGGTGCCATTTTTGAAAGGCTCTCCGGAACATTCGGTGACTGCCACTCGTGGGGTGAGCCCTGGGCGTGTTGAGCCCTATGGATCGCCTCCCTCGACGAAATCCCGGCGAGCGGATCCGGCGAGGATGCCGGCGTAGTTCCCGGATCGGTGCCCCGGCTTGCCAAGGGTTTCAAGGACGGGTCCTTGCGATTTCCAGGACAACTCGAGGTGCCGGTGGATGACAGCTACACATTCCGCCTGAACTGCGACGATGGCGCGCGGCTGAAGGCCGGCGAAACGTGCGAGCGCCAATAGATGGCTTTTGATGCGTATCGATGGCACCCGGTTTGGTAGAACCTGCGGGATTTGATAGGGTAGCGAATATGGATTCCATGGAGGGACGTCGAAACGCCTGTAAAGCCTTGCTTTAGCCGGGATCTCCCGTCTCAAGGCGGCGGCTATTCCGGCTTCCGCAGGAGCGGTGCATGCCGATCCGAAGCGACCACCCGCGTCCATTTTCCAATTTGCTTCCGCCCTTTTCTTCAAGCCTGCCCGAGATGAAAACAAATTACCTATCGCCCGTCCTGATCGCCTTGTTCTGCGGTTCGGTCGCCTTCGCCGAGACCGTCGCGGTCGAGTCACCGGATGGCCACCTCAAGCTGACGGTGGAAGTCGCCGACGACGGCGCGGTGACGCACTCGTTGGCAATCGACGGCACGCCGCTGATCTTGCCCTCGCCGGTGGGCTTTGCCGGGGGACGTTTCGCCGGCGTGACGCGTCGCGCCGAGAACACCGTGTGGAAGCCGATCTGGGGCAAGCGCATGGTGGTGCCCGACAGCTACCGCGAGGCCAGGGTCGATCTCGGAAGCTATCAGCTCGAAGCCCGTGCGTACGATGAGGGCGTGGCTCTCCGCTACGTGTACCCCGGTAGCAGGCCGAACGGGGCAGAAGCCACCGCCTTCAACTTCGCGGGTGACTACACCGCCTGGTATTATAACGGCGAGAACCATAACCTCGGGCCGGAGAAACTGAGCGCCGCGAACGGGCAACGTATGCCCGTGGTCACGATCAAGGCCGGGGACAGCGGCTACCTGGCCCTCCATGAGGCCGACCTCTCCGACGGGGAACCACTCATCTTTGAAGCCAAAGAAGGCGGGACGTCGCTTCGCGTTGCCTCCAAGCCAAGCCCATCGTGGCGGGTGGTCATGTTCGGTCGCACGCCCGGCTCGCTGGTGGATTCCCACCTCCTCGAGCTGCTGAACCCGCCGCCGCCCGCGGGTATGGACTTCTCCTGGGTGAAACCGGGCGTGGCCCTGTGGGACTGGCGCATCGACGGCGCGAAGGTGGAAGACTTCCGTTATGACATGTCGCTGCCTTCGTGGAAACGGATGGTCGATTTCGCCGCCGAAAACGGCATTCCTCACCTGGTGCTGGACGCCAATTGGTATGGCCCGGAATTCGGCCGTGATTCCGACCCCGTGAAGGGCGGCAAGGTGGAACAGGTGAAGGCGATCATCGCCTACGGAAAGACGAAGAACGTGGGTATCTGGCTCTATCTGAACGACGTGGGCGGCCGGAAATTTTCCCTGGAGGAAACGCTGAAACAATACGGTGAATGGGGCGCGGCAGGCGTCAAATACGGCTTCATGAAGGGTTCTCCAGAGGAGAAAAATCAGCGCACGCGTCTCATCACCGGGCTGTGCGCGAAGAACAAATTGCTATGCAATTACCACGACGGCCCGGTCCACCCCTATGGTCAGATGCGCACGTGGCCGAATGCCGTGACGCGCGAATTCTGCCAAGCCCAGCTCGACGGCCACAAGGTTTTCCAACCGAAGACTTTTGTGACCAGCGTCTTCGTGAACATGCTCGCCGGCCCGCTCGACATGAACAACGGCGTGGCCGATCTGACCCAGGCCGGCCGCGTGGACCACGGTGCGCCCGTGCCCTCCACGCTGACAGCCGAGGCGGCGCGCACGCTGATTGTATTCTCCGGAGCTACGATCATTCCCGACATTCCCGAATATTACCGCAAGCACCCCGAATTGCTGCGCTTCATCGCCGCCCAGCGGATGCCGTGGCGCGAGAGCAAGACGCTTGCCGGCGAAATCGGCGAGTACATCGTGATGGCCCGTCAGGCGGCGGATGACGCATGGCTGATCGGCGCGGCCACCAATGAAGCACCGCGCG
This sequence comes from uncultured Haloferula sp., assembly GCA_946885645.1. Next base: position 2,354 of record CAMPGU010000358.1, read on the forward strand.
AATTGGATGTACCGCTGTCGTTTCTACCTGCTGGAAAGCACGAGGCCCTCGTCATCCAGGACGGCCCTCGATCGGACTTCCGCACCCGTGCGGAGGATTACCAGGCGGAGACGCGCGAAGTGTCTTCCGCCGACACGCTGCATCTCGAGTTGGCACCCGGAGGGGGCGCGTGCGTTTTAGTCGTCGGAAAGCGATGAGACGGCGCCTCCTGCAACCCTGTCTCAAAGGGTCGTCCAGCTCCATTTGTCGGCGGCGGGACTCTGAGTACAAGCCGGCGAGGATCCAGCGGCTCGGCTTCCTCACGTCCAAAAGCGGAGGCCTCTGGAGCAGCCATTCGATCTACCCGGGGCATCGACGGCACCGGGTCACACGGGCGGCTTTCGCGACCGCGGGGCGACCTCAGCCCGTCCGAAGTTGGCGGGAGGGTTCAAACTGCCCCAAGGTTTCGGACGCGAGGCGGTCGAGCGTCTGCTGCTGCATTTCGACGAACGCGTCGTGGAGCGGGCATTTCGGGCCGTTGCCACACCAGTGCGGTCCGAAGGGGCACATCACGCGATCCTCGGGATCTTCGAAGACTTTAATCACGTCGAGGAGCGAGATTTCGGCGGGCGGACGAGCCAGGCGATAACCGCCGCTTCGCCCGGGGGTGCCAGCGACGATGCCTTCACGGGAGAGGATCGTCAGGATTTTGGCCACCAACGGGCGCGACAACTCGCGTGCTCCGGCGATCTCGGCGCTGCCCACCAGCCGATTTTCAGGAGCGGCGGTCGCAAGATAGCTGATCGCGGCGATGGCGGCTTGAGCCAATTTGCTGTAGGTGAACACGGGGGAGAGGTGGGGGAAATGAACTCAACAAAGACGGCGACCGGCGGAATCTCCAAGCGGCCCGGAGATTCCACCTGTGCCGCGCGCGGTCAAGCATCCTGGCGCCGACCTTTTTCGGCATCGGTCAGCGACCAGCCTGTTTTCAGCCCGAGGACGAACCATCCCAAGGTCAGCGTGCCGATCGCGAAGATGGTATCGCCGACAACGCGCAGCCACTTGAAGGTGTCCATCAGGCCGGTGCCGAGGAATTCCGGGCTCCGGGCATACCAGAGGCCTTCGTTCATGCTGGCCACGGTTTGCCAGAGGCCGACAGGCAGGAGGCTAAGGAGTGCCATGAGCAGGAGCCCGAGGTTGATCGACCAGAACGAGAACCGGATCAAACCCTGCTTCCAACGTCCCGGTGCGGCGAGACCCTTGGCGACGAACAGCATCAGCCCGATCCCGAGCATGCCATATACGCCGAACAGCGCGGTGTGGCCGTGCAAGGGCGTGGTGTTGAGCCCCTGCATGTAGTAGAGGGCGATCGGCGGATTGATCAGGAAACCGAAGATCCCGGCTCCGAGCATGTTCCAGAAGGCCACGGCGAGCA
>CAMPGU010000359.1 GCA_946885645.1 uncultured Haloferula sp.
CTCCCCCACCGCTTTCGGGCAGTCCGGCTTCAGCAACTCCACAGCCCCGGCCAGGTCGGCCGAGTCCGGCAGCGGAATCTCGATTTCCGTCGAGCGCGGGTTCGCCGCGACGAGGGGGTGAAGATGGTGGAGGCGGTCGGCGATCAGGAACACCGCTTGGCCTTGTGCCGCCAGCGTGGTGTCGCTGCCCCAGGAGCGGATGATGGAAGCGATCGCGTTCAGCTCGTGGTTCAGCGATTGCGGGAGCACCGGCACGTAGAGCTGCGCGTCCCGCAGGATCACTGCCACGGAGACGGCTTTCGCGCCTACGGCCCTCAGATTCCGCGCGTATTGGAGGAAATGCGCGATCACGCGCACCGCGGGCAGCGGCAGGGAGGGCATCTCCCCGATCTCCTTCAGCGAGGGCCACTCGGCGAAGATCTCCTTCCCGCGCTCCACCCGCAGGCCCATGCCGGGATCATAGGAAAGCACCACCTGGAAGCGCGGCAGCAGGACATCCAGCAGGTACTCATTCAGCCGCCCGAGCTTCGGCCCGCCCGGCAGGCGCAGCAGCATGCGGTCCGCCACATTGCCGTGGAGGATGAATTGACCGGCCGCGCCGCTGTCATAGCGCGCGATGATTTCAGCGGCCCAGAAAGGGAGCGTCGGGGCATCAGGCATCGCGCGGATCAGAGAGCGGGAGACGAGGGATGTCGATAGCAGCCCTTCCTGACGGGCGGGGGCGGTTGGCGCTTACTTCAGCTTCACCGTCACCTTTTCCTTCGTCTCCACCTTCAGCCCGTCCACGTCCTTGAAGGCGGATGCGGCGGCGGCGGGTTCGTCGATTTCCATGAGCTTCTTCAGCTTGGCAGGGTCGGAGGCCAGCTTGCCGAATTCCATCTCCGCGAGAGTCACGGTGCTGCCGTCAACATGGGTGGCGTCGCTTTCGGCGATGCCGCCGGGAAATTCGAGTTTGAAAGACATCTTCATGTCCTTGAACACGCCCTGCGCCATCGCCAGTTCCTGCTCGCCGATCTCGGGCTTCTCCGCCTTCTCGCCCTCCGCGGGCTTGTTGTCCGGGTTGTCGAGGGTTAGCACCCCGTCCTGATAGGTGAAGGTCATCGGCTTCTGCTCGGCCTTCTTTTCCTCCGGCAATCCTGGCGGCTGCATCGACTTGCCTGCATCGGAGACGGACCCGCCCATCGTGTAGGCGACTTTGTTGATGTCCTTGAACTTGTAAACCACGCGGCCTCCCTTGCGACCGTCCTTGTCCAGCTTCTCGACCTTTTCCACCTCCACGCCCTCGCCCAATTTCTTCGCGGCTTCGGCGGCGCTTTCCGGATCGGTCATCGCGGAGAGCGGATCCTTGCCTGCGCCTCCGCCGAGAGCGGCCATCTGGTCCATCATCGCGCTCGCCTCGGCGCTGAAGAGCGTCTGCTCGGTGATGGTGCCGCTGCCATCCTTGTTCACCTTGATGACGGCCTCATGTTCGAGGCATGCGGTCGTGAAGAGCGCCAGCAGGGCGGCGGGGAGGCAGGTCAGCAGCTTTTTCATGAGTTCTCTTGAAGCCTGCCTGGTGCGGGCGCTTTTACAAGAATTCCCGTCTTGCGGGGCTATTCTTCCACCTGCTCGCCTTCCTTGAATTTGCGGCGGGAGGTCTCCTTGCCGTTCTTGTCGAATTGAACCAGTTCCCCATCCAACTGGCCCTCACGATAGTCCGCGACGAATTTCCTCCCGCCATTCTCGTGGAATCCCTCCACCTTCCCGTGCATGCGGTCGCGCTTGAAAGGGATACGGCGGGCGATCTTGCCATCGGGAAACCGGCTCTCTTGCATCCACTCCCCTTTTCCCTTGGCGATAAGGGTCTGGTCCGCGGCGAGCCGATATTCCCCGGTCGGCGGGACGATAATGAAAAGCGGCTTTTTGCCACCCTCCATGAAGTAGTAGGCACGCCCGACTTCCTTCCCGTCCTTATGAAAGACGGTGAGGTTCTCGATGTCTATCGAGGCGACCGAAGCGCCGTCCGCCGGGGGCCGCAGGACGGAGAAGTTGCTGCCCAGCGTCGTTACCCTCAGGACTTTCGGTTCCGTCGCGCCCGACTCGGTTTCCAGGGCGAAATGGTCGTAGTAGTGGCGGGTGATGCCCTTGTCATCCTCGTCCATGGGGTCGCCGCCTGCATGTATGATCTTCTTTTCTTCTTCTTCGCCCGTGCGGGTGAAATCCGGCGCTCCGTATTTTTTTAGGATCGCATCCAGAGGGGGGCGGGTCGTGCACGGCGGCACGGAGACCTGCATGGTGATGAAGTAGCCGCCGGACATGCGCTTGGTAGTCCGGATGCTGGAAAACATGGAGTCGATCCTTCCGGCCGCGTAGCCGGGATCGAAGAACTCCTTGTCCAGCAGGATCAATCCACCTTTCGACGCCAGCGCGGCCACCTGGTCTTCCGGGGGTGCTTCCTTCAGATCCAGCGCCTCTTCCACGGCGTCATGGTCCCAATCTCCGTCTTCGTGTTCGGATTTGGCGAAGCGTGCGGTCCCGCGGACCACGCCGGCATCGTCCCCGCCCGTCCGCCGAAACCAGATGATGTATTCGGAGCCCGCCTTGAAATAATCCCCGTCCAAGGTCTGGAGGATCCGCAAGCGGTCCTTCTCCCCCGCTTCGTCAAGGCCGGTGTACAGCTTGTCGCCATCCATCCAACCCTTGAAAGCTTGGCCCGGCTTCCCCTCGACGGGGATGATATACCAGTTCCCCCACGCCGCGGGCGCGTTGAAATACCAGACGAAATCCATTCCTTCCTTCAACTCGGGGCAGCGGAAACGAAAGCCGTCGAAGACATCTTCCCGTAGTTTCACGGGCTTTTCCCCCAGTTTGATCGAAAGCGTGGCAGCTTTCTCCCCGGAATCCATGGACACTTGGTCGAATGCGGCCAGATCCGTTACCAGTCCTTCTTTCAAGATCTCCAGGGTCAGCTCCTCTCCGGAGCAGGGAACCAGAAGGGCGAGGGAAATGAGCATGGGTCTCATCATCATTTGAAGGAATGAAGCGTTTCCTCCTCGCCAGACCAGAAGAAACGGGGTTCCCGCGGCGGATCCTTCCGGCGAAACACGTTGCCTGCGGCGCTCTCCTTTCTATCCTCCGCGCGCACCCATGGACCCCGCCGTAGAAATCACCGATCTCGTGAAGGTTTTCCGCCCGGCGGGGCGGAAGGAGCCGCTGCTCGCGGTGGACCACGTTTCGCTGCGCATCGCGCCGGGGGAGGTGTACGGGTTGATCGGCCCGAACGGCTCTGGGAAATCGACGACCATGAAGGCGCTGCTCGGCCTGGTGCAGCCGGATTCAGGGACCTGCCGGATCTTCGGGAACGATTCCCTGCGGGTCGATTCGCGGCAGGAAGTGGGATTCCTGCCGGAGAATCCCTATTTCTACAAGCACCTCAGCGGCGCGGAGACCCTGCGCTTCTACGGCAAGCTCTGCGGGCTGCGCGGGACCGCGCTGGAGGGAAGGGTCAGGGAACTGTTGGAACTGGTGGATCTGACGGGGGCGGGGGATCGACGGCTCGGCGGCTATTCAAAGGGCATGCTGCAGCGCATCGGCTTGGCCCAGGCGCTGATCCAGGAACCCCGGCTGGTCATTCTCGCCGACCCGACGGCGGGAGTGGACCCGATCGGCTCCCGGCAGATCCGCGACCTGATCCTCGATCTGAAGAACCGCGGCATCACCGTTTTCCTCTGCTCCCACCTGCTGGAGCAGGTGCAGGAGGTCTGCGAC
>CAMPGU010000360.1 GCA_946885645.1 uncultured Haloferula sp.
ACCCGGGTGATCCGTTTGTCGCCCAGGGCCAGGCGCAGCACTTCGCGGCCCACCCGGCCTGTCGCTCCCGCCAGCAAAACGATTGCCATGATTCCCGAAAGAAAGCAGGCATCCCGGCCCGGGCAAACGGGAAGGCATTTCCGCCAGCGGGGGCGATCTTCCCTCTCACTTCACCGGGCCGTAAACCTCGAGCTCGCTGAGGAAGGAAAACTTCTCGTCGTAGTGATCCTGTTTTTCGTGATGGTCCGGGAAAGTGGCGCGGACGAAGCGCACGCGCCGTTTGTCGAAGCGCTGCTCGGTCCTCGCCTCCGTCTTGCCCGGGAATTCATGGCGGGCCGCTTCCTGGAATTCCCGGCCGTCCTCGCTGAGCGAAATGACGATCGTTTTCGTGGAGCCGAAACCGGGCACCCCGTAGCGGACCGCCTGGATTTCACGCGCGCGGCCGAGGTCGATGGTCACGTGCTTCGGGAAACCGGCGGCGGTGCCGGTGGCAAAGCAGGTCCCCGCCGCGCCGTGCCAGTTGCCATCCGTCAGACCGGTATTCCAGCCGTGAGGGTTGGGATCGCTTGAAGTGAAGGGGCGCTGGCGAGCGACATTGCGGCCGAGCCCCGGCTCGTCCGGCCAATGGGAGTGGAACGCGGCGGCGGGCAGGCCCTCCTTGTTCATGAGATTCGGTTCGGCCACTTGCGACCAGGCGAAGCGAACCATCGTGGGGTGGGGGACCTCCGCGCTTCTCAGCGTGATGACCGGCTCATTCGGGGAAATTTCCGCGACCGCCGGCTTGAAGCTCCAATCCGGCCCGGCGACTTCGAAAAAGTCCGGAGCCTTCCCGTCGCGCGTCGCGAGGCCCGTCGGCGCGCTACCGAACCGCACCCGGATGGCACCCCCGGCGGCTTCGAAGCTTTCGAAGACCGGCCCGGACTTCACGATGCCCGGTTTGCCATAGGTATCGGCGAGCGCCCACAGGGCGAGCCGGCGGCCCACCTCGGATTTATTCCTGGGGTGAATGTCTTTCGGATTCCCGATGTCCATGGTTACCGCCATGCCGGTGTGCGGGATCTTGAGCGCCTCCTGCTGGGCGATCCACAGACCTTGCAGCGCGCCCTGGCGCTGATCGCCGTAGTCGTAGGGTGCCAGTTGCACGAAGAGGAAAGGCGCTTCCGAGGCCCCGAACTGCCTCCGCCAGCCTTTGATGAGCGCCTCCATCTTCAAGGTGTAGAGGAGATCCTCGCCGACGTTCGATTCGCCTTGGTACCAAAGGAAGCCGCGCAGCCCGTAAGGCACCAGCGGGTGGATCATCGCTTGGTAGGTGCCGATCGCTTGATTGTGGCCGACAGGTAAGACCGGCGGGGCAGACGGCTGCGAAGGAATAGGCCGCTTTTCCTTCAGCGCGCGCTCGGCGAGGTCCACCCAAGCGCGCGTCGCAGCCACGTGGCGGTGCAGCATCTCGTCGAATCTTTCCGTACCCGGTGTCCGCGCCTCGCGGAAATCGCGCATGTCCTTCAAGTCCTCCACGTCTGCCAGGCCTTCGTCCGCGAACCACGGTTCAATCCTCGAGCCGCCCCACGAGCTGTGGATCATCCCCACGGGAATACCCAGTTCTTCGGTCAGGCGGCGGCCGAAGAAATAGGCCACGGCGGAAAAGCCGGGAGCGGTCTCGGGCGTCGCGGAGAGCCACGTGCCCTCGAAATCGTCGAGACGGTAGGGCGAGAGCTTCTTGGGAACGGTGAGCAGGCGGAGCAAGGGCACGGCCCCGGATTTCGCAATCTCCTGATCCTCCGGCCTCGCCGCGGCGATGGTCCACTCCATGTTCGATTGGCCGCTTGCGAGCCAAACTTCACCTACCAGCACATCCTTCACCTCCACGCGGTGCCCGCCTTCCTCGGCGGCCTCGAGGGTGCGGCCCTCCGCACTGGCGGGCATGGCATCGAGATCCACCCGCCAGGTGCCGTCGCCAGCCGCTTGAACGGACTTTTCCTGCCCCCCGAATTTGACGGTGATCTTCTTTCCGGGCTCGCCACGGCCCCAGACCGGCACGTTCCGGTCGCGTTGGAGCACGGCTCCATCGGTGAACACGTGCGGGAGGCGAACTTCGGCACCGGCCGGGAGGATCAGCGCCGCCAGCGCGGCAACAAGGAGGCGTCTCGGAACAATCATGAGCGGCGATTACGTTGTGCGGGCGGGGATTCTACCAGCATGGAATCGCGCCCGGGGAGCTGCGGGAATATTTCGGTCCCCGGAGCTCTTCCGCGATCCGAAAATCCTCGCAAGGCTGAAAACCGGCTGGCACAGCCGCCGCCTTGGGTGCATCTTCCATGCTGTGAGCGTGGAGACCTATCTTTGCCCCGGGTGCGATACCGAAGTGCCGGTCGGCTCGCGCGGTTGTCCCAGGTGCAATCCTCCTTCCAAGCGTCACAAGCGGCGGCGGGCGACTGCTTCCCGCCGTAGGCACGGCTGGGAGCAGGAGGATTCGGCGGACGGGCTGAACCTGCCGGACGAGGACAATTTCGATTACGATTCCTTCGTAGCCCGCGAATTCGGCGGTAAACCCCACAAGCGCATCGGCATCGCGTGGTACTGGTGGGTGACCGCCACGCTCTTGCTAGGGCTATTGGCCATGGGAGCATTCCGGCTCTGGGCAGCTTTCTGAGCCTACGGATCGGTGCGGAAGGGAGCCGCGGGAAGACCCTCCTCATTGTAAAGATTCGCGCCTTCCGGATTGTCCGACCACGCGTAGCGGACAAAGGCGGGGCGCGGGATAGCGGGACTGGAGACGATGACAGTGTCATCCGCAATTTCCGCATTCGCCCATACGAACTTCCGGTCGTCCCCGGAGATGGCAAACTGCCTCAGCGGCCCGTCCTTCGCTCGGAGGCCGCTCGAGATGTGCTCGAAGTGCAGCCTGACGCGGCCGTCGTCGATCTCGGCCATCTTCAGGACCGGGCCGCAAGGAATGATCGGCTTTCCATATGCCCCCGCGAGAGCGAGCCGGGCCAGCCGTGCGCCGACCTCTTGCTTGTTGCGCGGATGCACGTCCTTTTCATCGCCCACATCCAGGGTGACCGCCATGCCGGTGTTCGGAAGCGCAAGCGAGGAAGCCTGGGCCTCGCGCATACTGGCCAGGCTGCTGTTTCCCGGGGCCGCGGGAGGGGCCTTGTGGGCGGCGAGCTGAACGAAATAGAAAGGAAAGTCACCGCGTCCCCAGCGCTCGCGCCAGCCGGTGATGAGGGATTCCTGAAGCGCCGGGTAGAGCTGGCGCGTACCGACATTCGATTCGCCCTGATACCAGATGGCACCGCGGATGCCGTAGGGGAGAATCGGCGAGATCATGCCGTTGAAAAGCACGGCGGGGTTGTGCTGATCCTGCACGGGATCAGGGTGCTTCGGCCTCCGCCCCTTCTTGCCGCCGGAGATCCACCGGTCCATCGCACGGCCATAGCCGGCGAAGGCCTTCGGATCATCCCGGTAAGCGACGAGCTTTTTGCCGAAATCATCCTGCAATTTCTTGAGAAGGGGGTGGGCCGCCAGCTTGTCCCTGCCGATCCAGGCCTCCGCGGTGCTGGCCCCGTAGGCGCAGGTGACCAGCCCGATCGGCACGTCCAGGTCCTCTTGGAGCTTCCGCGCGAAGAAATAGGCCACGGCCGAGAAGTCGGGCACGGTCTCAGGCGAGCAAACCGCCCACTTCCCCTCCACCTCCGGCTGCGGGTCCTCCCGCAAGGTCCACTCCGCGGTGAACATCCGGA
>CAMPGU010000361.1 GCA_946885645.1 uncultured Haloferula sp.
GGTATAGGGTGGCAGCAGGGCCAGGATGCTCTCCGGAGTCTCTCCCTGCTCCCGGAGATGCTGTATCGAAAGGGAATCGTGGCGCTTCGCAAGGCGCTGGCCCTTGTCGTCCGTTACCAGGGCGTGGTGACAGTAAACGGGTTCGGGGAATCCTAGCAGGGTCTGCAGGACACGGTGGACGTGGGTCGAGGGGAGGAGATCTTCGCCGCGCGTCACGTGGGTGACTTCCTGAAACGCGTCGTCCACCGTTACCGCGAGGTGATAGGAGCTGCCGATGTCCTTGCGGGCCAGCACCACGTCTCCCAACACGCCTGCGTCCACCGGACGGGTACCGTGCAGCAGATCGTGGAATCGGAGCGGACCGGTGATTCCCAAGGCGAGCGAGGCATCCAGTCGCCACGCCGGCTGTGCGCCGGCCTCCAGTTTTGCTTGGCGCTCTTCCGGGGTCAGGCGCTTGCAGGTGCCCGGGTAGAGCGGCCCCTCCGGCCCGTGGGGGGCGTTTGTCATGCGCGCCACCTCTTCCTCGATCTCGCGCCGGGTGCAGAAGCAGGGATAAACCGCGCCGAGCGCCTTCAATTGTCCCAGGGCACTTTCGTAGGCGGCCGTGCGCGACGACTGCCGGAGGACCGGCCCGTCCCAAGCCAGGCCGAGCCAGCGGAGGTCGTCCTCCATTGCCCCGTAGTATCCGGGGCGGGTCCGCGTGTGATCGATGTCTTCGAAGCGGAGCAGAAACCGCCCGTCTTCCCTCCGCGCGAGGTCGTGTGCGACCTTGGCCGCGTACGCGTGCCCGAGGTGCAGGAGACCGGTGGGACTGGGAGCGAAGCGGGTGATCATTCGCCTGGAGGGCTACGGGGTCAGGCGATATCCTCGGCCGATCCCGTGTCGATGCGCCGCCGGTAGCTCTCTACTGCCTGGGTCCAGGTGGTATGGATGCCTTCCGCCGGGCGCAGCCACACCGCACGGTGCAGGGCGAGCATCGCCGGTGCCAGATAGAGCAGCTCGATCATCTCGTCCTTCGACATCGAGGCCGGCCCCAAGGTCAGGCAGCGTTCCACCAGGGCCTCGCTCTCGGGCGAAATGTCGGCGGGTTCCAACAACGAAACGTGGACGCCGTTGACATAGGGGTCCACGACCGCCGCGGTCACCCCGTAGCGACCCGGCACGGTGGCGTCGAGCGCCGGATCGATGGAGGAATTCGCCACGTCGGCGAGCTTCATCACGACGGGCGGATCCAGTTCCTCCGGCGTCGCCAGGACCTTGCGGCGTGCCAGGGCCCTCCCGTAGCGCGCCCGGCTGGTCCAGACCGAAACGGGAACGCAAAGGATCAGGCCGAGCAGGATGGGGGACATCCACGCCGCGAAGACGGGGCTGATGTTCCATGCCAGGACCGCCCAGGCGATGCCGAGGAGCGTGGGGATGGCATGCACGGTGAAGGCCTCCCCCCAGCTCGTCCCGTCCGTCTCCCGGTTCTGGTTGCCCCAGCCTACCGCATGACCGAACACGATGCCGACGACCATGATGGTGTGGGCCGCCATCACACAGGGTGCCAGCAGCATGGAAAGCAGCGTTTCGAGGAAGACTCCCGTGACCAGCGGGAAAAAGCCTCCGAAAGACCGGCGGATCCGCGGCACCAGCACGGCCCCGATGAGCGCCAGGATCTTCGGCAGGAAGAGCAGCAGGAAGATGAAGCCGGTGAGGATCAGGCTTTGCGTGTTCCCGTCGATGCGCAGCCAGCGGCCGACCAGCGTGCCGTCGTAGGGCAGGTTGCTCAGGTCGCTGCCGGCCCGGTCCCATGCGACCCAGGTTCCCAGGATGAGGAAGAGGAACCACAGCGGGCTGCCCAGGTAGGCCATGATCCCCATGAAAAGATGCGCCCGCACGGTAAGCGGCAGCTTGCGGGCGAAGATCAGCCACAGGTGCTGCAGGTTCCCCTGGCACCAGCGGCGGTCGCGCTTGAGGTGGTCGATCAGGGTCGGCGGCGCTTCCTCGTAGGTGCCTTCGATGTCCCAGGCCAGCCAGACCTCCCAGCCTTGCGCGACCATCAGGGCTGCCTCGACGAAATCGTGGCTCAGGATCTTCCCGCCGAAGGGCTCGCGTCCGGGAAGGGCGGGGAGTTCGCAGAACTCCGAAAAGGGTTTCACGCGGATCAAGGCATTGTGGCCCCAATAGCTGCCGCCGCCGAGCTGCCACCAGTTGAGCCCGCGGATGAAAAGCGGGCCGTAGAGCCGCATCGCGAACTGTTGCAGCCGAGTGAAGACGGACGCCCCGCGGATGAGCTTGGGCGGTGTCTGCAGGATGCCCAGGTTCGGATAGGCCTCCATCACCCGGGTCATTTTCAGGATGTCCCCGCCATCCATCAGGCTGTCCGCATCCAGCACGACCATGCCCTCGTAGCCGCCGCCCCAGGTGCGGACGAAGTCGCCGATATTCCCCGCCTTGCGGTTCTCGTTCTTTTTACGGCGCCGGTAGTAGATCCGGCCGAAGCCGCCGAGCTTGCGGCAGAGATTCGTCCACGCGGTTTCCTCCAGCACCCAGAGATCGAGATCACGGGTGTCGCTGAGGATGAAGAAATCGAAAGAGCCGATGTGGCCGGTGGCCTCGATCGAGCGGTAGATCGCCTCGATCCGCGCGCAGAAGCGGTTGCTGTCCTCGTTGTAAACCGGCATCACCACCGCGTAGCGCCGGGCCAGGGGCACTTCCCCGGCTTGCTCGGCCAGCTTCGTGATGCGGACCGCGCGTTTCTTGCCCCACAGGATGTCCCAGGCGCCGAAGATCGCGTGGAACGAGCCCAGCACCAGGAGGCCGTTCAGGATGAAGAAGACCGCGAGCAGCAGCACGTGCGCGCGATGCATGCCCAGGCGGATGAAGATATCGTAGAGCCAGTAGCTCGCCGCCACATTCACCAGCACCACGCTTCCGAAGAAGACCAGCCGCCGCATGAAGGCGCGGAAACGGCTGAAAAAAGGCCGCACCGTCTCCCGCTCGTCTTTCACAGCCTGGTCCATCACATGAAGAAAATGAACCAGACGGTGGCCCCGATCAGTCCCAGCAGGAACAGCGCGAACATCTTCCGCACGATGGGGCGGCGGTCCATGGTTTCCCACCACTGCGCGGCACCGGTGCCGATCACGTTGAGTTCGAGCGGTTTCGGGATCATCGTGAGTTCGGCGAAGCTGGGGCCCGCGGCAAGGTAGGATTTACCCATCGCCTCCTTGAACGCGGTCGGCCAGGGCGGAGGGGTCAGGAAAACGCCCTGCCACTTACCCGGCATGTCCGCCAGCAGCAGGGCGAGACGGCCGCGTGCGGCCAGCCGGCGGTTTTCCAGCGGTTCGTCCAGCACGTCCTGGGTCCAGCTCGCGATCTCGCTGAGGGTTTCTTCCATGGCCAGGACACGGGCGGGTACCCCCGGTTCCCGAGCACCGCGTGCCGAGGCCCGCCATAGGATCGCCCGCACCAGTTCCGCGACGAGCAGGCGATTGCGCAGCCGGAGCGCCTGCAGGTAGGCTTCCACCGCCGCGTAGGCCTCTTCCCATTCGGAAAGCTCCGTTTCGGTGAGCGGCCGCAGGGTTTCTAGGGGATGATGCGGTAGGCCCATGTCTCGGTCAGGAAATCCTCGCCTTTTTTCAGGCAGCAACGCAACTCCTGCGGCCCGGCTTCGGCCAGCTTTCCGCCTTCCGCCGCGGGCGCGATCTGGAAAGCCACGCGCCAGCGGCCCTCCGGCAGCGATTGGACGGTCACGC
>CAMPGU010000362.1 GCA_946885645.1 uncultured Haloferula sp.
GTCTGCGACCGGGTCGGCATCATCTTCCGCGGGCGCATGGTGAAAGAGGGGCCGCTGGAGGAGCTGCTCGCGGTGGAGGACCAGACGGAGATCATCCTGCGCGATGCCCCGCCCGAGCTGATCGCCCGGGTCCGCGAGCTGGTGGCAGCGGATGGCTCGGCGCAAGTGATCCGGACCGGCCGCCCGAAAACGACCCTGGAGCGCCTTTTCCTGAAGGAAACCGTCGATCGCCGCGATCCCTGAACTCCCTTTTCATGAGCCGCCCCGCGAAGAACCGTCCCCTGAGCCCCCGTCGCATCGGCGTGATCGCCCTGCACACCTTCACGCAACTGGTGCGGATGAAGGTGTTCTATTTCCTGGGCATCTTCGCGGTGGTGCTGCTGTGCAGCAATCTGCTGAACATCCAGGACATGGGGCGTCCGGATCTGGAGGGGGCGGACGTGCTCCGCTCGATCCGCAGTGTGTCGCTGGGCGTGATGACCCTCTTTTCGGTGGTGCTCGGGATCGTCGCCACCGCCCTGCTGCTGCCGAAGGACGTGGAAGATCGCACGCTCTACACCATCCTGGCGAAGCCGGTGCCCCGCCTGGACTATTTGATCGGGAAGCTGGGCGGCGTGCTGCTGCTGATTTTCGTGTCCCTCTTCGTGATGGATCTCCTGATGACGGGGGTGCTGGCGATCCGCACCCATCTGCTGGTGGAGCAGCAGTTGACCGGCATGGCCGCTGCCTGGCCGGCGGATGAAAGGGAAGCGCTCCGCCAGGACATCCTGCGGCAGGGGGCGACCTGGGACCTGCACGGCGCGACGCTGGCGGTCTTCCTCCGCTCCGCGGTGATCGCTTCGACGGCCCTGCTCCTGTCCACTTTTTCCACCAGCACGCTCTTCACCACCATCACGGCGGTGCTGGTTTACTTCATCGGGAATTTCCAGGCGGACGCCCGGGAAGTCTTCCTTTCCGGCGAGGGTGCCGGGCCTCTGGAACGGGCCGGCGGCATGGCCCTGTCCGTGGTGTTCCCGGATTTCAAGCTCTACAACGTGGTGGACTCGGTGGTGCAGGGGATCGCCCTGTCTCCGGCGGCGCTGGGGAGCTTGGTGGGCCTGACGGCCTTTTACGTGGTGCTGCATCTTTTCGTCTCGTGGCTGGTCTTCGCCGGAAAGGAATTCTGAGATGAAGTCACGCATCCGCCCCATCCTAGCCGCGGCCGGCGTGATCGTGGCCGCGGGGGCACTGCGCATGCCGGTGGAGCAGGCGATGACCCTCGATTTCCGCCGCCAGGGCTTGCTGGAGGAGCCGCTGGCGATTGACGTGAAGGAGAAGATCGGCCAGAACAGCATGGTGGTGGCGCTCGCCGGACTGCGCACGCTGGTGGCGGCCTTCACCCACCTCCAGACCACGGAGAAATTCACCAAGGCCCTCTGGAACGAGGTGGAGGACCATGCGGAGACCACCGTCCGCCTTTCCCCGCGCACTCCCTACTACTGGGACATCGGGGGCTGGCACATCGGCTACAATGCCGCCTCGTCCTACCGCTCCGACCACGATCTGCCGAAGCTGCGGGCCGAGGCGGAAGCGCGCCGCTGGGTGGCAAAGGGCCGTGAGTTCTTCGAGCGGGGTGCCCGGAACAATCCGGGCGAATGGCGGCTGTGGGCGCAGCTCGGGAGCTTTTGCTCGAATTCCTCCTTTTTCCCCGACGACGCGAAGGCCGCCGAGGCCTATGGCAAGGCGGCCGCGACCGGAAAAGCCCCGATGTCCGTGGACCGGTTCCGCCTGCTCGCCGACGTCCGCGTGGGGAAAGATCCGGAAAAGGCCCTCGCCGAGGTCCGCGAGCTCCTGAAAGAGCCTGCCAATCGCGTCCCTACCCTCCTCTGCCTGCGCTATGCCCTCGAAGCCCGGGAAAACCCTCCCGCGGATCCGGTCGGGGCAGTCGTGGCAATCTTCGGCACGGAAACGAAAGCGTTGCGCAATCTGGGCGCGTATTTCACCAACATCCATTCCCGCCTGCCCATGGACGGGGTCGAAACCGCCGTGCGCCTGCTGGAACGCCGTGCCGGGATCGCCCCGGAGGATTCCCGCAGCTTCATCTTTGAACAGGACAAGCTCCTCGATCGCGACCGGTTTGCCCGCTAGCCGTGGTTTGGCTCGACAGCGGCCCAAACCGTCCCCTAAAGCCTCTCCCGCCTCACCTTTCCCCAATGCGAATCGCCCTTTTCGGTGACATCCACGCGAACCTCGAAGCACTCGAGGCAGTGTTGGCTGATGCCGCGGAGCAGGGCTGCACCGATTACGTGTGCCTGGGGGATGTCGTCGGCTACAACGCCGATCCGGCCGCCTGCCTGGAAAAGGTCCGCGCCATGAATATCCCGGTGGTGAAGGGAAACCACGACGAGGATGCCTCCGGCAGCCACTCGCTCGATTCCATGAACCCGGTGGCGGCCTCCGCCCTGGAGTGGACCCGGCAGCAATTGTCGGAAGAACAGCGGCTGTGGCTGCGCCGCCTGCGCATGGTCCGGCAGGTGGAGGATTTCACCGTCGTCCACAGCACCCTGGATCAGCCGGCGAACTGGAACTACGTGACCAACCGCTTCGACGCGATGTCGAACTTCTCCTACCAGTTCACCCAGGTCTGTTTCCACGGCCACACCCACGTCCCGCGGGTGTATGTGAAGACGGACAAGGTGCAGGAGGTCCCGGCCGACTCGATCATCATCGAGGAAGGCTCGAAATATTTCATCAATGCCGGCTCTGTCGGCCAACCCCGCGACGGGGACTGGCGCGGCTGCTACGCGATCTACGATCTGGATCACAAGCTGATCGTCTTCCGCCGCGTCGAATACGACATCGAGACCACCCAGCGGAAGATCCTCGACGCCGAGCTGCCTGCCATGCTCGCGGAGCGTCTCGCCGACGGCAGATGATCGATGTCGTCGCCGGCCTGATTCTTGATCCTGCTGGCCGGCTGCTGGCCTGCAAGCGCCCCGAGGGCAAGCACCTCGGCGGAAAGTGGGAATTTCCCGGCGGAAAGGTGGAAGCGGGCGAAGAACCCCGCGCCGCACTGGTCCGGGAATTGGAAGAAGAGTTGGGGATTGTCGTGCTCCCGGAAAAGGCGCTCACCCCGGTGATCTGGGATTACGGGCGCGGGCCGATCCGCCTGCACCCCTACCTCTGCACCATCCTTTCCGGTCAGCCGCACCCGCACGAGCATTCCGAAATCCGCTGGTGCGCCCGGGAAGAACTGCCGTCCCTCGACTGGGCGGAGGCCGACGTGCCG
Source organism: uncultured Haloferula sp. (assembly GCA_946885645.1). Next base: position 3,269 of record CAMPGU010000362.1, read on the forward strand.
ATCCTGAGGGAGTGGCTGGGGCGTTGAAAAATAGAGAAAGCTCCCGCCTTCTCCGGCTTTTATCCCATGCAGCGGAAGCGAGGTTCATCGCTTTTTCACCATCGGCGTCTTGCGATGGGCCTTACCTCTAATCATTCTCCTATCGTGGTACTTTCCAGACCCGCGCCTCTTGTCCTCTTTCTTGGCCTCTGGTTCGCCGGTATCGGGCAGGCACAGGCGGGGATGACCGTCATTACTCTCACCGACATCGCGCGCGCCCGCCTTGACGCCCTCTCTTTTTTCCTCTTCGGCTATCTGCTGATCGCTTGGGCCGTGAAGGTGCTCTGGAACTATCTCGGTAAGACCTTCACTTCGCTGCCGGGGCTCGACTACCGGCGCGCGCTGGGCCTCGTCTTCCTCACGGGGCTGATGTTCTATGTGGTGCTCACCATGATCTCCGGCGCACGGGAACTGCTCACGCCCGGAGCATGGG
>CAMPGU010000363.1 GCA_946885645.1 uncultured Haloferula sp.
CCGCACGGCGGTGCCAGCAAGCCCTTGTGAACCGACCCGCCCTCCACAGTGAAAGGATGGGCATGCCAATGGTAATCGTAAGCATGCTGCCATGCCGGTTCGAAAACCCCGACATCCAGAAAATATGAGCCGGCTCCGAGGTCCAGGCGGTCGATGGTAAACACGATCTGCCCGGGACCCTCCAAATCCGGGACGTCCACCCTCGCGAGTTGGGTATTTGTGTCCAGGCAGACCGTGCCATCCTCCCGTGTGATCGATACTACGAAGACCGGGGAGACGATTTTCACCCTTGGGTGGAAGCTGAGCGTCACTCCCATCGGAGAGCCGGTGCGAAGGACCGGTCCCGGATGAATGGAGACGGAGTCGATTTCGACTTCAAAGGTCCCGAAGCGGTTCTCCCGGGGTACCAGCTCCCGCCCGGTGCCGATCCGCTGCGCCGGTCCCTCCGGTGTCCGGCGGAGCGTTTCTTCCCGCATCTCGGTTTCATAGAGCCCGGCGACCACTTCGGCGCTGCCAAAAGCGGCCACCTCCCCGTGTTTCAACCAGAGCGCACGGTCGCACAGTTGCCTTACCTGGTCCATGCCATGGGAAACCATCACCATCGCGCAACCTGCTTCCCTCAAAGCCTTGATCCGCCTGTTGCATTTGGCTTGGAATGCAAGGTCGCCCACGGAAAGGAACTCATCCACCAGCAGGATCAGGGGATCGGTATGTACCGCCACGGAGAATGCCAGCCGCATCATCATGCCCGTGCTGTAGGTCCGCACCGGCTGGTCGATGAAGTCCGCCAGTTCGGCGAATGCCACGATCTCATCCATTCGGCCCACGATCTCGCTTTTCAATAGCCCGGCTACCACACCGGCCAGGATGGCATTCTCCCGCCCGGTCAAATCGCCCAGGAATCCGCCTCCCAGATCGAGCAAGGCTCCAATCCGACCGCTCGTTCTTATCGTTCCTTTGCTAGGCCTGCCCACACCTCCGAGCAAGCGCAGCAGGGTGGACTTTCCGGCACCGTTCGCGCCTACGACGCCCAGCATCTCGCCGGGACCCACCGAGAAGCTCACGTTCCTGAGCGCCCAGGCCGGGGCACGTTCAGGAGATGCCTTCCGCCCTCTGCGGAAAGCAACAGGGCTCTCGCGGTAGTGCTTGCAAACCCCCTCGGCAGTGATCCGGAACTCGTTCACATTTCTTCTACGAAACGGTGGCTCTGGGCGACGAATACCTTCCGCCCGACGATCACGAGGCAAATAGCCACGCCCGACAAAATCCACAACGGTCCCGCCTCGGGCCACTTACCCTCCAGCAGCACGGTCCTCCAGGCACCCACCAGGCGGGCCATCGGGTTCAGGTAGAACCATTTCCGCAAAGGCTCCGGCACCACCTCGATATGGTAGAATACGGGTGTGGCAAACATCATGAGCTGCAGGAGCACCCCGACAATATGCTGCGTGTCCCGGTGGAGGACATTCAAGGATGCGAGCGGATAAGCACAGCCGACCGCGAGAAGGTACTGGATGGCGACGAGGGCAGGCAGGGAAAGCCAGGAGATTGCCGGCCGGATGCCATTCCACCAGAGCAGGCCGAAGAGCAGCGGCATGGCCACCGCGAAGTGAAGGAATCTCACGCTCACGGTCACATGCGGCAGCAACGACAAGGGGAAGCCGGGTTGCCGGGCCAAGGCAGCATTTCCGGTAATTAGGCCCACGCTCTGGCCAAGCGATCCTTGGAACCATCCCCAGACGAGCACGCCGATGAATACAAAGCACGCGTATGAGGGGATCTGCGAGCCGAGCACTCTTTGAAAGATCGTCGAGAAGATGATGACCTGAAGCAATGGGCCGCCGAGCGCCCAGCCGAAGCCGAGGAAGGAGCGTTTGTACTGGGCCTTGAGGTCGCGGGCTGTGAGGACCGCAAGCACGTCCCGTGCGTGCCGCCAGCGTCGGCCCGAAGCCTGACCTGCCAGTTCCGGGGCGATGTGTTCGAAGCTCATGCTGAATTGCCGGGAGATGATGCGGGGCGGGCCCCGGGTCCGTGCTTCCGCACATGGCGCATGCTCTGCCAGAGGGAAAGCGGTCCCAGGAGCATGCCCGTGACCTCCACCCCCAGAAGCCGCCATGGGTACTTGGAGCTTCCCCGCAGCTTTCTCCACGCGCGGGAGAGGACGGATCCCGGCAGCTCATATCCCAGCCTCACGAGTGCCCGCTTGTCCCGGTATTTCATCAGCGTCAGCAGATGATAAGCCACGTGGCCCTTGGAGTAGGCCATGAGCTGCTTCCTCAGTTCCTTCATCGTGATCCGGTGGTGGTGCCAAGCCACCGCGGCAGGCTCGTACACGATCACGTGCCCGCTCCTCAGGATCTGGTAAAACCACAGGGTATCTTCCCCTACTCCGGCCGGGACACCCGCTCCGAGACACTCCTCGAAAGGCCCCACCCGCGGATCCTCGAAAAGGCTCCGGCGAAACGCCAGATTCCCCGTGCCGCCTAGTTGCCAGGTAGGTGTCGCCCGGCGTTTCCAACGGTGAAACCAATGTTCGTCGAATTCCCGGGAGCAGTAGCCCCGCCCGAATCCCCCGTACGCCTCGAATTGCAGCTCCGCCTCGCTGTCCAAGCTGGCGGGCAAGGTGTTCCCCGTCACCGCTGCCACATCGTTCCGCCTGAAGGGCGCGACCAACTGTTCCAGCCACCGGGGGGAAACCGTCATGTCATCATCGGTCATCGCGACGATCTCCTCGCGGGCCGCGGCCATGCCGGCGTTCCGCGCGTATGAGGAACCCGGCCGCCTCTCTTCCACGAGTTCGACCCCGGGGAAATCCCGCAGGACCTCCTTTGCTCCCGGAGTGTCCGGACGATTGTCCACCACGATCATCTGCACGCGGCGTTTCGTTTCCGATGCCGCCAGCGAAGTCAGGCATCGCCTGAGATCTTCCGGGCGTCCGCAGGTGGCGACGATCACCGATACTCCCTCCGGATCGGCGGAGGTGGAGGCGATCGGAGCGGCAGGATTGATCAGATCCTGCAGGCGCGCTACCTGCCGCGACCATGCGATCGCGGGGTCCTCTGCACCCGGCGCGATCACTTGCCGCCAGAGGGCCTTCGATATTTCATCCGCCAGCCTGGATGGAACGATGGCTTTCCCCAGGCAGCGGATCCGGATGCGGCCCAGAGGCTTGTCCTTCCAATGCACCAGCAGTTCCAGCACGTCCTTCCCTCCATCCCGGTTCAGGCTTTGGAGCGGCTTTGAAATATCCACCTTGGCGAGCCCCGTGCGCTCGGCCCGGGACAGTTTTTCCATCTCCGGGACTTTAAACCCGTCCGGGCGCTTGGATTCGTCCGGCAGGATTTCTTGCCGTGCTTTCCGGTAGCGGCCTTTCCCGTCAAGGTATCCTTTGATTTCCCGGTTCACCAACTCCAGGGGGAACCAGGTGGGCGACCACAGGGAACGCCTCAACCTTTCCCATGCCCAATGCCTCCACCACCATCGGGCAAGCTTGTTGATTGCAGGGCGATCCGTGGGAAACGCCTCCGCCTCCCTCTCAAAAAAACACCGGGTCGCATGCCCGTAGCTGTATAGAAGCTTGGCCAACTCGGGCATCGAGCGCCGGTGGCGGTGGCGGACCACCGCCATGGGCTCGTAAAGACAGATGGCTCCCGAGCGGAGACAACGGAAAAATATCTCATGATCTCCCCCGCCCAGGGTGGGAGTTCCGACGTCCAGAGCCGGATCGAAATACCC
>CAMPGU010000364.1 GCA_946885645.1 uncultured Haloferula sp.
TTTGATTTCCTTCGCGGGGATGTTCAGGTTCAGCGTGCGCTTCTCGGCGTCGATAGTGATGGAGTCGCCGTCGCGCACGATGGCGAGAGTGCCGCCGACGTGGGCTTCCGGGGTGATGTGGCCGACCACGAAGCCGTGGCTGCCGCCGGAGAAGCGGCCGTCCGTGATGAGCGCGACAGTCTTGCCGAGCCCGCGGCCCATGATGGCGCTCGTGGGCCCCAGCATCTCGCGCATTCCCGGCCCGCCCTTCGGGCCCTCGCGGCGGATCACGATCACGTCGCCATCCACGATCCTGCCGTCGAGGATCGCCTTCATGCCTTCGTCCTCGGAGTCGAAGACGCGGGCCCGGCCGGTGAAAAGTTCGCCTTCCTTGCCGGTGATCTTCGCCACCGCGCCGCCGGGAGCCAAATTGCCATAAAGGATGCGCAGGTGGCTGTCCTTCTTGATGGGATTGTCGAGCGGACGAATGATCTGTTGGTCGGCGGGGTAGCGGAGCGGCGAGTTGGCCAGGTTCTCGGCCAAGGTCTTGCCGGTGACGGTCAGGCAGTCGCCGTGAAGCAGGCCCGCTTCCAACAGGATCCGCAGCAGCGGCACGGTGCCGCCGATCTGAACCAGCGCGGCCATCGAGTATTTCCCCGAAGGCTTGAGATCGGCGAGAAGAGGCACCCGCTTGCCGATTTCGGTAAAATCATCGATTGAAAGGGGCACCTCGGCGGCATGGGCCATGGCGAGCAGGTGCAGCACCGCATTCGTGGAACCGCCGAGCGCGATGACAACCGTGATGGCGTTCTCGAAGGCCTTGCGGGTCATGATGTCGCGGGGCTTGATCCCTTTTTGGATCATATTCAGCACCGCCGCGCCGGCATCGAAGCAATCGCGCATCTTGTCGTCGGAAACAGCGGCCTGGGCGGAAGAATTCGGCAGCGACATGCCCAGCGCCTCGATCGCGGAGGCCATCGTATTCGCGGTGTACATCCCCCCGCAGGAGCCTTCGCCCGGAATGGCACAGGACTCCACCGTTTCCAGTTCCTCATCGGAATACTCGCCTGCGGCGTGTTTTCCCACCGCCTCGAAGACCGATACGATGTCGAGGTCCTTCTTCTCGCCCTTGATGGTGGCGCAGCCGGGCAGGATGGTGCCGCCGTAAACGAAAACGGCAGGGCGGTTCATGCGGGCCATGGCCATCACGCAGGCGGGCATGTTCTTATCACAGCCGCCGATGGCCACGAAGCCATCCATTCCTTCGCAACCGACCACCGTTTCGATGGAATCCGCGATGACTTCCCGGGAAACCAGCGAGTACTTCATTCCCTCCGTCCCCATCGAGATGCCGTCGGAGATCGTGATGGTATTGAAAATGACCGCCTTGCCGCCGGCGGCGTCCGCACCCTTGGCGGACTCGAGCGCCAGCCGGTCGATATGGACATTGCACGGGGTGACTTGCGACCAGGTGGAGGCAATGCCGATGTTAGGCTTGGAGAAATCTTCCTTTTTGAAGCCGACGGCATAGAGCATCGCGCGGGAAGGCGCGCGGTCGGGGCCGTCGAGCATGAGCGAGGAATAGGGTCGGCTAGGGTCGGAGGACATCGGGCGGGCACGCTAAGGAGCGATTCGCAGAGAGCCAAGAGCGGAATGGAATTCCCGCGGCCGATGGCTGCCCCCCTTGCAAAAAGCCCGGAACTCCGGGCGCGGGCGGATTACGGTTTAGTGCCGGGCACGTTTTTTGCCTAATTTTCCGGGTGGAAGTCAGAAAAATCGCTTGCGGTGACCGCAACTTATATCGGATGTAAATACCGCGTTAATTGCAGGTTGCCGCCCTTGCCGAGTCGCTCTCCTCCCGGAAATTGCCAATGCCCTCTGAACCCAGGGGCCGAGGCGAAACCCAAAATCCGCCGGTCGGAGAGTGTCCGGCAAGGGTGAGCAGTCGCCGGCGGAGAGCCTTGGACGCCTTTGTTTCCGGGTGGTGACGCGAAAGTGCCTCGCCCGCTCTTGCCAGTCTTCCCGAGCGACCCTATGGGGCTTCCGACATGGCCACTTACCGCGTGCTCGTTTCGGATCCGATTTCGGAGAAAGGTGTGGAAGCCCTCGCCGCCGCCCCGGAAATCTCCGTCGATGTGAATACCGGCCTCAAGCCGGACGAGTTGCTGAAGATCATCGGCGACTACCATGGCCTCGTGGTGCGATCCCAGACGAAGGTGACCCCCGAGGTCTTCGCCGCGGCGAAAAACCTCAAGGCGATCGGCCGTGCAGGCGTGGGTGTGGACAACATCGACCGGCAAGCCGCGACCGATCACGGCGTGGTGGTGATGAACACCCCGGCGGGGAACACGATTTCCACCGCGGAGCACGCTTTCACGCTGATGCTCTCCCTCGCGCGGAACATCCCGCAGGCCCACGCCTCGATGATCGCCGGGAAATGGGACCGGAAGAGCTTCGAGGGCGTCGAGATGTCCGGCAAGCGCCTCGCGATCCTCGGCATGGGGCGCATCGGCACGGAATTCGCCAAGCGCGCCCAGGCCTTCGGCATGAAGGTCGTGGCCTACGACCCCTTCCTCACCGAGGTCCGGGCCCAGGCGCTGAAGGTGGAGCTGGCACCGAGCGCGGCGGAAGCCCTCAGGGGCGCGGATGTCGTGACCCTGCACATCCCCCTGACGGAGGACACGAAGCACATTCTCAACAAGGAGCGCCTTCTGCTGATGAATCAGGGCGCGCTGGTGGTGAACTGCGCCCGCGGCGGCCTGGTGGATGAAGCGGCGGCCAAGGAACTGCTCGATAGCGGCCATCTGGCCGGAGTCGCTCTCGACGTTTACGAGGTGGAGCCGCCGCCCGCGGACTTCCCGATGTTTTCGAACAAGAAGGTCGTCTTCACCCCGCATTTGGGAGCTTCGACCGCCGAAGCGCAGGAGAACGTGGGCATTGAAGTGGCCCATCAGGTGAAGGACTTCCTTGTGACCGGCGAGATCCGCAACGCGGTGAACATGCCGAACCTCGATGCGAAGACGCTGGCGGAAGTCGGCGGCTATCTGGATCTTGCGAAATCGCTCGGCAAGCTGCTGGCAAAAATCGGGCCCGGACAGGCCGATGCGGTGCGGGTTTCCTACCTCGGGCCGGTTTCCGAGCTCGATACCGAACTGATCACCCGCACGGTCCTCACCGGCTACCTTGAAAGCGCCCGCCACGAGGCCCAGGTGAACCTCGTGAACGCCCCTGCCATCGCCAAGGCGATGGGCTTGCGGATCACGGAGTCCACGGTAGCTATCCAGACCAACTGCACCGAATTGATCGAGGTGGCCGCCGTCAAGGGCGATGAAACCGTCACCGTGGCGGGCACCTTCTTCGGCAGCTCCGCCCGTATTGTTTACCTCGCCGGCCATCACGTGGAGGTGAACACGAAGGGGCGCTTCCTGATCGTGGAGAACGACGACCGCCCCGGCATCGTCGGGGTCATCGGGACGGCCCTGGGCACCGCGGGGGTGAACATTGCCAATATGGATCTGAGCCGCACCGCCGACCGCAGCCGCGCCGTCACGGTGATCGAGGTGGATTCCGAACCCTCGGCCGCGCTGCTGGAGCAGCTCCGGGGCACGCCGGGGATCCTGCGGGTGCTCACGCTCGAACTCTGAACCCGGAGTCCCCCGACCTCCTCCCGCCGAAAGCGGCGACCGGGTCCATCCATTGTGTTTACCGGCACGTTTCGGGGCGGGAATTTGACGCTT
>CAMPGU010000365.1 GCA_946885645.1 uncultured Haloferula sp.
GCCAAAAGAGCCGCGAGGCGCTTTTCCTCCTTCGCGACCAGCCCGGCGAAAGACATACCCTTCTCCCCCCGCAGCCAGCGGGCGAAGGGGGTATTCTTCGCGGCGGCCGTCTCACCGAAATTCCGCACCAGGTATTCCCGCGGAATGATGAGGATTTCCGCCTCGTGATGGCCCGGCAGGCGGGTCCACTTCCAGTCTTCCCCTCCCTGGCCACCGAAGCAGCCGAAAAGGCCTTCCCGCAAGAAAATCCGATGTTCGCGGCCCCAGATCACGCCATCGCCGGACGAGTTCACCCATAGCCACAGCTCGTCGTCCAGCCGGTGCTGCCAGCGGCGGGACGCGCCACGGAGATCGCCGCGCAGCCGCCAAGCTTCAAAACCGTCGTTCTGCCACCAGCATTCGAACATGAGCTGAATCTATTGAGAATCATTCGCAATAGCAAGCGGAATGAACGGAGGAGCATTCCCGGCCACCGGAGTACGTGAAAAAGGCCGGAGCTTTCGCCCCGGCCCTTTGGAAATCCTTGGATACAAGCGCTTACGCCAGCGCCAGCAGCTTCTGCTTCAGCATGTCCTTGGTGACATTGGCCCCCACGATCTGGTCCTTCACCTCGCCGCCCTTGAAGAAAAGGAGCAGCGGGATGCTGCGGACACCGTATTTCACGGCCAGATCCCGGGCTTCGTCCACGTTGACCTTGCCCACCTTGGCCTGGCCTTCGACTTCACCGGAAAGCTGGTCGATCACCGGGCCGATCATCTTGCACGGTCCGCACCACTCGGCCCAGAAGTCCACAAGCACGGGCTGATCGGAATCAATGACCTCGGACTGGAAATTGCTTTCGTTGAATTGCTGAGCCATGCGCGGAAGGTGGAGGGAGACCCGGAAAAGTCAAGGGCCGCCCTGCCGCGGATGCGGCGGGACGGCCCCCTTGAAACCTTTGTCCAAGCCCGGCTCAGGTCGGCAGATTGCCGGCCATGATCGAGAGTGCGAGGACCGCGGCTGCGAGAAGGAAGGTGATGATGGGATAGATCATGATGTCCTAAGATTTGAGGTTGAACCGATGCTCAGAAGAGATCGCCCAAGGTCTTGCCTGCTGCACCCAGTGTTTGGAACTGGAACACCACCACCGCGGCCGCGGCGAGGAAGCCAAGCACCGAAAGGATCGTGACGACGGTGTCGCTGCCCTCTTCTTCTTCCTCGTCGCTGGTACGAATCGTCGCGGCGGAGGTGAAAGACGGGCCGGCGGTGCCGAGCGGCTGGGTCGGCGGCTGGAGCTGGACCGTCGCCTTCGGCAGGGAGACGGTATTGGCCGGAGCGCCGCCGAGCGGGGCGGTTTTCAAGCCGGGGGCGCCAGGAGCGCCGGGAGTATTGATCCGGATGGTGGGCGCGGGAGCCGGAGCGGTCGGGGCTCCTGCGGGCCGCAGCGCGATCGTCGGCGCGGGAGCCGGGGACTTCGGGGCACCGGCGGTCGGGGCGGCCACGCTCGGGGCCGGAGGCGCGCCACCGAGACCGGTAGGCATCGGCGGCTTGGTCGGGGCGGCCACCACGGGCGCGTTGGGAGTGGCAGGCGGCGCGTCGGAGGCCTTGAGCGTCACGCGCACGGTTTCCTTCTTCAGAGGGATCGAAGACGTCTGCTTCGGAGCCGGGATCGAGGACGTGCCCCGTGGCTGCGGGATCGACGACGTTTGTTTCGGCGGCGGGATTTCGTTTTCGCTCATGGACTAGGCTTTTTTGATTGCAGGTTGACGAAAGCAATCACGCGCCCTGCCGGGCTGTCAAACATCCATCTCGCGCGAAAGGGCCCCCGGCGGAATTTTCGCTCCGTTTGGAGACGAAACCGACACTTCGCCCGACGGGGCTTGACCCGCCGGGTGCCGCACCTTGATTGATCGGTCCATGATTACCCGCCGTTCGTTCCTCGGGGCCACCGGTCTCGCCTTCCTCGGCCTTCAACGCTACGCGCAGGCGGAAATTCCCAGCCGCGTGATCGAGCCTTTCGGCCCGCTGCTGAAGGACCCGAAGGGGGTCCTCGATCTGCCGGAAGGCTTTACCTACAAGCTGCTGGCCAAACGCGGGGACTCCATGAGCGACGGCTTCAAGGTGCCGGGAATGGCCGACGGGATGGCGGCCTTTCCCGGGCCGGACGGGAAGGTGGTGCTCGTCTGCAATCACGAGCTCGGGCTGGAGATGACCGGCATGGGGCCTTTCCCCAATAACACCAGCCTCCCCGACGGCTTTGACGCCGCCTTCTCCTTCGATCCCGGCAACGACCGCCGGGAGCCCTCGCTGGGCGGCACGACCAACCTCGTCTTCGACCCGGCGACGGGAGAAAAGACCGCCCACTTCCTCTCGCTGACCGGCACCGACCGGAACTGCGCCGGCGGCCCCATGCCCTGGGGCTCCTGGATCACCTGCGAGGAACCCGCCGATCTGGTGAACGAGCGCGGCAGCCGCCACGGCTGGTGCTTCGAGGTGAAGGCGACGGCCGAGCCCGGCCTCCAGCAGCCGATCCCGTTGAAAGCCCTCGGACGCTTCCGCCACGAGGCGGTGGCGCTGGATCCGCGCACGGGCATCCTCTATCTCACCGAGGACCGGGGGGACGGACTCCTCTACCGCTTCCTGCCGGACAAAAAGGACGACTTCTCGAAAGGAAAACTCCAGGCGCTGATGATCGAGGGCCGTCCCGCCGCCGATCTGCGGAACTACGATCCGCAGTCGAAGTGGCCGGCTGCCGGTTCTCCCCTGAAGGCGACATGGCTCGATTTGAGCGAAACCGATGCGCCGAAGGACGATCTGCGCATCCGCGGGTATGCCGCAGGCGCGGCCCGCTTCGCGCGTGGGGAGGGGATCCACCTGGTAGGCGGCTCTTTCTTCATCTGTTGCACCGACGGCGGCCCCTCCCGGCGCGGTCAGATTTTCCGCCTCGATCCCTCGGGCGATGCCGCGAAGCCGGACACGCTGGAGCTCTTCCTCCAGCCCGAGGAGAGCGACCTGCTTACGAACGGCGATAACCTCTGCCCCGCTCCCTGGGGCGGCATTGTGGTTTGCGAAGACCTGATCGATCCCAGCTTCTCGCCCGCCGCCCACGTGCGCTGCGTTACCCCGGAGGGAAAAATCTTCACGCTCGCCCGGAATTCCAACGCCCAGGGCGAATTCGCCGGAGGCTGCTTCTCCCCGGACGGAAAGTGGTTCTTCATCAATCTCCAGAGCCGCGGTTTGACCCTAGCGGTCACGGGGCCATGGGAGAAGGCGTGAGAGGGCACGACGCTACCTTTCGACTGGGAGAACGGCCTTCATCCCGTCTTTTGGAGGGGGAACGGAGGATCAGCAAACCGAGGCCAAGGGATAGGCGTGGACGTCGACAAGCAAGTTTCCCGGGGAACGACAAAAACGAGAATCACCGGCTGAAGCGGGATCGGGTGGTTTTTTCAATGGAATCCCACGATCCGCGATCCATGCGAAGCCTGCTTGCCCTACTGATTCTGGTTGCATCTTCACCCATCTCCCGAAGCGCTCAGGAGGACCGCGCCGCGATGCTTTTCTCGTGGTTCGAGCAGGGAGAATGGTTCGATCTGCCTGTCCAATTCACCGTCGAAGGGATGCCGGTGCCGACGATCGGCGGGGGGCACCTTGTGAAAGATCCCAATCGCGGGATAAACGGGCTTCGCTACATCCACGAATTGGAATTCCAAGCGGAAGTGCT
>CAMPGU010000366.1 GCA_946885645.1 uncultured Haloferula sp.
GACAACAAGGACGACGCACGGAACTCCGCTCTGCGAAAGATGGAAGGCCCCGGCGTCCGTCCCGCCGCTGCGGCGAACGGTGACCTGATGGGGTATCCCCTCTTCCTTCGCGGTGCGGATCGCCAGTTCCGCCAGCCGCGGATTCATGATCGCGCTGGGATCGAAGAGGCGGATCTGCACCCCTCCCCCGAGCCGCCCTTGGCTGTCGGCCCGTGAAAATCCCGGGGTGTCGTCCGCGGGAGGGCCTTCGAGAATGACGGCGACGTCCGGACGGGAGTGCACGGCGGCCGTCTTCGCGCCCCGCAGGCCGATCTCTTCCTGGACGGTACCCGCGAGGATGATCCGGTTCGGGCGGGAGCTATCTGCCAGCATTTGTCCTGCCTGGATCGTGCCCGCCATGCCCACGCGGTTGTCGAAGGCCTTCGCCATGTACCAATCCTCACGCTGCATGGAGGTAAACGGTGACCAAGGAGCGATGGGATCGCCCAGCGAGATCCCGAACTCCCGCTCCACCTCATGGCGCGAGGTTGCGCCCACATCGATGAACATCTGGTCGATCGTCATCACCTGGCGGCGCTGTGCCTCGGGGAGGAAATGCGGAGGCTTCGAAGCGACCACGCCCATGATCTTTTCCCCGCCCCGGGTGCGGATTTCCACCCGCTGGGAAAGCAGGCTATGCTCCCACCATCCTCCGACCGGCAGGAATTGGACGAAGCCGTCCGACGTGATGTTCTGGACCAGGAATCCCACCTCGTCCATGTGGCCGGCCAGCAAGACCCGGGGCCCCTCCCCCTCCAGCGCGCAGAAAACGCAGCCGGAGCGATCGGTCGAGAGTTCCCCGCAGTCGCCCAACTCATCCACGAAAATCGCGCGCACCTCGTCCTCATGTCCCGGCACCGCGTGGGCCTCCGTCAGCTCCTGCAACAGGGAAATCGCCTTCGCTTTCACGGCGGTGACGCTATCGACACCGGGCGAGGGTGCAATGCCGATCATGAGAGGAGAGCCCCGGCCCGCCGCTCATTGCCGGAACCAAGCCCCGCGCTTCCCCTGCGGCAGGATCAAACGGGCAGGTCATCCACGTCGGCATCATCGGCGCGAGCCGCCGCGCAGCTATCGCTTTTGCTAATAGCATAGAATCCCGCGGCGATGATCCCCACCAGGATTGCCCCTCCCAGAATCCCCAGCGCCTGTTTCGGCGGGCTCTCCCGCATGGAGCGGAGGCGTGAGGCGGCATAAGAGCCTCCGGCCGCAAGTTGATGGCGTGCGGTATCCGCCAAGTCACGCGCTCCCCGGGGCAAGGAGTGCCGGGTGGTGTGGGTGAGAAGATTCGCCATGTCATGGCGGAGATGGGAAATATCATCCCGGACACGGGAAAGCAGTCCGGAAGTACGGCTGCCGTGGAAAGGAAAGTGGCTCATGGTTCGGGAGTTTGTGGATTCACTCCACTGGAACCCCGACCTGCACCCGGCGCAAGTTGTTCTTCACCGGCCTCACCCGTTCACCCCCGGCACTTTCAGCGGGAATTCCGGATTGTCCGCCAATTCAAGCTTTAGCAGGGTTTGCGCCTGCCTGATGAGCTCCGGCTTTTCAGCCGCCAGATCCTTCGTCTCCGCGCGATCGGCGGGAATGTCGTAAACCTCCCAGGCTCCCGGCTCCTTCGTCAGGAGTCCGCGACGCAGAACCTTGTAATTTCCGAGGCGGACAGCCACCTGCCCGCCGTACTCCGCGAAGGCCCAAACCATCGGCGTGCGCTCTTGCCGGGGCTTTTCCCCATAGAGGACGGGCAAGAGGTTTTCCCCGTCGAGCGCCGGCGGTGTTTCGAGCCCCGCGGCCGAACAGAGCGTCGGGAACCAATCGGCGAAATACCCGGGGGCTTCCGTGGCGGCCCCGGCTTCAATCCTGCCGGGAAATCGTACCACCGTCGGGACACGCAAGCCGCCTTCGTAAACACTTCCCTTGAACCCCCGGAGGCCCGCCACGCTATTGAAAAACGCCGCGTCCACCCCTCCTACATTGAAGCGCGCGTTCGCTCCGCTTTCAGGAGTGGTGCCATTGTCCCCGGTGAAGACGATCAGGGTGCGGTCCGCCACCCCGGCTTTCTCCAGCGAGGCCAGCACCCGGCCGACGTAGGAATCGAGATCGGAGATCATCGCCGCGTAGGCCGCCCGCGGCCGGGGATGAGGAAGATAACCGGCACCACCCCGGTAGGGTTTCTTATCCCACTCCCCGGGGAACCTCTCCACCGATTCCACCGGCGGGTGCATGGCGACGTGCGGCTCGAGGAAGGCGAGGTAGAGGAAAAAGGGCCGGTCCTTCTCTTCCGCGATGAACTTCTCCGCCTCCTCGACCATCAGCTTCGGGGCGTAAGTGTCGCCGATGTAGTCCGCCATCCTCACCTCGCCCGAGGGCTGCTTCGCCTGGCTCGGAACCGCCTTGCCATTGATCTCCACTTGCCGGTCGTTCCGCCAGAGATAACGGGGGTAATAGCTGTGGGCCACTGCCTGGCAATTGTAGCCGAAGAAAAGGTCGAAGCCGTGCTTGTTCGGGTCACCCGTGCTGCCGACGGGGCCAAGACCCCATTTCCCGATGGCCGCCGTGGCATAGCCCGCTTTCCTGAAGACCTCCGGCATCAGCAGGGTGTCCGCCTGAATCGGATGCTGGCCCTCCTTGAACCGGGGAAATTTCACCTGTGCCTGCCGGTTCGCCCGGATATCGGCGTGGCCGAGGTGCTTCCCGCTCATCAGCACGCAGCGGGAAGGCGCGCAGGTGGGAGCCCCGCTATAGTGCTGGGTCAGCTTCATCCCCTCCGCCGCAAGCCGGTCGATGTTCGGCGTCGGGATCTTCTTCTGCCCGAAGCATCCGACTTCGCCATAGCCGAGATCGTCGGCCAAGATGAAGACGATATTCTGACGATCTCCAGCCGCCTGAACGCAAGCGGCCAGAGCCGCCACAAAAATCACTCCAAGTGCCCTTTTCATCGAAATAGTTCCCCGGACTACGGCCCAACCCCTCCGGATTTTCAATCGAACTTCTCCGGTGGGTGCCGTTCAGGCCGCTATCAGCGCGATAAGAGCCGACAAGTGTGTATTGAAATTGTGGATCACGGCTCGCGGCGGTTCCTGCCACTCCAGAGGGTAAAGGCCGTCCTCCATCCGGCTCTTCAAGATCGCTCCGGCACAGGCCTGTAAGACCCGGTCCAGATCATCCGCCACGCTGCCATGTATCCCCTGCTTCCGGAGCGCCCGCGAGAGGATCCCGAAGTACCGGGCGCAGATTCCCTTGAAAAGCCCGACGTCCCATCCCTCGGTACTGAGCTTCTCGTACAAAATCTCGTCCTCACGCACGACACCCGACTTTCCCAAGATGGTCGTCGCGACCGCAGCCGCCTCATCGAGATACTCCCTCCTCCCTGTCGCGGCATGAAGCGCCTCAAGTCCGCCGAGGTAAGCACCCTGGTTGTAGGTCCAGTAGTCCGCCACGTGTCCCGGGCGGTCCACGATACCGATGCCGTCGTAAAGCTTCGCCTCCTTCTCCCATGACAGCGTCCTTTCCGCCCATTCGAGAAAAGGCTTCTGCTTCGTCACCCGGTGGAGCCTGGCGGAAAGCACGATGAACAAGCTGTTGGTGATCGCGTTCGGATCCCGCTTGTCGGCGTCCTCCGCCCATGACACCCCTCCATCCTTC
>CAMPGU010000367.1 GCA_946885645.1 uncultured Haloferula sp.
ACCTTGGATCACGGCCAGCGAACGGACACCCCAGGGAAGGTCGGGGATGCCGCCATGCTGATCGAGAAGAAGCCCCCGGTGGCGGAGCCGGCTCCCGGGCAGCCGGGCAAGGTGATCAGCCCCTTCAACGGACAGCTCGTCGATGTATCCGGGATACCGGCCGGCACCTTGGTCGCGGATCCCACCTACCCGCCGGAAGCGAAGAAGCACTTCCGGGTTCCGGAAGAGGAGGACAAGACGGGGAAGATCCCGCCGATACTCGATCCCTCGATTCTCATTCGTCCCAAGGAGACGCCGAAGGAAAACGGGAACTCCGGGAAAGAGGAATGAGGTGATGCCGGGCCGGATGATGCCGATGCCGCTTGACCTTCAAAGGCCTTCCCGCTTCAAGGCAAGGGATGAAGGGGAAAAGAACACTATGCCTCGCACTGTTGGTCTTGGCAGCCTGTGACGAAAAGCCGGCGCCGACCGGCACGATGTCGCCCCACATTGCCGGGAAGAACGGCGGGAGCAACCCGGAGCGGACAAGCACCGGCGGCGAGGAAAAGGTTCCCCTGGGAAAGACCAAGAGCAACGAGCGCCGGAAGGAAGCGGCGAGGAAGGCCCCGACGGCCGAACCGGCCCGAGGCGAGCCGGGCAAGGTCATCAGCCCTTTCAGCGGGAAACTGGTGGACGTGGCGGGAAAAGCGCCGGGCGAACAGGTTCACGATCCAGCCTTCCCGGAGGACGAGTCCAAGGTGTTCGTGGTGCCGGAAGACGTGGAGGTCCGGATGCCGGTGGCGCGGGCCGTGCCCGGCAAGGCGGATTTCGTCTTCAGCCCCCACAACAACAGGATCGTCGATGTGACCGGCATGCCTCCTGGAACCCTGGTGGCGGACCCGGCCTATCCCGCCGCGGAGAAGAAGTACTTCCGCATCCCGGAAGGAACGGCTCCTCCGGAGGACGCAGGGGAGCACTGAGTGCCGCGGCGTCTTTGCTTCGACCGCCACCGCGACAAGTCACGGCTGCAGGACCACGCCCGCCTCCTCCAAGGCCAGCGCAGCGGCACCGACCATGCCGGCCTCGTTTCCGAAGCGGGCGGGGAGGATCATCAGGTGCTCCTTGAAGGGAGCGGAAAGCTGCGCGTAGAGGTGCGCCGTGAGCGGGTTGAAAAGGATGTCCCCGGCCTTGGCCACGCCGCCGCCGATGATGATGGCCTGCGGGTTGAGCAGCCAGCAGCAGTTCATGATCGCGGTGGCCAGCTTGGCGGCCACCTGGTCCCAGATGCCGAGGGCGATCTCGTCCCCGAGAAGCGCCGCCTTTGCCAGCGCCGCCGGGGAGCATTCGGGAAGGTGGCGTTCGATCCCCGCGTCCAGATAAACCTGCCGCGCGTCCGCGGCGATCTCGTTGTTGCCGACGTAATCCTCCAGCGCACCGAGGTTCCCGTAGGCCCCGCGCCTGCCTTGCCAGTCGATGGACATCTGGCCCACCTCGCCCGCTCCGAATTGCGCGCCGCGCACCATCTTGCCGTTGCACACCACGCCGCCGCCGACACCGGTCCCCAGCGTGAGTGCCACCAGGTGGTTCAGGCCCCGGCCCGCACCCCGCTTCCATTCGGCATAAGCCATGCAGTTGGCGTCGTTCTCCACCACCACGGGCAGGCCGGTCGCTTCGGAGAGCTTTTTCTTGAGCGGGATCGCCACCCAGCCGGGGACGTTGGTAAGATTGTGGACGATTCCTTTCTCGAAGTGGACGAAGCCCGGGACGCCCACCCCGATGGCCTCGATCCGCGGATGTCTCTCCCGGAGATCCCCGATCACCCGCAGCATGGCCTCGATCAGCGCGTCCGGCCCGTCGAAGTCGGGCGTGGAGACCGGCGGTGCCTGGTCGATGATATTGCTGCGATAGAGAACGCCGAATTTGACGGAAGTTCCGCCGAAATCGACACCGATGGCGAGAGGAGTTTCAGACATGGCTAGGTGACTACGGTGTATCCACTTCGAGCGGTATTTGCACGTACTTTCAGAGGAGATTCCTGACAGCGGCGAGCCTCAGGCCCTCCAGCGTGAGATCCGGGTCCACGCTCCCGATCTCGGGCAAGCCGCGGGCGATCAGGGCTGCATCCCCGCCGGTGGCGATGATCGCGGGATCTCCCGCCATCTCCGCCCGGAGCCGGCTCAGGATCTCCCGGACGAGGCCGCGGTAGCCGAAGACCGCCCCGGCCTGCATCGCTTGGACGGTGGATTTCCCGATCGCGGACGCGGGCTCGTCGAGCTCGATCTGCGGGAGCAGCGCCGTGCGGCGCCCGAGGTAATCCTGCATCGCGCCGAGGCCGGGCGCGATCACGCCGCCGCAGTAGGTGGGCCCCGCCGCCACCACGTCGAAAGTCACGGCCGTGCCGAAATCGATCACGATGGCGGGCGCGCCGTGCCTGGCGCTGACGCCGATGGCATTCGCCAGGCGGTCCGCGCCGATCTGCTCCGGATGCGGATAGTCGATGGACAGGCCCGTATCGCTACGGTGCGAGAGAGCATGCAGCGGGCCCCGGGCGGCGAGCACTTCCCGCAGGATCCGCGCTTTCTCCGGAACCACGGAGCACAGCAGGGTGCCCTGGAACTCAAAACCCGCCAACGCCTCCGACAGGGTCTCCCGTGAAATTTCCGAGGTAGGCAGCCAAGCGCGGGTCGCGTGAAGCGAATCGGCATCGCCGAGGGCGAATTTCGTGCGGGTGTTCGAATTATCGACGAGGAGCCAGGCCATGATGGCGTTACCAGTTGCTGGTGTTGAAATACCGCGCTGCCCCGTCGTTTACGCCGGGCACGCCCGATTGCTTGCGCACGAGCAGCGTGCCGTCGTTCAGGCGGAGCTTCAGCGGGCCGGAGAGATCCTCCTGCTTCAGCCAGAAGCGGAAGCCGAGGGACTCGGTGCCGGTCTTCTCATCGCCGCCCAAGGTGATTTCGTCCGGCTCCAGCTCCCGCCCGCCGGTGGTGAGCAGCAGCACCGGCTTGGCCAGATCGTGGGAACCGGAGCCCGCTCGCTCGAGGAAGAGGTTCAGCCAGTAATAGGAATGATCCCGCTGCACCGAGGCGTGGACGATCCGGTAGCGGGCCCCGGGGTCGGGATGCCAGTCATAGGGCCGGAACCATTGCCAGGCGGCGAAAACCGCCGAGATCACAAGCGCCAGGAACAGGAGGAGGGTGCGGCGCTTCACTGCCGCAGGCATAGCGATGCCGGGGGGAGCCGGGCAAATGAAAACATGGCGGCAGGGCGCGCCGCAAAAAAAAGCGGGCGGACCCGTGAGGGCCCGCCCGCTGCGGGATTAGATCGGGAAAGGGATCAATGATCCGTGTAAGCGGGGGAGCCGTGTTCGGCGACGTCCAGCCCTTCTTCCTCTTCCTGGGGATCGACGCGGATGCCGATCGTGACCTTCAGGATGAGGAAAAGCACCAGCGACACCACGAAGGCGAAGGCGGAGACCGCCAGCGTGCCCATGAGCTGGGTGCCGAAGTCCTTGGTGCCGAAGATGGCCGGGGCGAGCGTTCCGAAGACACCGCAGACGCCGTGCACGGAGATGGCACCCACCGGATCGTCGATCTTGATCTTGTCGAAGAAGACGACCGAGAGGACCACGATCAGACCTGCGATGGCACCGATGGCGACCGCTGCCAGGGGGGTGACGTCGTCGGCACCCGCGGTGATACCG
>CAMPGU010000368.1 GCA_946885645.1 uncultured Haloferula sp.
GCCCGCGACCGTGCCATGGCTTCCGCCCTGCAAAGCCTGGCGCTGACCGATCCGGAAGGAGCTGCCGCGAAGGTGGCGAGCCTTCCCGAAGGCCGTGACCGCGACCGCGCGATCGAGGACATCGCCGGTCCCTGGGCCCGCAAGGATCCCGCCGCTGCCGCCGCGTGGGTGAGCCAGCAGCAAACGGAAGACGTGGACGACGCGATCCGCCCGGTGATGGCTTCCTGGGCCAACCAGGACAGCGCCGCCGCCCTGAGCTGGATCCAATCCCAGCCGCAGGGAGAACTGCGCGACGAGGCGACCGCCACTTACATCTGGTCGAACCGCACCGCCGATCCGGAGAGCAAGGTCCAGCTCGCCGAGTCGATTTCCGACGAAGGCACCCGTAACCGCACCCTGGGAATGACCTACATCGGGTGGATGCAGGAAGATCGCGAAGCTGCCACCGCCGCCGTACAGGCCTCCACCAGCCTGAGCGACGAAGCGAAGGAGCGGCTGCTAAGCGACCGCGGCCCGGGCCGCCGCTGGGGCCGCCGCGGCGGCAATTGATCCATGGCGATCATTTGACAAGGCGGCAGCGGGCGGGAACGTTCGCTGCCGCTTTTTCTTTCCATGTGGAGTCCCCCGGATAGCTATGCGATCGCGCGCATCGACCTGCCCCGTGCCGGGACGCACGGCTGGCAAGTGCGCATCCAGCGGCGCGGGGTGAAGCACGGTAAGTTCTTTGCCGACCGTTCCTTTGGCGGCGTCCAGGAGGCCTATGAGGCGGCACGCGGCTGGCGGGACGAATTGGTGCAGCGGATCTCCGATGAGGAAAACGGCGCAAGAATTTGCCGCCGCTCCTCGCGGAATTCCTCCGGCGTGGTGGGCGTGTCGAAGGTCTGCGTGAACTCCGCCAGCGGGGCGAACTACTGGTTCTGGCAGGCGACCTGGTGCCCGGCCCCGGGGGAGCGGCGGTGCGTGAAATTCTCCGTCAGGCGCCACGGCGAGCGCCAGGCCTTCCGCATGGCGGTGGAAGCGCGGAAGGAAGGGGCGGGCTTGTGATTTTCAATCCGTGGCTGCGGCAGGGGCATGACAGGCGCAAGAAACGGAAGGGGAGAGGAAAGCAAGGTCGGCCGCGCACATTCGCGGATTTGAGGCTTGGAAATCCCTGCCCCCGGCTTTGAAACTGCGGGCATGTTCAGTGCCAGCAAGCTTACCGACGAGCAGAAGTCCGCCCTGCAGCAGTGGGCAGCCGGAGGCGCGAGCATTGCCGATCTGCAGAAGCGCTTGAGGGACGATTTCGACGTCGCCATCACCTACATGGACACGCGCTTTCTCGTGCTGGATCTAGGGATCGAGATTGCGGAAGCTCCGAAGGAGGAGAAGAAGCCGGCGGCGGAGGAGGATGTCCTTTCCAAGCCCATGCCGACAGGTGCGGTCACGGTGACCATGGACAACATCGCGCTGCCCGGTGCCTTGGTGTCCGGCAGGGTCACCTTTTCGGACGGGGAGACGGCAATCTGGATGCTCGATCAATACGGTCGTCCGGGACTCGATGCCGATACCCCGGGCTACCGGCCGAGCCAGGAGGACGTGATGGAGTTCCAGAAGCAGCTTGCGGAGCTGGTGCGGAACGACAGCTACTGAGCCATTTCCGCCCGAAAATCCGGCGGAATCCCGGAGCCTCGCGAAAATCCGGGTCAGGATGACCCGGGCGGCGAATCGATCTGACGCGCCGGGAGGAAAAATTGTCGCTGTCGGCTGATCGAATCCCCGTTGATCGATTTGAAAATCAGCGGCTTGCGTGGCGCGAGCGGGCTGGCACCGGGACTGCAAAAGGGATTTTGCATGCATCGCGGCGAGAGCCGGACCGCATGCCTGAACCACTACGAACACCATGAACCTGATTACGAGTTGGAATCCGCTCCGTGAAATGCAGGAGCTTCAGAACCGGGTCCTCCACGCGCTCGCCCCGCGCGGCGACGGCGAGGATCGGGAAGCGATGGCCGTCGCCGAATGGTCTCCGGTGGTGGACATCATCGAGGATGAGAAGGAATATCTCATCAAAGCCGAATTGCCGGAAGTCTCGCGCGAGAACGTCCGCGTGACCGTGGAAAACGGGAAGCTGACCCTCGCCGGCGAACGGAAGTTCGAGAAGGAAGAGGAAAACAAGAAGTACCACCGCGTCGAGCGCTTCTACGGCAGCTTCGCGAGGAGCTTCAATCTGCCGGAGAACGCGGACCCCGAACAGGTGGAAGCCGACTTCAAGGACGGGGTGCTGCGCGTTCACCTGCCGAAGCTGGAAAAGGCGAAGCCGCGCCAGATCGAAGTGAAAATCGACTGACTTTCATTGGTAGGATGGTGCCCCGTCGCGCTCCGGCGCGGCGGGGTTTTCGTTTCATTCGCCGGGTGCCTGCTCCGGTGCCGCTGCCCCGCAATTCCAGCATTCCGAGAAGACTCCCTCGACATGTTCCTTGCAGACGGGGCAGGTCCAGTCCGGTCCCACGGGAGCGGCCGCGGCCTCATTGCGGTAGTTCCGGACGAACTCCTTGGCCCGGGCCTCGTCGCCATTGTTCAGGACCCAAAGCTCCGGATAAACCTGCGCGAAGGGAACTTCGCCCGTGGCACCGGAGGCCCCTTGATTCCGGATCTCCGTGGGGATGCCCTCCGCCTCCAGCACGGTTTGTAAATGACCGACGACGGTGAAGTCGATGTGTTCGAAGACGAGCTTCATGGAATAGGGTGGTTCAGGCGACCCGCGGATTCGCCGAGAGACGTTCTGCTTTAAAGAGGAAGGCGAAGGCGGGAGGAAAAGTCGATGGGAAAGGCGGAGGAAGGAATGCCTGCCCTAAGGAGGGGGGACATTCTTGTCCCCGGCCGCAGCCCCGGGAGTTACGGCCCCGCCCGACCGGTGCCAGCGACAGGAATGTCGCTGCTCCTTATCGAAGGCAGGCCGCCGCGCGGAGGAAGGAATGCCTGCCCTAAGGAGCGGGGACATTCTTGTCCCCGGCCGCAGATCCGGGAGTCACGGCCCCGCCCAAGAGATCGATTTGTGATTGGTGATCCGCCCGGGGCTCGCTACCCACTGCGGCATGATCGACATGCTGGTGCGGCTCTACGACCTGCCGGAGAGCGGGGACCTTTACCGAAAGGTGGACGAGCAAGGCATCACCCTGCGGCGCGCCCGGGCCTTCGAGAAGCACACCGTGGCGGAATTCGCCCGCACGCATTTCTCCGCGAAATGGGTGAGCGAGGTGGAAGTGGCGCTGAGCCGCCAGCCAGTCGCCTGCTTCATCGCCACGAAGGACAAGACGATCCTTGGCTTCGCCTGCTATGATACGACGATGCGAGGGTTCTTCGGTCCCACCGGCGTGTCCGAGGCCGCGCGCGGAACAGGGATCGGGAAGGCGCTGCTTTTCAAGTCGCTGGAGGCGCTGCGGGAGACCGGCTACGCCTATGCCTTCATCGGCGGCGTAGGCCCGCGCGAGTTCTACGAAAAGGCCTGCGGGGCGATCGAGATTCCCGGGAGCGATCCGGGGATCTATGGAGATATTCTACCCGAGTAGCCAGCGTGAGGCGGAGACTGTAGCGTCGGGGTATTACCGGCGCTGGGGGGCGGGCAAAAACCCCACCCCACCGCCCCGGGGGCTACCCGGGCGCCCCCAGGCGCCCAAAAGCGACG
>CAMPGU010000369.1 GCA_946885645.1 uncultured Haloferula sp.
GGCGTTGGGGTTGCCGCTGTGCCTGGCGTTGGGGTTGCCGCTGTGCCTGGCGTTGCGGGGCCGCTTGCTGTTTGCGCTGCGGAGCGGCCTCGCGCGCCCGGGGCTTTGGCTGGGCCACCGGTTGCCGGCGTTGCTGGGTCGCTTGGCGGGCTTGGGGCTTGGATTGTCCTATGTTCTGCGCGGCGGTCTGCTGCCGACGTTGCGGAGCTTGACGCGAGGCTTGTTCCTTCGGCTGCCTTTTCTTCTCCGGGTCGGCCTGCTGCCTGCGCTGGGGCGCCTGTGGCTTCGGTTGGACCTGGCGCTGGGGCGCAGCCTGCTGCTTGCGCTGCGGGGCTTCACGGGCCTCACGCTTCGGTTGTGCCTGGCGTTGCGGGGTCGGTTGCGCCTTCCGCTCCGGTGCGGCCTGGCGCTCGGGTTGTGCCCTACGCCCCGGCGCCGTCTGGCGTTCGGGTTGTGCCTTGCGCTCCGGCGCCGCCTGGCGCTCGGGTTGTGCCTTGCGTTGGGGTGTCACCTTTCGCTCCGGCGTGTCCCGGACTTCCGGGGCGGTATCTTTCTTGGGAGCCGGTTGCGCACGATCTCCCTTGCCCGCCGCGCGGCGGAGCTTTTCCTTTTGAGTCAGCTTCCCGTCATCGGTGGCACCCTCTTTGGCTGCACCGCGACCGGGGCCGTCGGCATCGGGGGTGCTAGGCCCGTCGCCGCCTTGACCTTTCCCGGCGGCGCGGCGGAGTTTTTCCCGTTGGGTCAGCTTTCCATCGCTCGTGTCGTCGCCGTCGGTAGCGGCATCCCGGCTGCCTCTCGAGGCGTCACCGTCACCGCGGCCCGCGGCCCGGCGCATCTTCTCACGCTGGGTCAGCTTCCCGTCGTCCGCAGGAGCCGCCCCGTCGCCGGTGGCTGCTTTCTCCTTGGCGGCACCTCGTCCACGGCGGCCTTCAGGCCGTTGCGGCGGGCGCTCGTTCTCTGCGAGCTGAGCGGCCTGTCGGCCTGCCACCGGGGAGCGGCGGAGCTTCTCGCGGATCGTTTTCTTGCCGCCCTCGCCGTCGGCGGTAGCCACCGCGGGGCCCGCTTCCGCCTCCTTGCGCTGGCGGCGGAATTCACGCATCTCCTGGCGCTGGGCCACGATCTGCTGCCGGCGTTCCTGGTTCACGGCCTTGAAACGCTGTCCGCGTTCCGGACTCTTGGCATAGGCGTCGAAGGAGTTCGCGAAAAGGCGGCTGCGGCCACGGTCGTCGCTGAATTCCTCGTCCCGCAAGGACCTCATGGCGGCCCAGGTGTGCGGCGGACGGAACCGGTCGTTGTCGCGGAAGAAATTGAAGTCATCATCGCGCCGGCGGTCCCAGTCGCGGTCGTGACGGTGGTGCCAGCGCTGATAGGCGTAAATCGGGTCGTAGCCTCTCCGGGCGCGGTGCCATGCGAATGAGGCATAGAAGCCTGCATCGCGGTAGCGGGGAGCGTAGTAGTCGCCGAAGTAGTAGTGACGGCAGCGCGGGCGGATGAAGAGGTGGTCCGTGAATACGTTCAGGCTGACCACGATGCTAGGCGTGTAGTAATAGCCCGGATCCGAATACACGTGCCTGCGGAAATGGATCGGCGCGAAGAGCACCCCGCGGTTCACCACCGCATAGTCCCAGTAGCCGTCCACATACACGTAGCCGCGCGGGGACCAGTAGTAGCGGGAAGGCACCCAGGTCCAGTTCTGCCGCAGGGGAGTCCAGTAGCCGGGGCTCCAGACGTAGCGGGTTTCCTGGTACCTCCAGTTGCCCGGGATCCAGGTGTGGTCGTCCGAGGGAGCGTCGATGTTCGGGCCAGTATCCACGCTCGCCGGCGGGGCCTCCGCCACGTAGCTCACTTCTTCGGTCTCGCCGTCCGACCAATAGCCGGACACCCACTGATAGCGGCCGCCTTCCAGCTCGTCCCAGTATCCCGGGATCCACTGCCGGCCCGGAGGGATATTCCGCCAGATCCCGCTGATCCAGAGGAAGTCGGATTGGTCGTCATCCCACAGCCAGTAGCCCGGGATCCAGGTGACATTGTCCCCCTCCGGCTGTTGCTCGGGCGGGAGTTCTTCAATAAGCTCCGGCGGCGCGGAAGCGACGATGATGCCCGCCTCGGGCTCGTAGCTCGCCGCTTCGGCGAAGGCTTCGTGCACCGGGCCGCGGGTCAGCACCTGGACATCCTCATTGGCTTCCACATCGGTGGAAAGCGCCGGTGCCACCGACGGGAGCAACAGGCCACCGGCCGCCGTGAAGGCGAAAATGGTGCCCAGCATGGGAAAGTATCGTGGTTTCATAGTGGTTCCTCCTTGGTAAGGGAATATCCGAGAGACGGGATCCCTCGGATCTTCATTCAATCGCATATTCCCGGCCAACTGCGAACATGGGTCATGCGTGCCTGCTAGTCAAAAGGTTACGCTCGATAAATAGTGGCCTGAATATTCCGCGGGGGAGGAACCTGCATGGAATACCCTTGCCGAATGCACGGACCGCTCCGGCCTTCACACCGCCTTCATTCCCAGCAGGCTCACCCGTTGCCAGATCCACCGCACCGGACCCCTTTCGGTTTCGAGGCGCATGGCCGCCCGGATCTGCGGACTCGCCCCGTCGATCAATTGGCGCACCCTTGCGCGGTTTTCCTCCGGCGTGCCTGCGGCATTGAAATACCATTCGAGATCCGGTTGCTGCATCGGCTGGAGTTCCGCATGCAGGATCTTGAAACGGGAGTCTTCCATCAGGCGCTTCCACGTCGCGCGATCGAGCAAGCGCCCGTGCGAAGGATCGCGCAGTTTCTCCACTTGGTGGAGCCACTCCGCCGTCTCCGCATCCTCATCCGGCAAGCTGCCATCGATCACCAGCAGGTAACCGCCCGGTTCCAGCACCCGCCAGCTTTCCCGGATGAAAGCCGCCACGTCGCTGAAATGGTGCGCAGCGACCCGGCAGGAGACCAAGCGGAAAGACGCGTCCGGAAAGGGCATGCGCTCGGCGGGGAAGAGCGCCGCCTCCACCGCGAAGCCCTCCTCCCCGATGAGCTTGCGCGCGTTCTCCAGCATCGCCGCGGCCACATCCCCGATCACCACGGGTCCGTAGCCCGCGCGTGCCAGGGCCAGCGCTGTATGCCCGCCGCCCGTTGCCACATCCAGCGCCCGCCCGCGCTTGGCTTCTTCGGGGATCAGCGCCAACAATTCGTCCACGTCCCGCGTCTCCGCCAGGATGTGCTGCCTGCCGTAGTTTCCCGCCTGGCGGTCGAATTGCGCGGCCGATCGTTGCTGCTGGGAATCCAAGGACATGATCGTACGGAGAACCCGGCGGCAGGATGGAACGCACGTTTGGATTCAGCAAGCGAGGACACTTCGTTACCTTACCGCTTGAAGGCACCCTCCGCTTCCGCTGGCATGGATAGCGGTCATGGTCTCGCTCCCCGATTCAGATCCCTCCTCCTCCGTGCCGGAAATCCGCAGCGTGCTGGTGCTCGGCGGCGGCAGCGCCGGCCTTTTGGCGGCTCTCACCTTGAAGCGCCTCCAGCCTTCGCTGGCGGTTACCCTCGTGTACAGTTCCGCGCTCGGCGTGATTGGCGTGGGGGAGGGCACCACGGCGGTCTTTCCCGCTCATCTCTTTGAAACGCTCGGGATTTCCAAGGAGGAGTTTTACGCGGAAGCACAGCCCACG
>CAMPGU010000370.1 GCA_946885645.1 uncultured Haloferula sp.
TCTCAGGCCCCGGATCAAACGTCAAAGGAAAAGATGTTCACCCGAACAAAAACGAGCCTTTTCGCGATTCCTCCCGCAAATGAAAAGCCGCCCGGGAGATGCCCGGGCGGCTTGGGAATGTTCGGAGGAAATCCTGCGGCTTATTCCGCACCCTCTTCCTTCTCTCCTGCTCCGGCTTCTTCCTTCGCCTCCTCGATCCTTTCCTTGAAACCGTCGAGTTGCGGAGCGAGCTCGCTATCCGGAGCCGCCGCTTTCGCTTCGTCGATCGCCTTGAGGGACTCGTCGAACTTGGTCATCTCGGCGAGAATCCCCGCCTTCGTCGCGAGGACCTTCTGCTTCGACTCGCCGGTGAAGTCCGTGACCGATTTGTCCACGAAAGCGAAGGCACCCTCCATGTCTCCTTCTTGGGCGAACTTCTGCAGATCGGATTCCCACTTCGCGAATTTCTCCTTCTCCGCGATCTTCTTCGCGAAGCCGGTTTCATCCGTCGGGTCGGCGGCTTTGATCTCGGCCACCACATTCGGGTAGAATTCGGAGACCGTCGCATCTTCAAGCTGCATGGCATCGAGCGCGGCGATCAGCGCCTTCGCCTTGGCGGTGCCTTCCGCCTTGCCTGCCTCGGCAAATGCCTTGTCCCGCACTTCCTTCTTGGCCCGCAGTTCATCGAGGTGAGCCACATACTTTTCCGCACCGCCGGGCTGATATCCCGTGCGGGCGAAGGGCCTGCCGTCGGCATCGCACAGGAGGATGGTGGGAAAGCCCTGGATAGCGTACTTCTCCTGCAGCTCCTCGTTCTGCTTGATCGTCGCTTCGCCCAGTTTCTCCTTGTTCTCCGGCTGTTGCGGGAAATCGAGTTCCACGAGGACGAACTTGTCCTTCACACCGGTCTTGAAGGCCTCGTGCTTGAAAACCTCGTCGTTGAGCTTGATGCACCAACCGCACCAGTCGGACCCGGTGAAGTCGAGGAGCAGGTCCTTCTTTTCCTCGGCCGCCTGTTTCTTGGCGGCCGCGAAATCATGGGTCCACCCTTCGCCGCCGGCAAAAGCGGAAGTGAAACCGACGGTGGCGGCGAATGCCGCGGCAAACAGATGATTGGCTTTCATATTGGAGGACAGATGCGTCCGGGAACGGTTACAAACGTCCCCAACCGCGGTTCCGGCTAGGAATTTCCTCAAAATAGTGAGCCGCGCAGGGAAGTGCGGATTTCAGCCCGCAAAATCTGTCCGGGATCGAGAACGGATCCATCCGGTGCCGGATCAGCAGGAACCGTCCGCTCAGGACTTCGGCTCGTGCGGATGCTTCATTTCGTGAAGCTCGTGAAGCCGCTGCTGCTCGCGGTGCATCTCCTCGGTCTTGTGCTTCTTATGAAGCTCGTGCTGAGTCTGAAGCTTCCGCTTCGCCTTTGGATTTTTGTCACCCATGGTTCGAGGGGCTATTGACTGCCGCCGTGGCGGACAGGCTGGCGGCGGCGGCCGGTGCCAGCAGGGAATCGCTCGGATTCCTTGGAAGGATCGCGCCGTTTTCGCTATCCGCCATCGGAAAGTAGGAGTCACCAGGCTCGCTCCCCGCGGTCGTCGTACGGCAGCCAGAGCAGGGACACGGAGTCCACGGAGACATTGGCCTTGGTAGGCTTCACTGTCTCGGTTTCGAGCACCAGAGCGGAGGGATCGTAGGCTTGGGTGAGTTCGGCGATCTGCGTCTGGAGCAGCGTCTCCATTCCGGCGATCTCCTCCTGCACGCTCTCCACCTTATCCTCCGCTACCGCCACGTCCTGATGCTGCTTGTAGGCGGCGGTGCCTCTGGAAATCAGCGAGCCGCCCCGGCCCTTCCTGCCGAGCAAGCCGCCCAGCAAGCCACCGAGGACGGAGACACCGGCCTGCATTTTCGCACTTTGGGACTCCGCCTTTTGGCGTGCCAGCGTGCCCTCCGCCGTCTGGAGGCGGCCCTCCAGGGTATCGAGCTTCTTCTTCGTCGCGGCCCGCAGCTTATCGACCGCGGCGTCCCGCGCTTCGCGCGCTTGTTGCGCCAGACGCGCCCGGAATTCTCCCTCCGACTCGCCGAGCTGGGAAAACGTCTTCAACGCCGGACATGAAAAAATCTCCGCCCGCTCGTTGCGGTAGAGCCACTCGGCAAACTCCTTTTCCACCTGCTTGTAGTTCGCGGCATTCATGGCAAAGCCGGGCAAGGGCGCGAAGGCCGCCCTGGCGGCTGGTTCATTACCCAGCTCTTCCGGTTTGAGCGGCGGCGGCAGGTCGCGCTCCCAATCGATGCCCTCCGGCAGGATGGCGTTCACCTTCCTTACCTTCCGGCTGCCATCGACGCCCGTTCTCGCGGAGGTGAAATGAACGGTACCGACCCGTAGCAGGTGGGGCTTGTAGGTCACTTCCGACGCTTCGCCCGCGGGCGGTGCGAATTTTTCCGCGACTCCCGCTCCCACCAGGGGACGCCCGGCGGCCTTCGCAGGCTCGGCAGCCATGCCCGGCATCGCCATCGGATTCGCGGGGCTGGCGTCCGTTGCGTTGCCGCCGAATGCCGCGCGCTTCGGGTCCATCAGTTCCTTGATCCGGGTGCGCGTGAGCGGCCCCGTGAGATAGCTCATCACCCAGCGGACATGGAAGAGGACCGGATGATCCTCGTGCACGTTGTTCATCAGGAACACGCGGTTCCCCAGCCCGGACAGCAGCGTCTCCATCTTCCCGCGGTCGAATTTCGCGTTTTGCGCGCCCGCCGCGCCCTCCAGGCCGTCGAGCACCCGCAGCTTGTCCCGCTCCGTCTGCAGGCGGCCGAGGAACCAGGTGCCGATGTTCGAAAGCGCCTTGTAATCCAGATCCACCGGATTCTGCGTCGCCAGCAGGCACCCCAGGCCGAAGGCGCGGCCCTGCTTCAGCAGCGTCATCATCGGGCGCTTGCTCGGCGGATTCGCCGTGGGCGGCAGGTAGCCGTAAATTTCATCCATGTAGAGCAGCGCCCGCAGGGAGGTGGTGCCGCTCTGCGCCCGCATCCAGCCGAGCGTCTGGTTCAGCAGCAGGCTCACGAAGAACATCCGTTCCGCATCCCCGAGGTGCGCGATGGAAAAAATGGAGATGCGCGGCTTGCCGTCCGGCGCATGTAACATCCGGGTGATGTCCAGCGGGGGGCCTTCCAGCCAGGTGGAAAAGCCGGGCGAGGCGAGCAGGTTGTTGAACTTGAGAGCCAGCGTCTGGCGGTCCTTCTGCGGCAGGAAGTTCTCCAGATCGATCACGCCCACTTTGTCGAAGCCCGGCTTCTGGATATGGCGGATCAGCGTCTCCAGGGTGATGTCCCGCTCCGCCTGCCATTCGTGCTGGAAGATGTTCGACAGCAGGATCGCCTGCGGGCTCTGGATCGGATCGGCATCCACGCCCACCAGCGAGAGGAGGGAGGAAACGGTGCTCTCGATCCGTTCGCCGAACAACTCGCCGTCGTCCATGATCTCGAAAGGAGGCGCTTCCAGCGAGCTCAGGATGGACACGGGAATGCCCGCCCGCGAACCGGGGGTGAAGATGTTGATGTCCACCTTCTCCTTGAGCTTCGCAATCCGCTCGGGGCTCTGGCCCCAATCGGCGAGGCCCTTCTTCCACGTCTCCGCCATCTTCGCGGCGAATTCGTCGGGAG
>CAMPGU010000371.1 GCA_946885645.1 uncultured Haloferula sp.
TCTTCAACGGGATCCGCATCATCCTGAACAACACCTTCGAGCAGAAGGTGATCTATGACATCCGCTCGGATTTATACTCGAAGATCCAGCGCCTGCCCCTGCGCTGGTTCGACACCCGCCGCACCGGCGACGTGATGACCCGGGTGGTGGAAGACGTGACCAATATGGAACGCGTGTTGATCGATGGAGTCGAACAGGGACTGGTGGCTGCCCTCCAAGTGATCGGGGTGGGCATTTTCCTGTTTTACTTGAATCCGGGCGTCGCCGCATGGGCCACCCTGCCCGTGCCCCTGCTGGCGGCGGGAGCGTGGGTCTATTCCACCCGGGGCCGCGACCGGTACCGGAATCAGCGGGAAGCCTCCTCCGACCTGAACGCCATCCTCCACGACAACATCTCCGGAGTCCGACAGATCAAGGCCTACGCGGCGGAGGGCCCGGAATTGGGGCGTTTCAACCGCTATTCCGAGGCATTGCGCCAAGCCACCCTGAGGATGATGAAATGGTGGGCGATCTACTCCCCCACCATGTCCTTCGTCCGGATGACCGGCTACGTCTTCGTGCTGGCTTTCGGCGGTCGCGCGGTCATGGAGGGGACCCTCAAGCTCGGCGATTTCACGGCGTTCTTCCTCTCCCTCTCGCTGTTCTACGACCCGATCGACCGCCTTAACGGCCTGAACCAGATGATCCTCTCCGGCCGGGCGGCGGCGGACCGGGTTTTCGAGATCCTCGATTCGGAGGATGAACAAAACGCCGCCGAAGGAGCTTCCTTGCCTGCGAAGATCCAAGGCCACGTGCGTTTCGAGGACGTCTCTTTCGCCTACGGCGACCAGCCGACCCTGCATCACGTGAATCTGGAGGCCCGGCCGGGACAGACGATCGCGCTCGTAGGCTCCACCGGTGCCGGCAAGTCCACGGTCCTCTCCATTCTCACCCGCTTCTACGAGCGTGACGACGGCGCGGTCACCATCGACGGCATCGATATCGCCACGCTTTCCAAGAACTCCCTCCGCGACCGCTTGGGCTACGTGACCCAAGAGCCCTTTCTCTTCAACGGCACCGTCCGCGAAAATCTCGCCCTGGCAAAGCGGGAGGCTACGGACGAGGAAATGTGGGCATCCCTGGAGGCGGCCCACGCGGCCGCCTTCGTCCGGGAGCTTCCCCTGCAGCTCGACACCAACGTGGGCGAACGCGGGGTCAAGCTTTCCGGCGGGGAAAAGCAGCGCCTTTCCATCGCCCGCGCGCTCCTGAAAAACGCCCCGATCCTGCTGCTGGATGAGGCCACGGCTTCGGTGGACAGCGAGACCGAACGCCAGATCCAGGACGCCTTGGACCGCCTGATGGAGAACCGCACCGCCTTCGTCATCGCCCACCGCCTCTCTACGATCCGCAATGCGGATAAAATTTACGTCCTCGAAAAAGGGCGGGTGATCGAGGAAGGCACGCACGATGAACTTTGGGCGCGCGGCGGCAAATATGCCGAGCTGTGCCGGAAGTCTTTCCTCAATCAGGAGGCGTAACATGGGAAAAACCGGTAAAAACGCGCACCGCAGGACAAAAACGGCCCGGGACGGCGCTTCCCCGCGGTGAAAAAGACCGTTGCCTCGCTGTTTCTCGCCGCTTCCACCGTCTCCTCCTTCGCCCAGAAGCCCGGAGACACCGTGACGCCCGATGCCTTGGGCAAGCTCGATTGGATCCAAGGGGAAGCCCCCGCCGCCTGGGAACCGGGCAAGGTCTATATCCTCGAATGCTGGGCCACCTGGTGCGGCCCCTGCATCGCCGCGATCCCGCACGTGGACGGACTCTACGACAAGTATGCCGGGAAGGGCCTGCGGGTCATCGGCGTGAATGTCTGGGAGGACGGAAAGGAGAAGGTGGCCGGTTTTGTGAAACAAAAGGGCGAGGGCATGTCCTATCCCGTGGCCTACAACGGTAAAGGCGGCGCTTTCGAGACGGAGTGGCTGAAGCCCGCAGGCGTGAAGGGAATCCCCCACGCCTTCGTCGTAAAGGACGGCAAGGTGGTGCTCGCCTCGCATCCGATGCAGTTGAGCGCCGAGGTCATCGAGGGCCTGCTGGCGGGCGGGGAGGCGGAGGCGAAGGCGCTGGAATCCCTCGCCGCGGCCAGGAAGAGGCAGGAGGCGCTAGGCGAGGCCATGAAGGCCTTCCGGGAGGCTGGAGCGAAAAAGGATATCGCCGCCATGGAAAAGGCCTTCGATTCGCTCAAGGAGATGGAAAGTGCCCGCAATTACCTGCCCTCCCTCAAGGTCGAATTGCTGATCGCAAAAGCGGACTGGTCCGGCGTGGAGGCCAATCTGAAGGAGCTTTCCGGCGAGCCGGTGGGCCGCATGCTGGTGACCCAGGTGGCGTCCCGCGCCACCCGTGATGAAGCGCTCCCGGAAGCCTTCCGCAAGACCATGGCCGCCGAACTCGGGAAATCGGTGGAGGAAAAGGGGCAGCCGCATGAATTCCAGATCCTCGCCCGGCTCCAATGGCAGCTCGGCGACAAGGAGGCGGCACTGGCCGCGGCGAAAAAGGGAGCCGCAGCCGCCGAGGCCGCCCGCCAAGCCAATGAAAAATTCCCCGCGACCCCTTACCAGCGCTTCGCCGAATCTCTCGAAAAGGGTGAACTTCCTACCAACGAGCAGATGGGCGACTGGATGCGCGAGGCCATGAAACCCGCCGCTCCGGCGGCGGAAGCCGCCAAGGGCTAACGATCCGGCAGGGCCGAGGACCAAATCTCCTTCACCTGCTTGATCAGGTCTTCCAGCATCCCGGACTCCTTCATCTCCCCGAGGGAGCCGGCGAGGGCGGCCCCGAACAAGCAGATCGAAGCGACGATCCCACCCCAGTACAAGAAGGCCAGGACCTTTCCGATCCCGTCCAGCCGCTTGACCCCGGCGTAACCTGCCGGGCAGGCCAAGCACCGGTAGGTCAGCCAGAGATTCAGCAAGGGGACAAACAACCCGAGCACCCACCAGCCGCTCATTCCGAGGTTCCGGAATCGTTTCACGAGCGTCACGAGCACCAGGAGACCGATCAGGACGCCGCCCACCATCGGCAGGTACGGCTGGGCAGCGGTCGGCACGTGAGGCTTCAGGTAGGCCGTGGCGAATCCCCAGCCCACCGCGATCAGCGCGGGCAAAATCACGACTCCCGCCACGTACCCCATCCGCCCGGTCCCCCCGGCGTGCCCTTTGGTGACGATAGTCGGGGAAACATA
Source organism: uncultured Haloferula sp. (assembly GCA_946885645.1). The sequence continues at coordinate 3,218 of CAMPGU010000371.1, forward strand.
GTCTCCCGTTTGGGAAAGCATTTCAGTCCCCGCGAGCGAATCATCCTCCCGCCGCGGGGTGGCCCGCCGCTCGAACAGGCCCTCGATCTCGCCCGCGGGCTCCCATTCGCTGAGGGTCGTCGTCCAGACCAGATCGTTCCGCGGATCAAGTTTCCCGGTCTGTGAAAGCTCCAGCAAATAGTCGAAGCCCACCGGCCCGAAACGCTGTCCGTCCACCGAGTAGAACCACTGCTGGTCTTGGGCGATCACGCCGGTTTGACTAAAGTAATTTCAGGTCCTCGTCAAACATCGCGGCGGCGGGACGAGGGAAGACAGGAGAAATCCCTCCAAGATTTGCCTTGACGCTCCGTCCATGACGGCCATCC
>CAMPGU010000372.1 GCA_946885645.1 uncultured Haloferula sp.
TCGCCGGGGCGGACGAGCGGATCGTAGTCCCCCCAACCGTCGCCGATCAGCGGCCCGGTCTCGAAGGTGACGCCGAGCGCGCCGATGGTGACCGGGTTGTTCCCGCTCCAGGCGTGCACCAGCGTGCCGTTCGTCTTGATGTCCGTCAGGGCGCCCGTGATGTTCGCGGGCGTGCCCCAGGTGATGGGGAGGAGGTCGGGCAGTGCGCCGGCATCCAGCGGGTTGCTGCCGTAATCCACTTCCGCGGAGTCGGAGAAGCCGTCCTCGTCCGTATCCGCGAGGTTCAGCCGGGTGCCCGCGGTCACTTCCTCGTTGTCCGGAAGGCCGTCGTCATCCGTATCCGTGTCCTGCGGGTTGCCGTGCAGGAGATACTCGTCGGCGTTGGAGACGGTGTCGCCGTCCGCGTCGGTGCCGGCGTCGGAGTTGTCGTTCGGGTTGAAGCCGTACTGCACCTCGAAGAAGTCCGGCATGCCGTCCCCGTCGCTGTCCTGCTCGATGCCGAAGAGCTCGAGCTCGCTGAACTGGAGATCCCCGCTGTCCGTCGATTCGGCGGTGAAGCGGAAATAGCGGTAGGCGGGAGCGGTTGCCGCCAGATCGAAGCGCAGCACCTCATTCCGGCTGCGCCAGAGCGGCGCCACCTCTTCGTCCACGCTGAAGATCGGGGTAAAGGCGACGCCATCCGCCGAACCTTCCAGCGACCAGCCGCGGGGATCGCGGCCGGGAGAATCGTCCGCCGAGGCCAGCGTGAAAGATTCCAGAGCCAGAGTGTAGGGTAGCTCCACCGTCACGCTCGCCGGGGCGGACGGATTGTAGAACTTCGCCTCTCCGCCGCCGACCTTGTTGTCGAAGATGTCGAAGGCTCCCTCGTTGCCGCCGAAGCCGCTGAAGAAGGGCTTCACGCTCGCGGTGATGTTGGCCCAGTCGAAGAACGCCGCGTTGGCATCCGCGCCTTCAACACCGTCATCGTCGTAGTCGGTCGCATCGCCGCCGACCAGAGCGCCCGTGCCGGTGCCCAGCGAGGTAAGCTTCACGCCGGGACCGATTTCCGGATCCGCGGGATTGCCGCCGTTCTCCACCTCGTAGCCGTCGGGGAAACGGTCGCCGTCCGAGTCCAAAGTGTCGGGGATGGTCAGATAGGTGTCCAGCTCCTCGCCGTCTTCCAGCCCGTCGTGATCGGAATCCGCCACGCTGGGGGAGATGTTGTAGATGCTGTTGATCTCGTCGATGTCATCGATGCCGTCGGCATCGGAGTCACCGAGGTCCGGGCGGGTGCCGTACTGGAACTCCTCCAGGTTGGTCAGGCCGTCCGCGTCCTGATCCAGGAAGGCGTCAGCCGAATTGGCGTCGCTGAGGAAGGCAGGGTAGAGGGCTTCATAGATCAGCGGCAGCTCGTCGGTATCGCCGTCGGTGCCGTCCTTGGTCCCGAAGTATTCGATCTCGTTGAGCGCGTGCTCCGTGCTGCCGGTGCGGAAGACCGCGTAGCGGATGAAGCGGTAAGGCTGGGACGGCGCGGGCAGGTTCACGCGGATCACCTGGCTGCGGTCCGTGAAGATCGGCTGCTGGCGGAAATCAAAGCGGGTGATCGGGACGAAATCCGTGCCGTTGTTCGATCCCTGGATCTCCCAGATGCGGGGATCGCGCTGCGGGGAATCCCCCGAGGAAGCGATCGTGAAATGGCTGAGGCTGGCCACGGCATCGAGCTCCACCGTCACGTCGAGCTGTCCGCCCTCCGGAACGCCGGCGCAGCAGAACTTCTCCTCGCCGTTGCCCACCTTGTTGTCGAAAATGTCGAAGGCACCTTGCTCGCCCTCACCGGTGACGTGGAAGAACGGCTCCGCCGAGGCGGAGATGCTCTGCCAGTTGAAGCCCGAGCCTTGGGCGGTGCTGTCGTCGCCGTCGTTCTCCGGGTCGGTCAGGTCGGAGCCCAGGAGCGCGCCGGTGCCGCTGCCGAGGACGGTGATGGAGGTGCCGTTCGGGGTGTCCGCGCTATTCGTGGGCGAGGAGCCGGTGCTGATTTCGTAGTAATCGTTGAAATTGTCGTCGTCGCTATCCGGGTCGTCCGGATCGGTCAGGTGGATCGTCACCTCCGCCAGGTCGCTGAGGCGGTCGCTGTCGGTATCCGCCAGGAGCGGGCTGCTGCCATGCTGGTCCACCTCGGGACCATCGTTCAGGCCGTCGTTGTCGGTGTCGGCGTCCTCCGGGTCGGTGCCGAGCTGATACTCCCGCAGGTTCGTCAAGCCGTCGTTGTCCGGGTTTTCCCCGGCGTCGGCGGGATCGTTCCGGTTCAGGATATTCGGGCGGGCATCCTCGTAGGCGTCCGGGATCCCGTCGGCGTCGGCATCCGGAGCGGCCAGCAGGCGCAGCACGTAGGCCGTCACCGCATTCGATTCCTGCGCCACGCCGCGCGCGTAGAAACTTTGGGTGGCGCCGTCCGCCACGAAGGTGCCGAGCACGTAGCTGCTATCGCTCATCGTATAGACAGCGGTCTCGGTACCCGCGCCGTCGGCGGGATCGTCGCTCCACTTCTGGGTCCGGCCGCCGCAGCAGCCGCGGTCGTCCGAGGCGAAAAGCTGGATCTGGTAGGTGGCACCCTCGATCAATCCGCCGACTGTGACCGTCTTCGGATTCCCGCCATCCCAGGCGAAGCCGTCCATCACCCGCTGGAAATTCGTATTCGCGGCACCGGGCGCGATCCAGGAGTCCGTATCGTAGTGGGTGCCGCCCGCGGTGGCGGTGGCGTTGACCGTATTGATGTCGCCGTTGACGGCTGCATTCGCGAAGATGACGGTTTCACTCCCCACCGGCACCGACAGCGGCCCGGCCCCATCGCCATTGCCCCAGGTGCCGGCGTGGACCAAGGTTCCGCTGAGACTGATCGAGTTCTCGTCAACCGTCGGGGTGGGACCGGTGGTCCACGTGACGGGCGCGCCGGGGGAAGAATGAGCCAAGGCAAAAATGCCGAGGATCGGGACTATTGGGTTTTTCATGATTCGTGCCCACGGTAGCCGCTGTGCAAACGGGCGGTATCGCATGAAGATGCGACAGGATCCGCCGGAGCCGTTGTATGACAGATGCTTCCCGCTTCCCGGCGGCAGCGGGCTTCCTTTCCGCGAGCGCGAGCCGCAGCGGCACCCTCTAATGTCCCGCGTTCCTGCGGAAAGCCGCCGTCCGGACCGTGAAATCCCCGTGATCCGCCGGTCGAAGCTTTCATTTCGTGACGGGAGCCCGCAATCTCCCGCGGACATGAAGCTCTTCGGAACCGACGGCATCCGCGGCAAGGCGAACGAATTCCCGATCACGCCCGAGGTGGCCCTCCGCGCCGGCAAGGCCGTGGCCCAGGTGCTGCGCTCCTCCGGCCACAACCGTAACCGCGTGGTGATCGGCAAGGACACCCGCATCTCCGGCTACATGCTGGAAACCGCCCTGACCTCCGGCCTCGTTTCCATGGGCATGGACGTGCTGCTGCCCGGCCCGCTGCCCACCCCCGCGATCGCCCACCTCACGAA
>CAMPGU010000373.1 GCA_946885645.1 uncultured Haloferula sp.
CCGGCCACGGGAGCAGGAGCGCCGGGCCCCGGATCGGGGTCCGTCCAGTCCGCGGCGATATTACCGTTCACCAGCAGGCGGATCAGGCCGGTTTTGCCATCGACGAGCAGCTCGAGCCGGATCTTCTCCTTGCTCAGCATCTCCGGGATGTTGATGAAATTCCCGATCTGCGAGAGACCCGTGCGCGCGGAACGCTTGCTGAGCTGGACGTAGCGCGCGTTGGTAAAGGTGAGCATGTAGCAATTCGCCGGCTCGCTCGCCTCGATGTCGTCGCTTTGGAACATGAAGCGGAACCTCGGGCTGGAGCGCCACGAGAGATCGAAGGCGTAGCGGGACTTCAGGGGCACCCGCTCGATCTTGCGGGAGATGGTGCCGGGGCCTTGGGATCTCAGGGCCCCTTTTTCAAAGGACCAGGGGGCCGCATCGTCCTGCGTCCAGCCTTCGATCCCGGAGGGGCCGGAGAAAAGAAGCTCGGGGCGGTCCTGGATTTCCAGGCGGTCCACCATCTCGCGCCGGAATGAAAGGTCGCCGGCATACCAGGTGCGGAGCGAGATGACCTTGTCGCTCACCCCGGTCAATTCGCCGCGCAGGGTATCGCCGTTGCTCAAGGTCACGGTGGCGATGTGATCGCCCTTGAAATCGCCCCGTTTCGCCGGGAGGCCGATCTCCAGGATCTTCTCGAGCTTGAGGGGCACGGGGGCCGCCAGGAAATCCGCTTCCAGCCGGGCATTGTCGGCCCCGATCTCCAGCAGCGATCCCTTGAGCCGGCTTCCATCCACGCACTGGACCTCCGCCTCGATGGCGGCTGCGGAGATCCCGCAGGCCGCGAGGAAGAGGGCGAGATGGCGGGCCGCTTTCATTCCTCTTCGCCCTCCTTCGCGGGTTTCTTCGAATCGGTTCTTTCCAGGCGGGAGACCGCGTCCCGCCGGATGAGGAGTTTTCCGAGCAGCGGGTGTTCGGCATCGATACCCTCCTCGCGGAGGACGCAATTGGTGACGCCGAGCGAGCCGCGGCCGCGCAGCCCGAGGACCAGCGGCGGGCGCGGCACCTCGGCCCGCCCTTCCGGCACCTTGAAAAACAGGGTGGAAATGTGCTCCACCGGGAGCTCCACCGGCTCGGCGGTGTGCGGTCCCTTGTAAAGGATGGTATCCCCGTCCGGACCCTTGCCGGTTCCCAGGATGCGCCCCTTGCCACGATCGGAACTCCGCGTGATCACCACGTCCGAATCTTCGTCGCCGCGGGGCTCGGTGCGATGCCGGTCCGCCGCGGGATCCCATTCGCGGATCTCGATCATGTCGATGAACTGGGCTTCGTCGCCGCCGATGCTGCTGCGGAACATCACGCCTTGTCCCGTGGGCGCGGCGTCGAGCGGATCGTGGCATTTTTCCACCAGCTCGCCGTTCAGGTAAATGTGGATCAGGGCCAGCTTGCGATCGACCCGCAGCTCCATCTCCACGCTGGAGTCGGGAAAATCCGACGGCTCGCGGGGGATGGTGGACATCGTCAGCCATGGATAGCCGTCGTTGCTTTGCTGGCGCTTCAGCTCGAAGCCGGCACCGTTGAAAGTCACGTAGTAGCGATCCGCTTTGCCGGTGGTCTCCAGCTTGTCGTCGGCGAAATAAATCTGGATGTTCGGCGTGTTCCGCCAGGTGACGCGGAACCGCAGGGCGAAGGAGCCGGGGATGTCGAAGCTCCTCGCGAGCGTGCCGCTGCCGTCCGCGGCGAAGCGGCTCGAGTCGAAGCGCCAGCCGTTCTTGATCGTCCAGTCGCTTTCGTTGGCAGGGCCGCGGTAAATGACCTTCCGCGGCCGCACGCCGAGCTGCACCGTCCCGACCGAACTCCGCGGGATATCGATCTCGCCGGCGAAAGAGGTGTCGATGCGGATCGAGTCGTCGTCGATTCCCCGCAGGTCGCAGGGCAGTTCATCGCCGTTGGCCAGCACGACCAACGCGTCCCGGTCGTCGGGGGATTTCTTCCCGCGGGCGAATTCCACCAGGCGGATCCGGTCCGCGCGCAATTGGAAGGGCTCGAAGGAAAGGGGACTGGCGAGCGAGACCTCGCCGGTGTCCGACAGCGCGGTGACCGTGCCGGAAAGGCGCGAGCCATCGGCCAAAGTGACCTCGTCCGCCAAGGCGGGAAGGCAAGCCGATGCGAAGATGAGCGCGAGGCGATGCACGGGTAGAGGGGGAATCAGAGATCGTCGTCCCATTCGTCGAGGAAGCCACCGGCGGATTGGAACTCCAGCACCACGGCGGGAGCGAGGTCGAGATCGACCTGCCCCGCGAGGCGGTTTTCGAGCAGGATCCGGCCGTCCGCGGCCAGGATGGGACTGCCGCTGATGCGGCCGACGGGCTGCAGGTGCACCGTGACCTCGGACGCGGGGGATTCGTCGAGCTTGCGGCGGCCGGTGCGGGCGAAATGGATCTCGGCGACCTCGGCCAGCGGAACTTTCAAGCCGGCATACTTGGAGTCGATCTCCACCTTGCCGTCCTCGATGCCCCGGATGTTGCCGGAGAAACGATCGGTGCCGTTGGTAAGCAGCACGATGTCCTGCGTCTCGCTTTCCATACTGCGGGCAGAGTCGGTCATGCCGTTCCACTCCGCTACGACAATATCCGAAATGCGCACCTGGGACGAGCCGCCCTGCACGTGGAAGCCGAAGGCTCCGCCGGGTGCCATGTAGGCATTGCCCTTCGCCCCATCCTCATTGTCCTCGTTGTCTCCTCCGGCGGTGCTCCATTGGAGGGCGAACTCGCCATCGATATAAACGGCGACGCTGCCTTCCTTCCTGTCGCAGCGGATCTCGAACAAGGCCTCGCCGGTATCGGGCAGGCGGATCGTCGTGCTGCCGACGCGGACCTGCGAAATCTTGGGATTCCCCTCCTCGTCGAACCAGGTGCGCTGGAGGCGGACGTAGCCGGGATTGAAGCCGAGCACGTAGGCGCTGCCGAAGAGCCGTGCGAAATGGGCCGGGCCGCCGAACGAGCCGCGGTGGTCCTCGGCTTCTTCCTTCTCCGCGGGAGCCGGCTTGTCGAGATCCGCGTGGAAGGCCACGGAGATCGACGGGCGGGAGCGCCAGCCGAGCTTGAACCGGAGGATCGAGCGATCGGGCATGCCGGCGTCGTAGGTGATGGCGTCCATGCCGCTACGGGAGTACCAGGCCGTGCCCGCGTGCGCCCACGACGGCGCGTCGGGATCGATCTTTTCCTTTTTCTTGCGCGGGAGCCCGGGGAGGTTCCCTGCGAAGGGATCATCCCCATCCGCCCCGGCCGATTCCGCGCGGACGATATTCCAGCCCTTTTCGTCGAAGGGACCCGCATAGAGCAGGCGCCCGCCGAAGGGATTCGGGGCGATGGAGGCGACGGTATCCCGCGGCAGCGTCAGCACGCCGGCGGCGGTGGTTTCGAGGGTGAATTCGTTTTCGTCAGCCGCGACCACCTTCCCGGGGATGCGGTCGCCATTGATCAGCGT
>CAMPGU010000374.1 GCA_946885645.1 uncultured Haloferula sp.
CGGATGCACCGCCCCCGCCACCCGGCGAGGCGGCAATCCGATCAAGGAACAAGATGTGGCAGATCTTCTGGCTGGGCGGGATCTCGATGCTGATGCTGATCTTGGCGGGCTTAATCAATCCCGTCGTGATGAAAAGCCGGAAAGCCTCGGAGAAGGTACAGACGATGAACACGGTCCGCCAAGCCGGCCTCGCACTCGCGGAATTCGAGGCGGAATATGGACGTTACCCGGACCTCACTACCATTCCCGCCGTGAAGAGCAGTACCGGCACCTCGCTTGATCTTGGTGACGGCAGTTCGAACCAACTTTTCCGCCAGATAATCGCCACCGGCTTTCCAATTGAAAAGCCGTTCTGGGCGAGAACCGCTGTCAGCCCAACGAAACCGGACGACATTTCCCGTGTTCCGGGGAAGGCGCTCCAGCCCGGGGAAGTGGGTTTCACCTACATCACCGGACTTTCTTCGAAGTCCCACCCGGACACGCCCCTGCTTCTCACGCCGATGATCCCGGGCACCTTCACCTTCGACCCCGAACCGCTGAAGGGATACGCGGTGGTCTTGCATGTAAACGGCACCGCGAAGGCCTACCCGATCCATCAGAAATCCAAGCGGGTGATCTTGGGCCCCGGCGGGATGGATATCTTCGATCCCCGTCAGCCTTTCTGGAGCGGCAAGAGACCCGACATCCGCTGGCCGGAATAGACGGAGGGGCTGGGGCCTTGAGATCGGGCGGGCGCTATTTCGGCGTCACGACGATCCGCAGGAAAGTCCGCACCCCGGCCGACATTGGATAGCTGGCCGTCATGGTTCCCGCGGAGGTGGAAGTGCTCACGCCGTCCGTATTCCACTCCACCAGGTCCGTGCTTTTCTCCACGATGTAATTCAGCGTGCTGCGGGGTGTCGGAAAGGTGATCGTTGCGTTGGCACCGCTTTTCACCAGCTTCGGCAGGCCCTGTGAGGAATCCTTCTCCGGATCGAAGGCAAAGGCGTACTCCAGGAGATTCACGAGGCCATCCTTCTCCGGATCCGCCATGTCGCCGGAGATCGAGAGATCGGCACGCTCGCCCGCGCTGAAGTAGGTGCTCAGCCAGGAGTCCGGGATCGTCCTCACCGCGAGCAGCCGGATCATGCCGTCGCTCTTGCTGGTGACGTAGAGTTCCCCTTCCGCATCGAGCGCCAGACGGATATCCGCGCGGCCGGTGCCGGAAATGGTGGCTCCGCCCGGCAGATCCGAATCCACGCCGCCGCGGTGATCGTAGGCGGCCTCCACGATCTCGAAAAAGCGGTCGTACGTCTGCACCCCTTGATCGGGGCTGTCGTTTGGATCGTCCCATTTCAGGGTGATCGGCTGCGGTGCCGCGGCGCTCGCGGGATTGCCATCGTCCGCGTCGAGGATCGCCTCCCAGTCGCAAAAGAAAAGACGGCCCGTCGTGATGTCGCCGAAGACGAACTTCCCTCGCAAAGCCGGGATCCCCCTGCCGCGATAAATGAAGCCGTTCGAGATCGCATCGCCGTATGCCGCGGTGTGGGGATAGGCGATCACCGGATACTCCGGCACAAACTCCCCGGGGAAGCTCTCGAAACCATTGAGGCGGATCGACAGGCTGTCGGAATCGGGCAGAGGACCCGTCACGGGTTCACCCGAGGAAATCGTGAGCTTCTGGGGCCCCTCCCGTTCGCTGTAGCCGTAGTTCTTCCCGGCTTTGAGGATATTCACCTCCTCCCAGGCATTCAGCCCGATCTCGGTGACCAGCAAAACCGGCTCCCCCGCATCCGGGATCTGCCAGAGGAAGCGGTGGGGATTCCGATGGCCGAGGGTCCAGATCTCCTTCCGCGCGCCGGAATAGCCGGTGAAGGGATTGTCGTCCGGAATCCGGTAGCGGCCGTTCGCGGAGAGCGTGCTGTCGCCGGGGTGGAGGGACAGGTCCGGGATGATCCGCAGGATTTTCCCCACCATGCTGTCCAGCCGCTGGGGATTGGTGCGGGTGGCGTTTTTTTCTCCCGAGCCGCCGTCCCCGCTGGCCAGGTACATCACTCCCCATTCGGCATCACCGGGCTGCGCCGTCGGGTGAAACGTGATGTCGCCCAGCGGATGGATGTGGCTGTTGTACACGAGGCGCAGGAGCTCCCGCGCCGTCCCCTCAAAAGTGCCGTTCGCGCGGTTCGTGTCCGTCCATTCGATCAGGATCGCCTGCCGGGTCGGGCTGCTCCCGGCGGGCAAAATCCGGGCGGTGGGTGTGTAGCCGCTTGCGTTGAAACCGGGAAATTTCGTCGTCACCGGGAGGCGGCCCGCAGTGCCGTCGGTGCTGTTCGTCTCGATGTGAACCGTGTAGAATTTCCCGTTGGTCGCGTAGCCGGGATCGAACTCGAAGGTCACCAAGCCGTTCGCGTAGCCTTGCCTCTTGGTAAAGAGCGGGAAGAGGCCGTCCGGGGCCTGCGCACTGGTCGCGGTGCGTGCGGAATTCGGCACATAGGTCTTGTCCGGGTTTTCGGTGGCAGCGGCATTGCCGTTGAAATCAAGGTAGGCGCTGCGTGTTTTCGCCTGGTCCAGCAGCGCCCCGGTACGGCTGGCATAGGTCCCGGCGGAATGGAAGATGTGGAGATTGCCGTTCAAATCGCAGGCCCACATCCGGCCGCTCCCCCCGGGCTCCGGTTTCATGAAATTCACCCGCGACATGTAGGCGGGGATGCCGGAACTCGTGGTGATATTGCCGGAGAGAGGCATTGCCGCCCAATCCGAGACGTGCAGTTCCAGAGGAGCCGCCGCAGCACTCCCGCCCGTGACGGCGGACAGCCACAGGAAAAAGACGACGGAAACTTGCCGGGCGCGCGGGGGAGAAACACGGCACGGACACGGCGGACGTGCGGAAATCATGACGGGGGGAACGGCCCCCAACCTAAACGCCCCGCCGCCGGATTCAAACCCTTGATTTCCAGTGATTGCCTAACATTTCCAAACCATCGGCAATTCGGCAATTCGGCAATTCGGCTGTTGCGGCCTATCGGTCTTTGCAGGATTTTGGCGCAAAGGTGAATCCCGCCCTTCCGCCTCAACCTCCCCCGGATGTACCTGCCCCGCCGCCGGGTAAGGCTGCCCTCGCCTCGCGGCGGAAGATGAAGGCGATCTGCTGGATCGGCGGTCTTTGCCTGCTGCCCTTCGTGCTGATCGGATTCCTCGTGGTTCTCGGCCTGCCGCAACGCAAAGCGGCGGATCGGACGAGTGCGTTGAACCACATCAGGTCGATAGGCTTCGCGCTTTATGAGTTCGATAGCGAATACGCTCGTTTTCCGGATGCCAGCACCGCGTCCCTCGTGAAGGCGGTCTCGGGCACTCCGCTTACCCTCGGCCATTCCAGCTCGAACCAACTGTTCCGGCAGTTGATCGCCACCGGCTTGAAATCGGAAAAGCCGTTCTATGCCATGATCGACGGTTCAAAAAGGCCCGATGATCTCTTTCACGA
>CAMPGU010000375.1 GCA_946885645.1 uncultured Haloferula sp.
ACGCCGCATTTGTCCGCCGGGGAGCGGGCGGGGGTGCTGGAAGCACTCGCGGCGCGTGATCCTCTTTCCACGGACGATCCGCCGCTGGTCGCCGCGCTCCAGGAGCAGCTCTTCGCGAAGCAGGCTCAAGCCGCGGAACCTCTGGTGGATTTCCGCGCGACCATCGATGCCTTTGCCGAGGCTTCTTCCAATCTCGATACCCTGGTCTCGGAAACGGGCGACATTGTAAAAGCCACCAAGGAGGCGGCAACTCTCCACGAGATCGAGGTGACGAAGCGGACGACGCTGCTGGAAGCGGCTGCCGGCACCGGGGACGCCGGCTTGAAGGAGCAACTGGAGGCGGAGGCCCGGGCGGCCGTCACCACCGAACCGGTGGACTTCACGGCGGATCTCCAGCCCGTGCTGGACCGCCTGCCGGAATTCCGCGAGGCGAATGCCGCGCTCATCGCCGCCTCGAACGAGACCGCGCCGAAGCTTCCCGCGAAGCTGGAGGACGGCAAAGCCAACCGCTACCTGGCCGCCTTCCGCAAGGCCCTGCCCGAATACAACGGGGAGCTCGCCGATACCGTGGCCGCGATGGAGTCCTGGAGGAGCGACCGCGCGGTGGGCTTGGCGGCCACGATCTGGGGCTTTATCACGGGTAAGGACTGGATCACCGGCGGCGAGTGGCAGGACTTCTACGGGATCGTCCCGCTCTTCGTGGGCTCGCTCCTGATCGCGGTGATCGCGCTGGCGCTGGCGATCCCGCTGGGCGTGGGGGCCGCGATCTACACGAACCAGCTTGCGGGGCGGCGGCAGCAGAATTTCATCAAACCCACGATCGAGTTCCTCCAGGCGATTCCCTCGGTCGTGCTCGGTTTCCTGGGCATCGCGGTGCTGGGAACCTGGCTTCAGGACACCTCCATGAAGGATACGTTTTCATGGATGCCGGGCTTCCCGATCCCGCAGCGGCTGAACATGTTCACGGCCGGCTGCCTCCTCGGCCTGATGGCGATCCCCACGATTTTCACGCTTTCGGAAGATGCCTTGAACAACGTGCCGTCCGCCTTTGCCGAGGCCTCGGATGCCCTGGGTGCTTCCAAGCTGCAGACGATCTTCCGGGTGGTTTTTCCCGCGGCGATCTCCGGGATCCTTGCGGCGGTGCTGCTCGGCCTGGGCCGGGTGATCGGGGAGACGATGGTGGTGCTGCTGGTCGCGGGCAACCGGATCGAGATCCCCGATTTCACGGAAGGCCTCGGCGTCTTCTTCCAGCCCGCGCACACGCTCACCGGCATCATCGCGCAGGAGCTCGGGGAAGTGCCTTTCGGCAGCGTGCACTACCGCGCGCTCTTCGTCGTCGGCATGGTGCTCTTCATGATCGTGCTGGCGATCAACTGGACCGCACAGCGCATCCTTCACAAATTCCGCATCGGCCACGAGTGAGATGGACAATCCCGAACAACTGATCCGCAAGGGCGTGCACCACGAGGGCATGAAAGAGGGGGCCGTGAAAGGCTTCCTGGGCGGCTTGACCTGGGGCATCGTGATCGTGGCGCTGCTGATTTTCGGCCGCATCTGCTGGGACGGGCTCCCGGTGCTGCTGAAGCCGGAGTTCCCCTTCGTCGATGTCGCTTTCCTCACGGAAAAGACGCAGACGCTGCATGTCTTCGACGACGCCACCGGTACCCGCCACAGCCTGCCAGCCACGGAGTATTACGAGTGGGCGGCGAAGAACGGCCCGGAAGCGATTTTCAACGAGCAGACGTACGCCTATTCCGGCGGCGGGATCGCGGGGCCCATCGTGGGCACGGCACTGCTTACCTTGGTCAGCATCGTGCTCGCGCTCTTCTTCGGCGTGGCGGCGGCGATCTACCTGAGCGAGTACGCGAAGCAGGGCCGCTTCATCGGCTGGGTGCGGCTGGCGATCCTCAACCTCGCAGGCGTGCCGTCGATCGTCTTCGGCCTGTTCGGCTTCGCGGTGTTCGTGCTGGCGGCACCGGTCTTCACCGACGCACCCTCCGACCGCTCGCTCTTTTCCATCCCGCTCGGCTTCACGTACTTCAGCTTCCAAGGGTGGAATTCCTCGCTCATCGCCGGTTCGGCTACGCTGGCGTGCATGATCCTGCCGGTGATCATCACGGCCTCCGAGGAATCGCTCAAGGCGGTGCCGCATGGCTTCCGGGAGGCCTCGCTGGCGCTGGGGGCCACGCGCTGGCATACCATCCGGAAGTGCGTGCTGCCTTTCGCGCTGCCGGGCATCCTGACCTCCTCCCTGCTGTCGCTGGCGCGCGCCGCCGGGGAGACGGCACCGATCATGTTCACGGCCGCGGTGGCGGCGAAGGACACGCTCCCGTGGGAAGGGGACGGCGGGCCGCTCTCCGTCTTCCAGAGCCAGGTGCAGGCGCTGCCCTATCACATCTACACGCTGGCCGCGCGCATCCCCACCTCCGAGTACACGGAGCGCGCCCAGTACGGCTCCGTCTTCGTCTTCCTGGTGATGATTTTCATGTTCTCCACCGTCTCCATCATTCTCCGCAACCGCGTCCGCGCGAAGCTCAAATGGTAAACGGCACCTCCACCAACGGCACGCCGGCGATCGCCGTCGAGAACCTGCGCTTCAATTACGGCGAGAAGCAGGTGCTGCACGACGTGAGCCTGGACATCCCTTCCCGGGAGATCACCGCCTTCATCGGCCCTTCCGGCTGCGGGAAATCGACGCTGCTGCGTTGCTTCAACCGGATCAACGACCGCATCCCCGGCGCGAAGGTCACGAAGGGCGCGATCCGCGTGGCGGGCATCGACATCTCCCGCCCGGACCTGGATATCCAGGTGCTGCGGCGCCGGGTCGGCATGGTCTTCCAGAAGTGGAATCCCTTCCCGAAATCGATTTTCGATAACATCGCCTACGGTCTGAGGATCCACGGCGAGAAAGATCAGAAAGTGCTGGAGGAGCGGGTGGAGCACTGCTTGCGCGTGGTCGCGCTGTGGGACGATGTGAAGGACCGCCTGCAGAGCAGCGCCTTCGGCCTCTCCGGGGGGCAGCAACAGCGCCTCTGCATCGCCCGGACGATCGCGACCAAGCCGGACATCATCCTGATGGACGAGCCCTGCTCCGCGCTGGACCCGCTCTCCACCCTGAAGGTGGAAGAGCTGCTGCTGGACCTGAAGAAGAGCTATACCATCGTGATCGTGACGCACAACCTGGCGCAGGCCAGCCGTTGCGCGGACCGGACGGCTTTTTTCTACCTCGGCAAGCTGATCGAGTACGGCACCACCGGGAAAATCTTCACGATGCCGGACGTCAAGCAGACCGAAGCCTACATCTCGGGAGCCTTCGGCTGAAATCCCGGCGAAGCCCTTCATGCTCCGCAGAGGCGAAGCCCCCGCGCTCCGCCGAAGCGAAGCAGTAAGGAGCGGGGACATTCCTGTCCCCGTTCGGCACGTCCCCCGCCAGCGA
>CAMPGU010000376.1 GCA_946885645.1 uncultured Haloferula sp.
GCTCTACGTGGGCGGCCACGACGGCAAGCCTTTCTACACCGACCCCAACAGCTCCTTCGGTGAGGCGGCCCAACGGGCCTTGCGCAAGGCCTTCGGTAAGGAACCGGTGTTAATCCGTGAAGGCGGCAGCATCCCGATCGTCCAGGCCTTCCGCGATATCCTCGGCACCGATACCCTGCTGCTCGGTCTGGCCCTTGCCGATTCGCAGATCCACTCTCCCAACGAGAACTTCCCGGTCGAGAATTTCGAAGCAGGTATCCGGCTTAATCAGGCTTTGCTTGAAGAATTGGGTAAGTGACTCTGGAAAGTGCCAAATGATCAGTGATCAGTGATCAGTGGCTTGAGGAAGAGAAGAAAGGCTCGACAGAAGACGCCTTTCACTGATCACCCATCACTGATCACTTGGCACTATCTCCACACGATGTCCGATTCCCCAAAGCTCGATTTCATCCGCGAAATCATCGCCGCCGACCTGGCCTCCGGTAAGCACGAGACCACGATCACGCGCTTTCCCCCGGAGCCGAACGGCTACCTGCACATCGGCCATGCGAAGGCGATCTGCCTGAACTTCGGGATCGCCCAAGAGAACGCCGCCAGCGGTGCCCGCTGCAACCTGCGCTTCGACGATACGAACCCTTCCAAGGAGGAGACCGAGTACGTCGAAAGCATCAAGGAGGACGTGAAGTGGCTGGGCTTCGATTGGGGCGAGAACCTCTTCTTCGCGAGCGACTACTTTGAATTCTACTACGAGTGCGCCGTTCACCTGATCAAGAACGGCTTGGCTTACGTCGATCAACAGACTGCCGAGCAGATCAAGGAGACACGCGGCAACCTGACGGTGCCCGGCACGCCTTCGCCGTGGCGGGATCGCCCGCTGGAGGAGAGCCTCGATCTTTTCGCCCGCATGCGCGCGGGCGAGTTCAAGGAAGGGGAGGCCGTGCTCCGCGCGAAGATCGACATGGCTTCGCCGAACATGAACATGCGGGATCCCGTGATCTACCGCATCATGCACGCGCATCATCACAATACGGGAGACGCCTGGTGCATCTACCCGATGTACGATTACGCGCACCCCTTGGAAGACGCGCTGGAGAAGGTCACGCACTCCCTTTGCACCCTGGAATTCGAGATTCACCGGCCGCTCTACGACTGGGTGATCGAGAACTGCCCCGTGCCCGCGAAGCCGCGCCAGATCGAATTCGCCCGCCTGAACTTGAACTACACGGTGATGAGCAAGCGCAAGCTGCTCCAGCTCGTGAAGGAGGGTCTGGTAAACGGTTGGGATGACCCGCGCATGCCGACGCTCTCGGGCATCCGCCGCAGGGGATATCCGGCGGCTGCGATCCGGAATTTCTGCCACAAGGTCGGGATCACGAAGTTCAACGGCATCACGGATGTGGCGCTGCTGGAGTTCGAGGTCCGCGACTATTTGAACGCCGCCGCCGAGCGCCGGATGGCCGTGCTCGATCCGGTGAAGCTGGTCATCGAAAACTGGCCTGCGGGCACCAGCGAGGAGATCGAGCTGGATAATCATCCGAAGGATCCGGCGATGGGCACGAGGAAGGTGGCTCTTTCCCGCGAGCTATGGATCGAGGCGGATGATTTCATGGAGGTCCCGGAGAAGAAATTCTATCGCCTGGGCCCCGGCCGCCACGTCCGGCTGCGCGGCGGCTATATCGTGAAATGCACCGGTTTTGAAAAGGACGCTTCGGACAAGGTCACCGAGATCCGCTGTGAATATCTGCCCGGCACCAAAGGGGCCGATGCGCCGGAGGGCGTGGAATGCCGCGCCGCGATCCACTGGGTGAGTGCCGAGCACGGAGTGGAGGCGGAGGTGCGGCTCTACGACCGCCTTTTCACGGTGGAGGATCCGGACGGTGCGGAAGGCGGATTCGTGAGCGTCATCAATCCGGCATCCTTCAAGGCGATCCGAGCTTGGGTGGAACCGGCGCTCGCCCGCGCGGAGCCGGAGTGGATCTGCCAATTCGAACGCCTCGGTTATTTCGTCGCTGATCGGCACGATCACAAGCCGGGGGAGACGCCCGTGTTCAACCGTGCGGTCGCGCTGCGGGATTCGTGGGGCAAGAAATAGCGGCTGCCTCTAGAAAGGGTGCCGTCCTTTGCCCAGTTTGGCGGCTAGCCCCAACGCCATGAAAGCGACGGCCGCGGAGACGCCGGCCAGCATCCACACACGCGAATCGTCCCCTGCCTGAAAGCTGCGGTAGATCGCGAGCGGGAGGGTTTCGGTGACGCCGGGGATGAGGCCTGCCACCATCATCGTCGCGCCGAATTCCCCGAGGGCCCGGGCAAAGCCGAGTATGAGCCCCGCCGCGATGCCGCGGCGGGCAAGGGGGATGCTCACACGGGTGAAGACCTGCCACGGGGTCCTGCCAAGCGTAGCCGCCGCTTCTTCCAGATGGCGGGGCACCTCCTCGAAGGCGGTGCGGATGCAGCGCAGCAGGAGGGGAAAGGACATGACGGCCAGCGCCAGCACGACCGCCTTCCAAGTGAAAATCATCTCGATCCCGGCTTGGTCCAGCATTCCGCCGAACGGGCCCTTCCTGCCGAAAAGCTTGAGCAAAAGCAGGCCCGTCACCACCGGCGGAAGAACGAGCGGAAGCATCACGAGGGTTTCGACCAGCGCCTTGCCCGGCCATTGTTTCCTGGCCAGCACCCAGCCGAGGGCAAGACCGGCAGGCAAGGACGCGGCGACCGCAAGGGCGGAAACACCCAGCGTGAATGCGATCAACCTGATGTCGTCGGCGCTCATTCGGACTTCAGGCCGAAGCCCCGGGCCTTGAAAATCTCCGATGCCTTCGCGCTTCGCAAGAAAGCGATAAAGCGCTCCGCTTCCTCGGTTTGCTTTGTGGCCGAGCAGACCGCCACGGGGTAGAGGATCGGGGGCGCTTCGCCTTCGGGAACGGACCACGCGACCTTCACCTTTTTCGAGACCGCCGCGTCCGTTCGGTAAACGATGGCCGTGTCGGCATCGCCGGACTCCACGGCTGCCAGGGCGGCCCGTACGTTCTCGCTGCCGACGAACCTCGTTTCCAGCTTCTCCCAAAGGCCCAGTTTGGTGAGCCATGCCTTTGCATACACGCCTGCGGGAACCGCGGCGGGATCGCCGATGGCAATCCGCTTGAGATGCGCGAGGTCTGCCGCCGCGGCCGGCATTGCCTGCGAATCGGCAGGTACCACGACTACCAGAGCGTTCGTTAGAAGAGGCACCGGCTTCTTCACCAGATTTTCCCGGGCCAGCTTTTCCATGGTCGCCGCATCCGCGGAAAGGAAGACGTCCAGCGGAGCTCCTTCCACGATCTGGCGTGCGAGGACGTTTGATCCCGCGAAGACCGGTGTGGTTTTCGTTCCCGTCTCTTCCTTATAGGCGGCCGCGATTTCGGTGACGATCGGCTTGCCGAGTTCGGCTTCGGCT
>CAMPGU010000377.1 GCA_946885645.1 uncultured Haloferula sp.
CCTTTTCGCCATCCAACCTCCCCGCCCCCCGGGAGGCAGCAAAAGAAATAGCCCGGCCGCGCTTCCGCACGACCGGGCTTTTTGAATTTCTAGCCGGAAACGATCAGGCGCTCTCGACGACCTCCTCAGCCTCCGGGGCATTGGGAACGAAGAGCGGCTCGGGCTCTTCCACGGTGAACTCGATCTCGGAATCCCGGTGGCAATCGAAACCGGAGCCGGCCGGGATGAGGTGACCCATGATGACGTTCTCCTTGAACCCGGTGAGGTAGTCCACCTTGCCGAGCGTCGCCGCCTCCGTCAGCACGCGGGTGGTGTCCTGGAAGGACGCCGCGGAGATGAAGGAATCGGTCTCGAGCGAGGCCTTGGTGATGCCGAGGAGGACAGGCTCGGCTTCCGCCGGCTTGCCGCCGCTGGCCACGATACCATCGTTGATCCGGTTGAAGGAGGAACGGTCGATCTGGTCGCCCCAGAGGAGCTGGTCGGCATCGCCCGGATCGGTGATCTTCACCTTGCGAAGCATCTGGCGGATGATGATCTCGATGTGCTTGTCGTTGATTTCCACGCCTTGGACGCGGTAAACGGACTGCACTTCGTTGACCAGGTGCTCCTGGAGTTCCTGCGCACCGCAAGCCTCGAGGAGGTCTTCCGGAGACACGGGGCCTTCGGTGATCTGGTCACCGCGCTTCACGCGGTCGCCATCCGTCACGATGATGTGGCGGCCCATCGGCACCAGGTGCTCGACCTGCTCGCCGGAATCGGCGTCGGTCACGATCACCTTTTTCTTGCCGCGGACGGTGCCCCCGAAGGAGACCTCGCCGTCGATCTTCGCGATCACGCAGGCATCCTTCGGCTTGCGGGCTTCGAAGAGCTCGGCAACGCGCGGCAGACCACCGGTGATGTCCTTGGTGCGGGCCACCTTGCGCGGGGTCTTGGCGAGCTGAGTGCCCCCCGTGACCACTTCACCTTCCTTCACGGAAAGGTGAGCGCCGACCGGGATGGAGTAGGAAGCTCTCACTTCCTTGCTCTTCTCATCCACGATCACCACCTGCGGGTGAAGGTCTTCCTTGTGCTCGGTGACCACCATGACCTTCTTGCCGGTTTCCTTGTCCGTCTCGTTGGTGACGGTGATGCCGGAGATCATGTCGCGGAATTCGACCTTACCGCCCTTTTCCGTAAGAATCGGCACGTTGTAAGGATCCCAAGTCGCGACGGTGTCCGCCTTCTTCACGTCATCGCCATCCTTGATCTCGATGACGGAGCCGATGACGATCAGGTGGCTTTCCAGCTCCAAGCCGTCCTTGTCGCGGATGGAAACGGAACCGTTCTTGTTCAGAACGACCCACTTGCCTTCGGCGCTTTCGACGACGCGGAGGTCCTTGTAAACCACCCGGCCGCCGTTCTTCGCCTTGATGATCGGCTGCTTGAAGGTCGCCGCGGCCACACCGCCGACGTGGAAGGTACGCATGGTCAGCTGCGTGCCGGGCTCGCCGATCGACTGTGCCGCGATGATACCCACCGCTTCACCGATCTTCACCGGCTTGCCGGTGGCAAGGTTCAGGCCGTAGCACTTCGCGCAGCAACCGCGCTTCGCCTCACAAGTGAGGACGGAGCGGATCTTGAGCTTCTCGTAACCGATGCGCTCGACAGCCTTCGCGGAGTTTTCGTCCACGAGTTCGTCGTAATCGAGAACGATCTGGCCGGTCACCGGATCCTTCACCTGATCGCACGAAGTGCGGCCGTAGATGCGGGTGGCAAGCGAGGCGGCTTCCTCGTCGCCGTCGTAGATCGGCGCGACGACGATACCGCTGGCGGTGCCGCAATCCTGCACGGTGACGATGACGTCCTGCGCCACGTCCACGAGCTTGCGGGTCATGTAGCCGGAGTCCGCGGTCTTGAGCGCGGTATCCGCCAGACCCTTGCGGGCGCCGTGGGTGGAGATGAAGTACTCCAGCACGGAGAGACCTTCGCGGAAGTTCGAGGTGATCGGACGCTCGATAATTTCACCGGAGGGCTTGGCCATGAGGCCGCGCATGCCGGAGAGCTGCTTGATCTGCGATTTGTTACCGCGCGCTCCGGAGTCCACCATCATGAACAGCGGGCTGGCACCCGGCTTGCCGTCGTTGAACTCGATCTTGCGATAGAGCGCGGCGGCGATGGTGTCGGTGGCGTGGGTCCAGATATCGACGACCTTCTGGTAACGCTCGCCGTCGGTGATGACGCCGTTGCGGTACTGCTTGGTCACCTTCTCCACCTGCTCGTAGGCATCCTTGATGACCGCCGGCTTTTCTTCCGGAACGACCATGTCCACGATGCCGATCGAGGTCCCGGAGCGGGTGGCTTCGCGGAAGCCGAGGCTCTTGAGAGCATCCAGCGTGGCGACGGTCCCCTTCTGGCCGGATACCTGATAGCAGCGCCAGATGATGTCGGACATCTGCTTCTTGCCGATGGTCCGGTTGATGAAACCGAGGCCTGCAGGCCAGATCTCATTGAAACGGACGCGGCCCGGGGTGGTCTCCAGGATCTTGCTCTCCTGATCGCCGAAGACGGTCTTGGTCCCGAAATTGGGGTTACGGATGCGGATCCACTGGTGGTAACCCACCTTGCGGGACGCGATGGCGAACTCGACTTCGGAGGAATTTTCGAACAGCGGCAGGTGCTCCTGCTTTTCGCGATCCTTCTGCGTGCGCACCGGGGCCCAAGTCAGGTAGTACGCGCCCAGAATGATATCCTGGGATGGCGTGGTGATCGGGCGGCCGGAAGCAGGCGAGAAGATGTTGTTCGGCGCGAGCATGAGCTGGCGCGCTTCCATCTGGGCTTCCACCGAGAGCGGCACGTGCACGGCCATCTGGTCACCGTCGAAGTCGGCATTGTAAGCCGTGCAGACGAGCGGGTGGACGCGGATGGCTTCCCCTTCGATGAGCTTCGGTTCGAAAGCCTGGATCGAGAGGCGGTGCAGCGTGGGCGCGCGGTTCAGGAAGACCGGGTGACCCTTGGTCACTTCCGCAAGGATGTCCCAGACTTCCGGGGTCTTGCGGTCGATCATCTTCTTGGCCGAGCGGACGGTGTGGCAGTAGCCCAGCTCCTTGAGGCGGCGGATGATGAAGGGCTCGAACAAGGTCAGAGCCATCTTCTTCGGCAGGCCGCACTGGTTGAGCTGCAGGTCCGGCCCGATCACGATGACGGAGCGGCCGGAGTAGTCCACGCGCTTGCCCAGCAGGTTCTGGCGGAAACGGCCGCCCTTGCCCTTCAGCATGTCGCTGAGGGACTTGAGCGGGCGGTTGCCGGCACCGGTCACGGCACGGCCGTGGCGGCCGTTGTCGAAGAGCGCGTCCACCGCCTCCTGCAGCATGCGCTTTTCGTTGCGGACGATGACGTCCGGCGTGCGGCGCTGGAGGAGG
>CAMPGU010000378.1 GCA_946885645.1 uncultured Haloferula sp.
AAATCAATCACCGCGCGAACCTGTGGGCGCTGCGTTCGCTGGACGTGCGCTTCCTCATTTGCGTCACGGCGGTCGGCAGCCTGAAGGAGGAGTATCACCCGCGTGATATCGTGCTGCCGGACCAATACTTCGACCGGACCAGCCGCCGGGAGCACCACACTTTTTTCGGCAAGGGGATCGTGGGGCACGTGTCCTTCGCCGATCCCGTGAGCGAGGGCATGCGGGCGCTGCTGATGACCGCGGCGGAGGAGGAGGGCACCCGGGTCCACTACGGCGGCACCTACGTGAACATGGACGGCCCGGCCTTCTCCACGCGGGCGGAGAGCGAGGCCAACCGGAAGCTCGGCTTCGACGTGATCGGGATGACCAACCTGCCCGAAGCGAAGCTGGCGCGTGAAGCGGAGATCGCGCTGGCGACGCTGGCGATGGTCACGGACTACGATTGCTGGAAGAAAGAGGAGGCTCCGGTGACGGCGGAGGCGGTGATAGGTCACCTGCAGGCGAATGTTTCCATGGCGAAGCGGATCATCGCCCGGGCGATCCCGCTCGTGCCGCAGGAAGCGGAGTGGCCGGAGCATCGCTCGCTCGACGGCGCGATCATGACGCCGCGCGCTTTTTGGCCGGAGGATTCCCTGGAGCGGATGGGTCCGATGCTTAGGCGTTTCTTGTGATCAAGTTGTTGGAAATGCAGGCGTGACATCGCCTCCCATGCCGGTAATCTGCGGGAAATTTCCCGGCTCAAGTCGTCATCCTCCATGAAGAATCCGATCGAGACCCTCGGCTACAAGATCCTCACAAGTCATCAGGACGGCGAAACCGGCGAGCCGGGCATGCCGAAGCTATCACGGCGCGGTTTCATGGTGCTGAGTGCGGCGCT
Organism: uncultured Haloferula sp.; assembly: GCA_946885645.1. The sequence continues at coordinate 878 of CAMPGU010000378.1, forward strand.
CGGTAGCAGTTGTTCCATGGCATCTTCGGAGAAGCCCGGCGCGACGGCCGGAGTCGATCCCTCTTCCGCGCCGGCCCGCACGGCACCGAACCGCGGCTACCGCACGCCGAAGGTGCAGGGACCGGTGCCGCGGAATCCGGACATGAACCTGCCCTCCTCGGGGGGCGGCTCGGGCATTACCTTTTCCCGCGTGGCGGTCGGCCAGCCCTATGTGGCGATGACCTTCGACGATGGCCCGCATCCCAAGAACACGCCGCGCCTGCTCGACATGCTGCGCGAGCGCAATATCAAGGCGACTTTCTATGTGATCGGCCGGAACGTGGACCTCTACCCGAATGTGCTGCGTCGCACCGTTTCGGAAGGCCACGAGATCGGAAACCACACTTACACCCACCCGATCCTTAGCAAGCTCGGGGATTCCGCGGTGCGTGAAGAGCTTACCAAATGCCGGGACGCGGTGGCCCGTGCCGCCGGAGTGCAACCGCGCACCATGCGCCCGCCCTATGGCGCCCTGCTCCAGCGCCAGCGCGAGTGGATTCATGCCGAACTCCGCTATCCGACCATCATGTGGTCGGTGGATCCGCTCGACTGGAAGCGTCCCGGGGCCTCGGTCGTCACCTCGCGCATTGTCGGCGGGACCACTCCCGGCGCCATCATCCTGGCCCACGATCTCCATTCCAGCACCGTGGATGCCATGCCTGCCACCCTCGACGGGCTGCTTCGCAAGGGCTACAAGTTCGTGACCGTGTCGCAATTGCTGGCAATGGCCGCGCAGCCGGCACCCGGCCCGATCGCGGCCGGGCAGTGATTCCGCGTCAGGACGGCCAAGCTCTCACGATGCCCGGCGAGCGCTACTTCGCGGTCAGGGACCGCCTGTCGGAACTACTGGATTGGATCGGCGATCTCGCCGGCGAGGTAGCCCTGGAGGAGGAACCGGAACATCCCGTTCCTGCTCTTTCGCGTCCTATTCTGATCGCCGCGATCGGGGAGGTAAATGCCGGGAAATCCTCGCTTTTGAATGCCCTCGCAGGGGCGGAGCTCTGCCCCAGTGGTCCCGTGCCCGTGACCGGCGAGGTCCGGCTCTACCGCCACGGGGAGACCTCCGACCGGGAGGTGGGGGAGATGCTGGTGGAGTGCCGCCGCGGCACCGGTTACCTCAAGAACTTCGAGCTCCTGGACACCCCGGGGACGAACGCAAAGCTGAATGGCCATGCGGCTGTCGCGGAGCCCTTTCTGGAACACGCGGATCTGGTGCTGGTGGTTTTCACCGCGGAGAATCCCTGGACCGCCGCGACCTGGGATGCCGTTTCCCGTCTCTCCCCGGAGGCCCTCTCGCGCACGGCGCTGGTGGTGCAGCGCATCGATCTCAAGCAGCCGCAGGACATCCCGATCATCCTGGGGCACATGCGCGATCTATCAATGAAGCGCCTGGGCCAGACCTTGCCGATTTTCCCGGTTTCGGCCCGGGCGGCGCTGGAAGCGAAACGAACCCATCCGGTGAATGGCGAGGCATGGCCCGCCAGCCGCTTTTCCGATTTCGAGCACTTCATTTCGGAGCGGATCTGCGACTCGATGGACCGGCGGCAAGTCCTGCATGACGCCTACCATCACGCCGCGCGGAAGATCCGGCGCCTGGAGTCCCTTTTCGACGTCCAGCGGCGCGGCATGGAGGACGACGGCTGGTTTCTCTCCAACATCGAGCGGGAAATGGAAGCTCTCCGCGATTCTTCCCTGGAGGCGGCGCCCGAGGCGTTGGGTACCGCTCTGGAGCGCTACCGCGGGGAGGTGGAGCGGGTCGTCCGTTCCCTGAGATCGCGTCTCGGGTGGTGGCGTTCCCTGGCCCGCCTGTTCATCGGAGACGGCACCGCGGCGGAGATCGAGGCGACCTTCGCGGCGCGGATGCAGGAGGTGGCAACCGGCTTTGCCAAAGACGATGCGGGCCGCTTGATCGACGACTGCGGGAAGCATTGGGAAACCGTGCGTCCGCGCGTCGTGGAGCGGATGGGCTTGGAGCCCGGCCCTTGCGCGGTCGCGGGAGCAGACCGCGAACCGGTGATCGGCCGCTTCGTCGCCCGTCTGGACAAGGCGGTGCCGCAGGCACTCGCCGGCCTGCGGGTGCGGGGCGTGCTGGATCCCTTCATGCGACGGAGGAATGCTTCCCTGAAAGGCTTCACCGGGATCGGCCTGCTGCTGGTGATCGCGGCGGGCATCGCCGGGATGTCCGGCCTGCAGCATCCGGCGGTAATTCTTCTCGGCTCGGCGGTAGCGGTCTTTGCTCTGGCGGCGGTCATCGCGTGGGTCACGGGGGCCCGTATCGCGACCGCCTACCGGGAACGCCTCCTCGCGGGTGGCGCCACCTTCGCCGAAGGGCTGAAGACGGACCACGGTGAAGCGATCCGCTTTCTTTTCCGGGACTACTCCAGCAGCCTGATCACGGTGCGCCGCCAGCTCGCGGGAGCCAAGGCGGCGCTCCAGCCCCGGCTCGAGCGATCGAATTCGCTCTACAT
>CAMPGU010000379.1 GCA_946885645.1 uncultured Haloferula sp.
CACCGGCGGGACGCCGGCGCTCCTTGAATGGGCCGCATGGCACCCGCGGGCGAGTCCGTCTGGGAACACCGGCGGGACGCCGGCGCTCCTTGAATGGGCCGCATGGCACCCGTGGGCGAGTCCGTCTGGGAACACCGGCGGGACGCCGGCGCTCCTTGAATGGGCCGCAGGGCACGCGCGGGCGAGTCCGCCTAGCGCTGGAGATACTTCCTCGATTGAATCACGTATTTCTCCGCCCAGGTCTTTACCTTCGCCTGTTCGTCCAAGGAGAGCGTCCGGACGACCTTCGCGGGCGAGCCGATCACCAGCGATCCCGGCGGGATGATGGTACCCCCTGTCACGAGTGCCCCCGCGCCGATGATGGACCGTTCGCCGATCACCGAGCCGTCGAGAACGATCGCGCCCATGCCTACGAGGACTTCGTCCTTCACCGTGCACGCGTGGAGGATGGCCGAGTGTCCGACCGTCACGAGCTCCCCGAGATAGGTGCCCAGATCGTCCGAGACGTGGAGCACCGCGCTGTCCTGAACGTTCGAACGGGGGCCGATCACGATCTCGTTGATGTCGCCACGGACCGTCGAGTGGTACCACGCGCTGCTTTCCTCCCCGAATGTCACCCGCCCGATCACATCGGCACTCGCTGCAAGATAGGCGGAGGGGTGGATCGAGGGGGTGAAGGACTCGTAGCGTTCGATGGCCATGACGGTAAAACCATGCGGTGCGCTCCCCCCGGTGTCACCCGTGAATGTGCCGCCTTCGGCAGGGATCCGGTGGCGGTTACCCGCAGTGGCCCTTGGGCGGGAACGCCACCACCTCCGGATGGCCGGAGGTTTTTTTGATGTTCTTCAATAGCAGCGACATGGGGCGAAGGCCTTGCGCCGGAGCAAATGGGGCGGGAAGCCTACGCGCTCCCGTGAAACGGGATTTGTTTCCTTTCCCTCCCCCGGGAAGGCCGTGGCGGAGTTCCGGCACGGCTTTCCTGTGGTCCGACGAATCGCTGGACAGCGGCGCGGATCACGCGGAGAAGTCGGGGGTCGGCAATCACGCGAGTCCAAATCTCCTTTGAAGAGGGGGCGGGGCGCTTGGTTTCCGCCCTCCCTGCCATCCATGCGTTCCTGCCTCATCGTCATCGGACTGTTCGTCCTCGCCATCGGCCTTCGCTCCTCGCGGAAGGCCGTGGTGCGCAAACTGGGGGCGCTTGTCTTCCTCGGGGCGAGCTTCATGGCCTTCTATTACCTCAGCGGCTTCTGGTGGCTCGGCGTCGTGGGCGTGGCGATGTGGTTCTTTCTCCCGTGGGTGGAGCTTCTGACGCGGATCCGGCGGATGCGCCTGCCGATGGACAACCGCTTGAAACAAAAGGAGCTGCCGGACCCGTCTTTTTTCCCGAACGCCGTCGAAGCGGCGGGGGCGATGGAAGAGGCGGGCTTCGAGCACGTGGACGATTGCGGCTGGGAATGGGGCGGGATGAAGCAATTCTTCCGCCTATTTTGGCATCCGGAGGAAAGGGCAGTCGGCGCCGTCTGCCTCTGCGAGCAGGGTGAGGTGGCCTTCGCTTTCATCTCCGTAACCTCCCGCGACAAGGCCGGCCGTATCTGGCGTACCACCAATTTCCCGTTTTCCGCGACGCTGAAATGTCCGCCGCAGATGCGGTGGAATCACGTCCCCTGCGAGCGCAATTGCTTCCACCACATCCTAAAGGATCACCATGAGTTCCTGCGGCGGGCGAATGTCGATCTGGATTCCCTGCGTATGCCGGACCCGGAGGAAATCGAGGATTCGATCGAGGCGGAGATGAAATGCCAGATCCGGCACAACCTCGAAGCCGGCATCATCCGGGAGACGGGGGACGGGCACTTCGAATACTCGTTCCGCGGGCTGCTCTTTCTCTGGGGTCAGTTCGTGAAGGACATGGTGCGGCTCTGCTAGGGCCGCGCGCTTCCCGCGGGCGGGGAGCCGTTCTTCAAGCTGTCATTTACACCGCGGTTCGGACGTGGTGTGATAGAGGCGGTGAGAATCCATCCGTCAGCGGGTGAGGCCCGGTCGGGCCTTTTCGCGGCCGCGGCCGCGGCGGTGATCTTTGCGGGTACCCTGTGGCTCATGACCGGTCCGGGCCATGCCACCGGACGGATGGCGGCGGGAGCGGCCGTGGTTCTCGCGGGAGGTATGCTTCTCGGCCGGCGCGCGCGTCCGGCGGCGGGGGAAGGAGAGTCCGGGGCATCCCGCCTCGCGGAGATCAACCGCGGGCTGGAGGCGAAGCTGCGGGAGGGCGCGGAGTCGCGCCGCAAGCTGGAACACTACTTCGAGATGCTGATGGCGAATGTGCCGGCCAATATCTACTTCAAGGACACCGAGTCCCGTTTCCTCAGGGTGAATCAGAGCATGGCCGCATGGGTGGGGAAGGGCCATCCGGAGGACCTGATCGGAAAGACGGACCACGATCTCTTCGGGCCGGAGCATGCGGATCAAGCCCGGGCCGATGAAATCCGGATCGTGCGCACCGGCGCCGCGATCACCGGGCTGGTCGAGCGGGAGATCTTCCCGGACGGGAAGGTCGGCTGGGTGCTCACCAATAAGATGCCCTTCCGCGACCGGGAGGGCCACATCATCGGGACCTTCGGGATGTCGAGCGACGTCAGCGAACTGGTGGAGACGCAGCACCATCTGGAACGGGAGCGGAACATGCTCCGATCCCTGATCGACGGCTTCCCTGATAAGATCTTCGCGCGCGACCTGGAGCGCCGCTACATGGTGGTGAACAAAGCCATGGCCGAGTGGGTCGGCGCGAAATCTCCCGATGAGATGATCGGGAAAACCCCGGCGGATTATTTCCCCGAGGTGGTCGTCAGGACCGGCAAGGAAGAGGACCTGAAGATGATCGAGACCGGCGATCCGGTCTTGAACCGGGAGTGGCACCTGGAGCTGAGGCAAGGCGATCTCCACTATTTCGTCACCACCAAAGTCCTGCTGCGCGATGCCGACGGGAAGCCGTGGGGGATCGTGGGCATGGACCGGGACGTGACCGAGCAGCGCCGCGCCCAGGAAAAGGCGATCCAAGCCGAGCACCGGATGCAGGAGATGATCGACAATAGCCCGGCGGTGATTTCGATGAAGGATCTCAAGGGGCGCTACCTGATGGTGAACCGCGGCTTCGAGGATCTTTTCGCAATGGAGCGCAAGGACGTGCTCGGCTTCACCGACCATCAGCTCATGGCGGACAAGGAGGCCGCCGATAAATTCCGCAAGCACGACTTGCTCGTGACCGAGGCGGGGGAAGCCCTGCAGATGGACGAGGAACTGTTCGTGGACAATGAGCCGCGGACCTATGTCTCGGTGAAATTCCCGCTGCGGGACCTG
>CAMPGU010000380.1 GCA_946885645.1 uncultured Haloferula sp.
CAATGTGTTACCCATGTCCCCGCACGTCTGTTACCTATGTACCCGGTCTGTACACGGAGAAAGGTCCCTACCTCGGAAAGTCCCCGCTTCGGACGGCGCTCACCCCAGCAGCATCCAGAGCGACATCGCCATCATCATCAAATTCTCCGTCAGGGAGATGAAGCCCAGGGGGACCTTGCTGCCGCCGCCGACGCAGGCGCAATTGAGATCCCGCTTTTCGAGATAGACCGCCTTGAAAACCGAGATCGCGCCGATGGTGCCGATCGCCAGGGCCGCGGGAGCCGCCAGCCAGGGCAGCAGGCCGCCGATCATGAGGACACCCGCCAGGGTCTCGATGAAGGCGTAGGCGTAGGCATACGGAACGTAACGCCGGGCGATCAGGTCGTACTGGACGAAGCCCGTGGCAAAGGACTGGAGATCCCGCAGTTTCAGAATCCCCAGCACGCACATGCTGAAGGCGATGAAGAGCTCCGCGATGCGGACGGGGACCAGCGTGCCCAGGGCGGCCCAGCAAGCGGCGGCAGCCATCAGGAAGGTGATCGAGAAGACCGCGACGATGGGCTGGTAGGTCCGCCCCTCCTTCGGATCCGGGCCGAGGCCGAGGTGCTCGCGCAGCGCATCGTAACCGCCGACGTGCTTTTCGCCGATGAAGATCTGCGGGGTTTCATCCACGCCGTTCTCCTTCTTGTAGCGTTCGTTTTCCTCCGCGCTGGCCAGGTGGTGGTCCTCGATCTCGTAGCCGGATCGCTTCAAGAGATCCGTCGCCTTGATGCCCCAGGGACAGAAGTGCTTCGGAGTGACCATCCGGTAGATGCGCGCCTTTTTCCCGTCCATGCCTTACCGGTAGCACGGGATGCGGAAAGTGCATCCGCCGGGGCGTGCTTGCTACCCGGGAGGAAGAACCGTTAGCGTCGGGCCACCTCGGCTGGCCGGGTTCCCGCCTGCGGAGGATCGGACATGGAAACGAAATGGATCGCAGATACCGCGGACCTGGTGATCTCCGGGGCCGGCGGTTTCCAGGTGCTGCGGCACAAGACCCCTGCCGAGCGGACCTCGCGATTCCTGCCGTGGGGAGTGGCCCAGTGCCTTGTCTTGGCATTGGCCGCCTTTTTCGATCTCGTCGTCTTTCTCTCCCTAGCGCTCTGGGCCGCGCTGTTGATCGCTTCAGTGGCTTACAAGCCTTCCGGCCGCAGCCGGATCGAGATCCGCTTCCGGGACGGCGGCATCCATTGGGACAGCGGCTCCGCCCACGGCGTCTCCACGTTCTGGCAAAACGAGCATGCCCGCGCCGACGTCTTTTCCGGGCAGTACGGGTTCGTCACCGCGGAGGGAGATCGCCGCATCCTCTTCGAGACCGATGTCCGAACCTTGGCCGGATTCAATCTATGGGAGCAGTACGCCGCCGCGTGCGGATGCGCGCTGATTTCAACGAACGACCCGGAAGGTAAATCGAGCGTTCTCCCCTCATGAAATCACTCAAGAAGCTGGCGTCATTTGCCGCGGTAGCCTTCGTGGCGCTCCTGGCCTTTCTCTTGGTGACTTACGGGCCGGGCGATCTTCTCTGGAAAGCAGCGTTCCTCAATCGGATTGATTTCTGGGGGAAGGTGGTGGACGCAGAGGGTAAGCCCATCTCCGGTGCCTTGATCTCTATAACGCTCCGCGATGATTCTTCATGGTCCATGGGCAAGGGGAACAATTCGGAGTTCGGATTGCGCTCGGATGCGTCGGGGGCGTTCGAGGTGCTGGGGAGGAAGGGCGCAGCAATCACGGTGGAGGCCTCGGTGGAAGGCTACGCGCCCCTGATCGACACCGTCAGCCGGCGGGATCTCTCGGTTGCGAGAATCTCCTATATCGGACCTGACAGGAACCTGGAGAATCGGAGGCCTACCTCGGACCAACCGACGATCCTTCGCCTTCGGAAAAAGAAGCCCGTTGCGAAGCTGGAATATTCCCAGGCATCGGATGAGAGCTTATCGAAGACGGGGCAGCCGGTTCTCGTATCTCTGGGCGGCAAGCTTGCCGATGCGAAGATCGACATCCGCTGCTGGTCCTCGGCCCCGGAGCCCTTCACCTACGCCCGCTATGACTGGCGAGCCGAGATCCGGGTGAAGGACGGGGAGCTTCAGCCCATTGCCGAACCCGATCCTGTGGAAGCTCCGGAAGCGGGCTACCGGAAAGAGCATGAGATCCAGATGCCTGCAGGCATCGAGAACTGGGGAAGGACCAGTCCCTCACATTCCCGGAACTTCTGGATCAAATTTCAGGACGGGAGCTATGGGAAAGTGGAGATCGATATCACTACCGGCAGAAGCCATAATGTGGATCTGGAGCTTTGGAGGAATACCGACGGCGACCGGAACTTCGAGCAATGACCGGCTAACCGGAGCTTTGCGATTTACGGGCCGTCTTGGAAAGGCAGGGAACGCTTTCCAAGCGGTCCGGCTTCTGGCGGCTGCTTTTTCGACGCCGCCCCCCGCCGGACTTTCCGGAGAAAAGTCCCTCCCATCCGTGCGTCGCGATGCCATCTTTCGAGGGTGACGGGCCATGAAAGGATGGCTAGACGGCCCGGAGGCTTTTTCCCGATCCAACCGCATCGAAAGATACCCATGAACAAAGTCACACCCTTTCTCTCCTTCGACGGGCAAGCCGAGGAGGCGGCCCGGTTCTATGTCTCGCTCCTGCCGGACTCGCGGATCGACCGCGTGATCCCTTCGCCCATGGAAACGCAGGGCGGCGAGGCGGGCACGGTTCTCCTCGTCGAGTTCACCCTCGCCGGCACCTCTTACCTCGCGCTGAACACGCCGGGCTTCGAATTCACCGGGGCCGTCTCCTTCCTGATCTCCTGCGAGGATCAGGCCGAGACCGACCGGCTGTGGGCGGCGCTCACGGCCGATGGCGGCTCGGAAATCGCCTGCGGCTGGCTCAAGGACCGCTGGGGCGTCTTCTGGCAAATCACGCCGACCCGCCTGATGGAGCTGCTCAAGGATCCCGATCCGGACCGCGCCCGCCGCGCCATGGAAGCGATGACGAAAATGATCAAAATCGACATCGCCGAAATCGAACGCGCCGCGGACGAGGCGTAGGAAAATGAATAATGAAAATTGAATAGTGAATATTGGGAAGGAAGAATGCCGGAACGTGTGGTCTCGGGGAGTGACTATTGGGAAGGCCGCATGACGGACCGGAGGGCCGGACGGTGACTTGCCACCCTGCTGGAACCGCAGAGCCGCAGAGGTCGCGGAGGGCCGCAGAGTCATGACTTTCTCTCACGGCTTCTTTGCGTTCCTCCGCGATCTTTGCTGCTCCGCGGTAGATCGGGGGGTTACAGGAGCAGCTCCCGGCC
>CAMPGU010000381.1 GCA_946885645.1 uncultured Haloferula sp.
GTCCTGCCCGCCGAAGAAGGAGGCGTCCGTATCCAGCACGAGGCGGTACTTGCCTGCCGCCGGGGCATGGAATCTGTAGTCAGCGATTGACCGGTGGGTGGAAAGGTTGAAGACGAAAACAAGGTCCCCCCGCTTCGCGCAGATGACCTTGTTGGCGAGATCGAGATTGAGGAGCTCCGCGGGCGGGCAAGCCGGAACTCCATGTTCCCTGCCGATCTCGAGCATCGCGCGGTCGAAGGCGCCGAGGAAGGCATACTTCAGCGCGGGATTGTCGGCCAGCGACCACTGGCGGCGGCAGTAGTGGTATGACCAGCCGTTGCCCTCGCGGGGGAAATCGAGCCACTCGGGGTGCCCGAATTCGTTGCCCATGAAATTCAGCCAGCCCTCGCCGCCGAGGGCGAAGGTGATCAAGCGGATGATCTTGTGCAGGGCGATGCCGCGCTCGATCAGGGGATCCGGATCGTCCTTGCCCATGTGCCAGTACATCTGCTGGTCCATCAGCCAGAAGGCCAAGGTCTTGTCGCCCACCAGCGCCTGATCGTGGCTTTCCGCGTACGCGATGTTCGCTTCGCCGAGGCGACGGTTCGTCAGCGTGGCCCAGATGGCGCCGATGTCCCAATCTTCATCGCGGGTGTGCTTGAGCAGCTTGATCCAGAAATCCGGTATTCCCATCGCGAGGCGGTGGGTGAAACCGACGCCGCCTTCCTCCACCGGCCGGCACAGCCCCGGCATCCCGGACATGTCTTCCGCGACCAAGATCGCCCCGGGCCTGAGTTCCTTCGCAAGGGTGGTGGCGAGCTGGAGATAGAGGACCGCATCCGGGTCCGCCTCCGGACCGAAATATTTCCCGTAGTCATCGAAGGACGTCGCGCCCCGGTGCCAGTAAAGCATCGAGGTGACGCCGTCGAAACGGAAGCCGTCGAAGCGAAAATCCTCGATCCAATGACGCACGTTGGAGAGCAGGAACTGCCGTACCTCCGGGCGGCCGTAGTCGAAGACCTTCGAGTCCCACTGCGGGTGATCGCCTCGGCTGTCGGAGTGGAAGTAGAGGTTTCCGGAGCCATCCAGGTCGTTGAGCCCTTCCGCGTAGTTCCTTACCGCGTGCGAATGGACGATGTCCAACAACACCGCGAGGCCCAGACCGTGGGCCGTATCGACGAGGTATTTCAGATCCTCCGGCGTGCCGAAGCGGGAAGAGGGGGCGAAGAACGACGAAACGTGGTAGCCAAAGGAGCCGTAGTAGGGATGCTCCTGCACCGCCATGAGCTGCACGACGTTATAACCGGCCGCGGCGATCCGGGGCAGGGTGGAGTTCGCGAACTCCCGGTAGGAATGCACGCGACCTTCCTCCCCGGACATGCCGACATGGGCTTCGTAAATAAAGGGAACCTTGATGGAAGCGGGGTCGAAATCATTCCGCCATGCATAGGCTTCCGCGGGCTCCCAAATCTGCCCCGAGAAATCGTGGGTGTGCGGATCCTGAACCGCGCGGAAGATGCAGGCGGGGATGCGGTCGCGCTGCGAGCCGTCGGCACCGGTGATGTGTAGCTTCACCCGCTGGCCGTGCGCCAAGGTATCCGGAGGCAGGCGGAGCTGCCAGACCCCGCCGCGGGCGGGGGCGAGGGGATGGCTGTCGCGATCCCAGCCGTTGAAGTCCCCGGCCAGCGAGACGGCCTTCGCCTTCGGCAGCCATTCCGGCACGATCCAGTGGCCGTCCGGCTGCCGGTGGATGCCCGTGAGGCGGTGGCCGTTGGAATGGGCGACGAGGCTGCCGCTCCGGCCTTCGATGTCCCTCAACGCGGCGCGGAATCGCTCCCGGCGCCCCTTGATCGCCTCGGCAAACGGCTCAAGCCAAGGATCGTCGCGGACAAGTTGCGGGGTTTCGCTCACGGCGGCAGCATGAGCGCGGATCGTGCCAGAGGAAAGCGGGGACTGTGTTCCGTTCGAACAACCCTTCGCGCCCGCCGAGCCGGCATCCGCAGGCGCGTTCCTGAGAACGCGGCGAGAAGGCCCGCGTCACCCCGGAGGAGGAAGCCATCGGAAGGACCCTTCCCGCGGTGTCACCACCGCGCCTACGTCCTTAGATTCTGGACCACACCAACGCCGGTGCCCGGGCTTCGCCGGCCGATCCGCATTTCCAATATCCGGATGCGGAGGTCCCGATCTTTCCCGGCGGAGTTTCCGATCATCGTGCTTGTTGCTCGCGCCGGGCGGGCGAATGCTCGCCGGGTGGATACATCGAAGGCGGTTCTGGCGGCGGTCTTGCCGGTGTATTTGCTGATTCTTGCCGGAGCGCTGTTGAGGAAAATCCGGGTGCTGAGAAAGGATCAGGACGATCCGGTTTTCCGCCTCGTTTTCAACGTGCTCTATCCTTGTCTGATCCTGGACAAGATCCTGGGCAGCGAGAGCGTGCGGAATCCCGGTTCCGTGCTGTGGGGAATCGGCATCGGCTTCGGCCTCACCGTCCTGAGCTTCGGCGGCGCTTGGCTGGCCGCCGGCCTGCTGGGCTTCCAAAAAGGCACCGGCAAGCGGACCTTCGCCCTCTCTTCCGGTGTTCAGAATTTCGGCTACACGGCGATCCCGGTGGTGGAGCAGCTCTGGGTCGGTGGCGGCGCCATCGCAATGCTCTTCGTCCATAATCTGGGAGTGGAACTCGCGATCTGGTCGGTGGGGGTGATGATCCTTTCCGGGGACAAGCGGGTCCCGTGGCGCAAGCTGGTGAACGGCCCGGTGATCTCCGTCCTGCTGGGTCTGATCCTGGTGGGCACGGGTGCCGACAAGTTCCTCACGCCAAGCGGCGAGGACGCCTTTTCAATCGGAGCGGCGATCCGGAAAACCATGGCCTGGATCGGAGCGGGCGCCTTTCCGGTGGCCATCCTGATCACGGGGGCCTTGATGATCGATCTGGTCGGAGAAGAGCGACCGTCCCTGCGCGTGACCTTGGGAGGATGCGCGGTGCGGCTGGTGGTGCTGCCCCTCCTCCTGCTGGCGGCGGCGAAGTTCCTGCCGGCCCCGCTGGCGTTGAAGCAAGTGCTTGTCGTTCAAGCCGCCATGCCATCCGCGATGACGCCGATCATGCTGGCGAAAATCTATGGTGGCCGACCGGCCGTGGCGGTGCAGGTGGTGATCGCCACCACGGTGGTCAGCCTCTTCACCCTTCCCTTCGTGATCGTATGGGGGAGCCGCTGGGTGGGTTTGTCATAAGAAACAAGTTAGAAACTTGAAAGAGGGGTTTGATTCCCGTTGTATCGGGCGGCGCACGCCGTTTCATATGACAAACGAATCTGACTGGGAAAACACCGTGGATAACCCGCGGGCTCGCTACATCGTCCCGAACCTTGAT
>CAMPGU010000382.1 GCA_946885645.1 uncultured Haloferula sp.
TTTTACACCACAAAGAAATACACCCCACCGTATTCCTTTACCGGGGCAAACCTCATTTTTCCGCCCATCGATTTTATGCAAAGAATTTTGCGTTGTTTGGGCCCCCCCGCCCAACCGACATGATGCCCGCGATGCTGAGGCTGCTTGAAACGCTTCCGAGAGGGATGTGAATCGTGGCGAGGCCGACACTCAGATTCCGGCCGCTCAAACACATCGCAAATTCCTTGCAATCAAAGCGATCCGCGAAAAATTCCGTTTGCCCCGGATACGGAAATCCGGTGGCTTGAAGAGTGGCTTTCGAGACGGGGGCCGTTACCACTGCGACCGCGTGAGGATCGGTTTTGAGAATCCGGACGGACGCCTCGAGCGCCTCCAAGGCAAGTGCGGCGGATCTGGCATCCGGCGCACCTGGAGTGACGCCCGCAGCCTCGCCCAGAATCTGGAAATCGAACCCTTGGGGGAGTTCGCCGGACTCAAGAGCCTTGGCCACGACCTCGGGACCGATGCCTGCCGGATCCCCCAGTGTAATCAGGACGCGGGGCATGGGAACGGAGGTGCTATCAGATCTTTCTCACGATGACGGCATTGCGGCGCCTGCCTTCGATCCATTTCTCGTAGGCAGCGGAGGTCTTTTTACGGCGGACCCGTTCTTCGAGCATCTCCTTCACCTCGTTCAGGGAGGGGGCGGGACCAGGGCTGATTTCGACGATCTTCACGATCGTGAAGCCCGCGGGGTCCTCCAAGGGACCGACAAGCTCGCCTTCCTTGTGACCGAAAATGATCGCAGCGAATTCAGGGGCGAGGTCGATACGCGGATAATCCTTCTGAAAGCCACCCTCGGACGCGAAGGCATCCCGGGAATGCTTCTTGGCCAGTTCGGCCATGTCCGTGCCGTTGTTGATCTCGACCACCAGCTGTTCGGCCAGCGCGAGCTGGCTCTCGGGCGTGGACAGGGGATTCTCGGGATCCTGACGCGGGAGGAAAATTTTGTGGAAGGTGATCTTGTCCTTGGTGACGTCGCGGAGGGTGTCCTTGATCTCGGCGTATTCCTTTGAAACTTCGCCCGGAAGTGGCGGCGGCGCGTCGGAGAAATGCTCGGACCGCATCGCCTGGACGATCAATTGATCCTTCGTCATCCGACGGTAGGCCTCCCGGCTCATGCCGACGCGCTTGAGCTCTTGCTCGAAACTGGCCTCGTTGCCGTTGTAGTTCTCGCGGATCTGGCGGTCGATCTCGCGTTCCACCATCTGGGAAGGCAGGTTTGCCCCCTTTTTCTCCAGTTCCTTGAATTCGGACAGGATGATCTCCCGATCGATGAGTTCCTGCAGAAGCTTTTCCCGGGCTTCCAGTGCCTGGCGCTCGAATTCAGGGCCGCGGCGCGGGAACTGGGCGGCAAGCTGCCGGTACGTCGGTGCCAGCATGAACCCCAGCTTGCTCTTGGAAATGGGGCGGCCATTCACCACCGCGGCGATGGCATTCACCTCGAAAGCACCGCCGCTGGCGGGAGCAGGCGGGCCCGGCTGGGCCGGTGCTGCGGGAGGCTGCTGCGCGGAAGAGGGGCCGGTGGCGGCAAGCAGGGCTAGCCAGGCAAATCGGAAATTCATGGGCGGATGGTCGCGGATACGGAAGACGCGGGGACTTTTCCGCCTCCGGACGGCCATTGCAAGCGGCGAAAAGGTCCGCGCCCGGGGAAACGAAAGGCCCCGCGACCGCCTTTCGGCAGCCCCGGGGCCCGGAAATCGCAGTGCCGGTGCTACTCGCGCAGCTTGTCGGCGGCATTGTCCAGTGCGTCGGCAGCGTCTTGCTTCATATCCTCGGCACCATCCGCGGCTTTGTTTTTCAGGTCCTCGGCGGCGGCCTTGGTCTTGTCCACGGCATCCTCGGCCGCGGCTTTGGTCTTCTCTGCGGCGTCCTTGGCAGCTTGCTCGGCATCTTCCATGCCGGCTTTCGCATCAGCCTTGGCGGCCTCCATCTTGGCCTCGGCATCGGCCTTTTCCTTTTCATTGCACGCGGCGAAGGCGAAGGGGACGGCAGCGGCAATCAGAAGCGAATGAATTTTCATGGCGGTATGGGTTCGGTTGGTTCGGCGACCACGGGGATCGCAACCAGACGATCTAACACAAATTACCCCGAGGTCAAACTGGCGATTTCCAGCGGCTCTCCCTATACTGCCCGACATGGAAACCGTGGTGGTGCAGTGCCCGACCTGCTTCGAGACCTTCGAAGTGGTGATGCCGTCGCTCGACGAGCTGCCGACGGAGGTGGACTACGACTGCGAAATCTGCTGCCGCCCGATGATTATCGTCTTCGATGAAGGCGGAGCTTTCGCCCGCGGGCTGGGGGATTGAGCATGCCCCGGATCTCCATCGTGATGCCTTTCCGCAATGCGGCGGCCACCCTGCCGGAGGCTCTGGCGAGCGTGAAAGCCCAATCCTTCACCGACTGGGAGCTGCTGGCGGTGGACGACCGCTCGACGGACAACTCCGCGGCGATCGTGGCCGGATTCGCGGCGGGAGATGGACGGGTGAAACTGCTGAAGAATGCGGCCGTGCCCGGGGTGGTCGGCGCATCGGAGACGGCGGGACATGCGGCAGCCGCCGATTGGCTGGCGCGAATGGATGCCGATGACGTGAGCCATCCGGAGCGCTTGGAACGCCAGTGGCAAATGGCGGAGGCGGAGCCGCACCTGGATGTGATCGGCTGCGGCGTGGAAATCCTCACGCCCTTGGGCGAGGGGATGGTGCGGCACGTGGAATGGGTGAATTCGCTCATGGAGCCGCGCGTGATCGCCAATGCCCGCTTTATTGAAAACCCGCTGGTTCATCCCAGCGCGCTGATGCGGAAAACCGCGATCCGAGCCGCCGGGGGATACCGCGAGGTGCCGTGGGCGGAGGATCACGATCTGTGGCTGCGGCTGCTGGAAGCCGGGGCCGTCTTCGGAAAGGTGTCCGAAACGCTGCTCGGGTGGCGGGACTCGGCGACCCGACTGACGCGTAGCGATCCACGCTACGGCGATGCCCTGCGGCACAAGATGCGCGCCCATTTCCTGGCCCGCATGCCCACAGTGAAGGAGCGGGGCGTGGTGATCGCCGGTGCCGGACCGATCGGGAAGACACTCGCGCAGGAACTCCAGCTCCGCGGCATCGTGGTAAAGGGCTTTTACGACGTACACCCGCGGAGGATCGGGGAAAGGATCCACGGCAGCGAGGTCGCCGGCTTGGAGGACTTCGGGCAGAAATGGCGGGAAGCGGTCAGGCTCGCCGCCGTGGGAGTGCCAGGGGGCAGGGGGGAAGTCACCGCACTGGCCGAGGGGGCAGGGT
>CAMPGU010000383.1 GCA_946885645.1 uncultured Haloferula sp.
TCAAGAACAACACCAGCTTCCGGAACTGGAGCCTCAGGAATTCGACCGGCACGCGCCTGATCTTCACCGACTCCGCGGTCTGGGATAACATCCCGGCCGGCAAACGCATCGTCATCCGCACGGGCGACTTCGCGCGGGATCCCAAGCTGCCGCCGGACGACGACCTCAACGACACGAACCCGGCCGACGGGGCGATCATCGTTGCAAGCACCGCCGCCAGCCATTTCTCGCAGGTCACGCAGGTCGGAAGCGGGTGGCCTTCGCTCGCGGAGGGCGGGGATATCCTCTCCCTGCGCAATGCGGCCGACCAGATGGTGGCCGAGGTGAGCTACGGCACCGCCACCGGCGGCTTCATCAACATCGGCAACGTCCCCAAGGGCCAGGCCGCCTACCACACCGGCGGTAGCGACGAAAGCGCCAACGAAGTGGCGAACTGGCTGGTCACGGACGCCAACGTCGCTCGCGACGGGATCGTGCCGAAGGCCCAAGGCGATCTCATCATTTCCGAGTACATCAACGGTACTACCGACCCGGATGACAAGGGACTGGAGCTTTTCAACCCCTCTTCCCAAAGCGTCACGCTCAATCCCTCCGGAACCGCTGAGGATTACAAGATCGAGATCTACAATAACTCAGCCGGATCGATCTCGCTGACAGTCCAGCTTGCGGGGACCATCCCGGCCGGCGGCACCTTCCTCATCAGAAAACAGGGTGCCGCCTTCCCTGCACAGGCCGCGCAACAGATCGTCAACAGCGACCAGATGCTCTGGGACGGCAAGGACAGTATCGTCCTGAGAAAAGGAACCGTGGTGGTGGATTGCTTCGGCGACATCAATCACGGAGGCACGATCTTCGGCGGCGCGGCACATGCCGGCAACAGGAGCCTGCGGCGCGCGCCGGACATCCTCGTAGGGGACACCGACATCACCGACTCCTTTACCGATCCCACGGCCTCCGGATGGACCTACATCAGCCAGAACTCCTATGACCTTGGCGTCCATGTCACCACGCCGAAGTTCTTCGGCTTCACGGCCAACAATGCAACCTTCGCCGAGACCGCCGGTGCCGCCGCCGCCACCGGGACGATCACCCTGGCCGCCAATGCCACGGTGAACACCGTCTTCACCCTGACCTCCAGCAGCCCCGGCGACGTGACGGTGCAGGCTTCCGCCACGATTCCCTCCGGGCAAAAGACCGTCAGCTTCCCGATCGATGCCCTCGACGACGAGATCTCGGATGGCGACAAAGCCATCACCATCCAGGCAGCCGCCACGGGCTACCAGACCGCCAGCGTCGCCTTCAACGTCACGGATAACGAGCCCCCCACCATCGGCGTCACGCCGGGCAAGGGCAACAATGTCGTGAACACCGCCTGGATCGCTTCGGTGGCGAGCGGCATGGAAAACACGCCGGCCCTTTTCCGCATTGCGGAGGGCAGCACCCTTCCGCCCGGACTGCTGCTGGATAGTGCCACCGGCCTTCTTTCCGGCACCACCGATGCGGGAGCGGCCGGCACCTACAACATCGTGATCGAGCGCTACAACAGCAAGGGCCAGGTCACCAGCCAGAGCTTCACGCTCACCCTCGGCACCGAGCTCGGTTACGCCGCCTGGATCACCGGCTACCCCGGCCTTTCCAGCACCGATCCTGAAGCGGACGCCGATGACGACGGCCTGGACAACCTGATCGAGTTCCACCTCGGGTTGAACCCCGGGTCCGCGGACAGCGCGGTGATCACCACCGAGCGCACCGCTTCCGCGCTAAGCATCACCTACCGCCGCGCGAAGAACCTCGGCGGGACCACCGCGGGCGTGGAGTGGAGCGACGACCTGGGAGACATCTGGTCCACCTCGGGAGTGACCGAGGAGGTCCTGGAAGACAATTCCAGCGACCAATTGGTGAAGGCCTCGGTCGCCATCACCGGGGCGGATACCAAGAAATTCATTCGCCTGAAGGTGGAGCAGGAAGCTCCCTGAGGCGGGCTCCTCCCTGACCGGATTGCAAAAGGCCGCGGACGACGCCCGCGGCCTTTTTCCGTGGAGGTTCTCCCCTGCTTGCCTCCGCGGGGCATTTCTTGTTCGCTACGCGGCCATGAGAAAGGTGATCTCCTGTTTGCTCGCCGCCGTTTCCCTCGCCGCGGGAAGCGCCGGGGGGAAGACCGCACCGATCCCGGTCACGCGCATGGTCATGGTCCACGGTATCTTCCAGACCGAGTGGCGCGCCTTCGGTTTTCTTCGCCGGGATCTGGAGGCGCGCGGCGTCGAGTGCCTCGTGCCCTCGCTCAAGCCCGCCGACGGCCGGGACGGCTTGCCGGTGCTGGCGGCGCAGCTCAAGCGCGAGATCGACGCCCGCTTCGGGCCGAAGGAACGCATCGCTCTGGTCGGCTTCAGCATGGGCGGCCTCGTGAGCCGCTATTACCTCCAGGAACTCGGCGGGGCGAAACGCTGCGACGCTTTCTTTTCGATCTCCACCCCGCACCACGGGACCGCGATGGCGCACCTGTTCTACGGCGAGGGTGCCCGGCAGATGCGCCGCGGCAGCCGCTGGCTGAAGCGCCTGGCCGCGACCGAGAACCGCCTCGGAAAGATGCCTCTCGTTTCCTACCGCACCCCGGCGGACCTCGTGATCGTCCCCTCGCGCAGCTCCGAGTGGGCCCGCGCCGAGAATATCGCCGTCTCCTGCCCCCTCCACCCCATGATGACGGCGTCCCCGCGGGTAAGGCACGATATCCTGGCGAGATTGGAGACGCCGCGATAGCCGGGCCTGTTCCGGTTACCGGAAGGAGACCTCGTAGCCGTGCTCCTTGCGGAACCGTTTCGCGAAGCGCGGCAGCCATGTCGGCTGGCGCAGGCGGCGGCGGATCCGCCAGCGGGCGGCGATCCAATCACGCAGACCCTCTACCAACCCCGCAGATCCCCCGCGGGCAAGCTCCTCCGGCAATCCGTAGCCCAGCTCCTTCATCGCTGCGGCGCGCTCTCCCGAGACATAGGTGCGCGCCCAGGCGCGGCGATACCAGTTCGAGATCTCCTTCTTCCACGCATCCCGTCCGGCGGGAGAGATCTTCGTATATCGCTTCACGCCCGTGGGATCTCCCAGCGTGCCGCCGGTGCTGGTCACCAGTTCGTGCTCCAGCACATCGGCCAGGTTTTCGATTCCGAGGAAGCTCCCCAGCCGGGCCAGCTCCTTCCCCGGCTCCGTCACCAGATCCTCGTAGCGGAGCTGGACAACTGCCTCGCCATGCTGCTTGCAGAATTCCTGCAGCCGGCGCTGGCCCT
>CAMPGU010000384.1 GCA_946885645.1 uncultured Haloferula sp.
GGAGCATCGGCCCGTCCCCCGCCAGCGACAAGAATGTCGCTGCTCCTCATGCTGCCGCCCGAGGCGAAGCCCCTCATCCAATATCAACTTCTCAATATTCACTATTCATTCCCTCACACACTCGCCTCCGCCATCCGGGGCGGGGGAGTCGCCGCGCCTTCCATTCCCGGCATCCGGCCGCCGCCGCCCTCGCCGCCCGGTTCCAGCGGCTCGATGATCCGGTCGCCGAAGGGCACCTGCAGCGCCTTCAGCATATCGCGGAAGAGCAGCGTCGTCCGCTGCTGGATCTCGTACGGCTGCGCATAGTACTGCGCCACCAGCCCCACCGCATTCGACGAGCTCTCCAGCGTCTGCTCCCCCCGGTAACGCGTCAGCAGGATCCGCACATCCAGCTCCAGATCCTCGATCTCCTCCGGCGAGATCTCCATCAACGCCTCCGCGCCCTCGCCCCCTTCGTTCGCCTCGAAGAAACGGTACACCTCCATCTGGTCCAGATTCGCCATCAGCAGCCTCGTCATCTTGTCCAGCGCCTCCGTCACCCCCGGCTCCAGATGCCCCAGATAGAGGGAGAACATCTCCTGCCCGCTCTTCTCGATATTCCGGATGCCCGTCGCCAGCTTCGCCGTATCGAAGCCCGCCGCCTGCGCGTCGTTCGCGTGCTGCACCCCGCTCTCGTTCATCGCCAGCTGCATGAAGAATTCCATGTGCGCCCGCAGCTCCAGGCCCTTGTTGCTCTCCAGATACACGGACTCCAGGCAATCCCGCGCCGTCTTCCCCGGAGCCGGCGTGTAGGTGCCGCCCCAGTTCAGCGCCAGGTGCGGATTCTGCCGGCCCTCCAGCGTGTTGTGCGGGCTCCAGAAATCCACCCGCGCCGAATTCGTCTGCGCGAAGTTCCAGCGGTTCACCGTCAGATCCACGAAGCGCTGCGTCGTCTCGAACATCTCCATCGCGCCGATCCCGTACCACCTCCCCGGCACCTCGTTCACCCGCACCGCCGCGAAGGGCCGCAGCCCGTCCGGCGTCACGTTCGCCTCGAAGTCGTAGAAGACCGGCATCCCCGTATTCCGGTCCACCACCAGCATGATCTCCTCCATCATCCCGTCCCCGTCCGCATCGTAGCGCAGGTGGAATTCCGCGATCGAGGCCACCGGCGCGGAAGGCCGCACATGGCCCTTCACATCCTCGCCCGGCTTCGCCGCATCCTGCACCGTGCCCGGCACGTTCCCCGCATTCGCCATCTCCCGGATCAGCTCGATCGCCTTGCGCGTGGCCTCCGCATCCTCCGCCGCGCCCAGCCCCTCCTCGTCCTTCCGCCACTGGTCCGCCAGCTCCATCACCGGCATGTCGTACAGGTGCACCACGCAGTCCGCCTCCTGGATCGAGCGCGCCGTCTTCGGGCACAGGAAATCGCCGAAATTCACCACCTGCGCCTCCGGCCCGTTGTAGTGGCGGATCCGCCGCGTGATCGTCTTCTCCTGGAAACGTAGTAGCTGCGGCCGCGGCGTGCGCCCGTCCCGCTTCAGCACCGGCACGCCCCCCTGCAGCAGCATCCCCGGCTGCGTGGCATCCTGCACCACCTGCGGCACCCACTCGTCCCGCTCGAAGATATAGTCCCCGTCCGCCCCCAGCACCGGCTCGCCCGCGCCATCCACCAGCACCGCCGCGCTCCGCCGGTAGATCTGCTCGCGGCGCGCCCAGGTCGTCTTCACCACGCTTTCCCCCAGCACGAAGGCCCGCTCGATCGCCAGTTCCAGCGCCCGCTTCAGCTTCGCCTGGTCCATCTTCCACCGTGCGTAGCGGTCCGCCTTTCCCGCCCGCTCCCGGTCCAGCTCCCCCACCGGATACGCCGCGAACCACGGGTCCGTGCCGAAGAAATAATTCACCGCCCGCGCCGTCATCTGCCGCGTGATCCGCCGCGCCAGCGGCACCACCAGGTTGGATTTCGCGAAGATCCCGCCCAGGATCACCGCCCGGTGGTCCACGTTGTTATCGTACACCAGATCGTACAGCCGCCGCTTGCCCATCCAGGTCCGCTCCGTCCGGTGCGTCCCCAGCGGATCGCTCTCCTCCGCGCCCTCGTAGTCCCCGCTGGTCCACCAGTCCCCGTTCGCCGAGCGGCTGCGCCCGCTCTCGTCCTCCAGCTCCCGCAGCCGCCCCATCGCGTGGTCGATCAGCTCGTCCTCCTGCTCCCGCGTCAAAACGTAGGAAGTGGGGAAGGGCATCCGCGCCCCGCCCGCCGCCGCCGCATCCTCCGGCTCCGTGTCCTGATTGATGATCCGTTCCAATTGTTCGTTCATGATTTCGCCCGGGGTGAAAAAACTCCGTGAGGGTCCGCCGGTTAACATACACGTTCCGGCAATCACTGTCCACCCTCTCCCGTGGTGGCGCCCCATCCACGGCCGGGCCTTCCGCTCCCGCAGCCAGCGCGTAGTGCACGGGCAGGGTCGCATCTTGCGCGGCCCGCCGGCGGGGGAGCGCCGGGATCAACCGCCCCCGCTGCCGGGCACGCGGCCTGCGGAGGTGAGCCTCATGAAAGCGATTTGCCTGCCCCTCCTGACCGCCTGCGCCGCCGGAGCCCTGCTGCTTTCCTGCAAGGAAGAGCCGGACGACAAAGCCCAGGCCCACGGCGGCGCGCACAAGGACGCCAAGACCAAGGTGCTCGAAGCCGGGGCCGAGACCCTCCAGTCCGAAGCCCCGCTCGATGCCATCCATGCCCACGTCTGCGGCTTCCATTTCTACAATGGCGACATCAAGCGCCAGGTGCTGGCCCACCACTACTGCTCCCACCTGGGCGATGAGATGCTGCAGTGCGTGATCTATGACTCCGACAAGGCCGACGCCAAGCTCATCGGCATCGAGTACATCATCAGCGCCCGCTTGTTCGAGACCCTCCCGGCGGAGGAAAAGAAGCTCTGGCACAGCCACGTGCACGAGGTGAAGTCCGGCCAATTGATCGGGCCCCGCCTGCCGGAGCTCGCGGAAAAGGAGCTCATGAAAGACCTCATCGGCACCTACGGGAAGACCTGGCACACCTGGCAGGTGGACCGCGGCGATGCGCTGCCTCTCGGCATCCCGCAGCTCATGATGGGCTTCACCGCCGACGGCCAGGCCGACCCTGAAATCGTCGCCGCCCGCGACCGCGGCTACGGCATCTCCTCGGAGAAAAAGAAGCAGGACCGCGCCGATATCCCCAGCCCCGCCATCCACCCCGCCGCCGACGATTGGAAA
>CAMPGU010000385.1 GCA_946885645.1 uncultured Haloferula sp.
AGACTTACGGGCTGATGCAGAAGCGGTTCGACGCGGGTGACGTATCGGAGCTCGATCTCCGCTCGGTCGATATCCAAGTGCAGACCGCAAAGGCGGATCTTGCCGAATTCCGCCAGCGCCTGGCGGAAACGAACAACGCCCTGACGCTGCTCCTCGGCACCTCGGTTCCTTCCGGTCTGCCGGAGGGCCGATCACTGGAGGGTGCCTTGGTTTCCGAAGTACGGGCCGGGGTTTCCTCCGACCTGCTGCGCCGCCGTCCGGACATTCTGGAAGCGGAGCATCAGCTCCGGGCTGCCAATGCAAACATCGGGGCTGCCCGCGCGGCGTTCTTCCCGCGGGTCACGCTCACCGGTAGCGGCGGTACTGCCAGCCGCAGCCTGGGAGATCTCTTCCAGAGCGGCACCACCGCTTGGGCCTTTTCCCCGCAGATCAGCGTGCCCATTTTTGACGGCGGCTTCAACAAGGCCAATCTCGACGTCGCCGAGATCCGCAAGCAGATGGAAGTGGCTCGCTACGAGAAGGCCATTCAGACGGCCTTCCGCGAAGTGTCCGACGGACTGGCCGCCCGCAGCGGACTGGCGGCGCGCATCGAGGCTTATCAGGGCCTGGTGGCCGCCCAGCAGAAGCGTTTCGAGCTTGCCGATGCCCGCTACAAGCAGGGTGTGGACAGCTACTTTGAAGTGTTGGCCGCCCAGCAGGATCTCTTCGATTCCCGTCAGGTCCTGATCCAGCTCCGGCTGGCGCGGGCGGTGAATTCGATCGGGCTTTACAAGGCACTCGGCGGCGGATGGTGATCTTCTAGCGAGTGAATGGCGGGGGCGGTCGCGATGATCCGCAGCTCGTGGACAAGCGGGTGAAGTGGCTCTTTCTGGGAGGGATGAGCCGCCGCCCGCGGGGTCCAGGGCTGCGGATCCTCCCGGCCGCTCCGTTCAGCAACCTTGCTGCCTGAAGAAATCGAGTGTCGTCGCGAGCGCCCGATCCAAGGAGTGCTGCGGTCGCCACCCTGCTCCGTGGAGCTTGTCCGCGCTGGAGCGGGAGTGCTTCACGTCGCCCGCCCGTTCCGGCCCGTGCAGCACTTTGGAGGCGGAGCCCGCGGCAGCGATGATCTTGCGGGCGAGTTCGTTGATCGTCATCTGGCCGCCGTAGCCGGCATTGAAGACGCCGGTGACGCCGGGGGTCTCCGCCGCGAAGGAAAGCGCGCCGACGATGTCCTTCACGTAGATGAAATCGCGGGTTTGCCCGCCGTCGCCGTACACGGTGATGTCCTCGCCCTTCAGGGCCTTTTCAATGAAGATCGGCACGGCGGCGGCGTAGGCGCCCTTGGGGTCCTGACGCGGGCCGAAGACGTTGAAGAAACGGATCGCCGCGGTTTCGAGGCCCCGCTCGCGGTTGAAAAGATCGAGATAGAACTCCCCGTCCAGCTTGGTCACCGCGTAAGGGCTCTTCGGCTCCGGAAGCATGGTTTCAAGTTTCGGGACAGTGGGGTTATCGCCATAGATGGCGGCGGAGGAGGCGAAGACGAGCTTCTTCACGCCGGCGGCGGCGGCGGCTTCGAGGACGTTGAGGAGGCCGTGGACGTTGATGTCCACGCACTCCCCCGGCTTCGCCATCGATTCCGGGACGCTGACGAGCGCTGCCATGTGGAAAATATAATCCACGCCGGCCACCGCTTTCGCCACCGTTTCGCGATCGGTGACGGAGCCTTCGATAAAGACGTGCTTCAGCCCGTCCAGGTTTCTGCGGTAGCCGGTGCGCAGGTTGTCGAGCACGCGGATCTCCTCCGCCTTGTCCTGATAGTGCTCGACGATATGGGAGCCGATGAAGCCGGAGCCGCCGGTGACGAGGATTTTCATAAGAGGGAAGACGCCAGGCGGGGAGGCCTCCGATGCCTCAGGCTGCCGCCACGATCTTGGCGCTGCCGGCAGCGGCTTGCACCATTTCTTCCATCCGATCGAGATTTTCCTCGATGGCCGTGACCATGGCGAATTGCGCGCGACAGCGATCGATGTTGTGACCCGGGCGCTTCGTTTTGAAATAAACGTCGCCATGCAGGTAGTCCGTGAGGAAGCGGATGCCGCACTCGAGCGTCAGTAACTTGCCGGAGAAGGCGAGCAGATCGATCTCGGCGCGGTTCAAGAAGGAGGAGGCGCTGTCGAGATAGCCGCGGACGAGCGCGTCGAAGCGGTCGAGCCGGATTCCCACGAGGGAGATGTCCACCTCGTCCTCGCGGGTGGTGGGGGTCGCCGTACGCACCATATCGCCGAAGTCGTAGAGCACGGAACCGGGCATCGTGGTGTCCAGGTCGATGACGCAGACACCTTCCGAGGTCACGTCGTCCAGCAGCACGTTGTTGAGCTTCGTGTCGTTGTGGGTGACCCGCTCCGGGATGACACCGGCGGAAAGGAGGTCGGTGACGCGGCGGCAATCGGCGGCGCGGGCGAGGGCGAATTCGATCTCCGCCTTGCAACTGCGGGCGCGGCCGGCGATGTCCGCCTCGATCGCCTGCTGCAGGGCCTCCAGCCGCTTCGGCGTATGGTGGAAATCCGGGATCGTTTCGTGGAGACGCACCCCGCCCAGATCCGCCGCGAGCTTTTGGAATTCGCCGAAGGCCTTGGCGGCTTGCTCCGCCTGAAGGTTGGAGCGGATCTCATCATAGCCGCGGGCGCGCTCGATGAAGGGGTAGGTGCGCCAGTAGTTGCCATCGCGATCCATCACATACGGCTTGCCGTCCATCCCGGGAACCACGGTCAGGGTGCGGCGACGCGCCTCGGGATGATCCAGGTCCATCAGGCGTGCCAGGGAGTGCGCGGTCACCCGCTCGATGTTCTCCATCAGCGCGACGGGATCCTTGAAGATCTTGTGGTTGATCCGCTGGTGGATGTAGCGGATTCGCATGCCGGCTTGGTCATACCACGCGCAGTAGGTGTCGTTGATGTGACCCGACCCATAGGGCTGGGCATCGACGAAATCGCTCCTCATGTCGAAGAGGGCGGAAACGTGGCGGAGATCGTGCATGAGCGTGGATTAGGCATTTAATATCCTGTATTCCAGTCTAAAATGACAAAACGAGGTGATGTTGGACGCCGGTCAAACGGATTTACCGGAAAAAGCGGCATTCTGAGCTGTTTGTGAAGCGGGGGTGGTGACCGGTTTCCCGGGATTTCGAT
>CAMPGU010000386.1 GCA_946885645.1 uncultured Haloferula sp.
TAGTTCAACGGATAGAACAAGGGTTTCCTAAACTCTAGATCTGGGTTCGATTCCCGGCGGGAGCATTTTTCGGCTGATACGGACCGCGATCTGCAAAGCCTTTTGCGACAAGACGTCTGTGCGGAAAGCGCCCCGGGCATGGCCCGGAGCGCCTGATATCGCGTCAATCAACCGGGAGATGATTTAACGGCGGCGCGATCCGAGGACCACGCTCACCGCGGAGGTGGCGATGAGACGGACCGCCTCCTTCTTCGACACCAGCTTGGCCGAGAAGAGATCGGCGGTGAGGGAGGTGGCGGCCATGAGGTATTGTGCAGGCTTGCGGTAATCCGAGAGGATCCCCAGCGCGGCAAACCTGTCGGCGAGCGTGGTGCCGCTGCTGTCCACGCGGTTCGGCACGCTGCTGCTCAATCCCAAGATCGAGATCACCGGATCCATGATGGATTGGGGCACCGCATCCACGTCGTCGAGGAAGCCGTCGCCATCGCTATCGATGACCGGCTCTTCTTGCTCGATGTAGTAGAGGTGGGCAAAGCCGCTGCCGCCCGTGGTCGCATCGAGGAGCATGTTTTCCCCGATCGCGAAGCCAAAGCCCGGCAGGGGAGCCATGCTGGTCCCGAGGCCGGTGTAGGCCGCCGTGGCCATCAGTTCGAAGAGCGCCGAACCGTCCAGTCCCGAGAGGATGCGGACGCCGCCCGCGGCGGGGATGACGGTTTGGTTGAGCGCGGGCGATCCGATCATCAGATCGGCCACGCCGTCGTCATCGTAATCCACGCTGCCGCCGACGTTGACCGGCTGGAAGGCGGGGAGCGTCGGGATTGAAACATCGAGCAGGGTGCTCAAATCAGTGCCGGAGACCAGCAGCGCGATGCCTCCGGAGTAGGAGCCGATCATGAGATCGGCGAATCCATCGCCGTTCGCATCCGCGGCCGGGGCGAGTGTTTGACCCAAGCGGTTGTAAACGGCGGTGCCGGTCCTTTCCGCCGCGATCCCGCCGTCGGAACTGCGGATGATCGAGACCTTGCCGGCGTTGGCGATCGTTCCCGGGCGGAAGCCGGGAGAAGCTACCGCCACGTCGTTCAGCCCGTCGGCATCGACATCTCCCAGAGCGGCGAGAGCGGTCCCAAAGGAGGTGAAGCTGATTGCAGGGATGATCGTCCGCAGGACGCTTCCGGCGAGGCCGGACTGCACGTAAACCGCGCCGCGGTTGCTGTTGGCCAGGGGCGCGCCGACATACAGGTCGTCGCTCCCGTCGCCGTTCTGATCGCCCGCGTTCGCAAGCGAGGAGCCGTACTGGGAAGTGATCGTGCCGACGGTAAAGGAGAGCAGCGCTCCGTCGGCTCCCGAGTAGATCCGCACGGCACCGGTGCCGTAACCGACGGTCCCGGCGTATCCCGGAGATCCTACGGCAAGGTCGGTGATCCCGTCGCCGTTCGCATCAAGGGCGGCGAGCGAGAAGCCGAAGTACTGGGCCGCCGCCGCATCACCTTGATAGGTGCGCAGCAAGGTGCCATCCGCTCCGCTGACGATATAGACGATGCCAGAGCCCAGCAGGGCTCCGGATCGGTAGGAGGGATCCGAGACCGCCAGATCGGTGAAGCCGTCGCCGTTGATATCGCCAGCCGAGGCATAGGCAGTACCGAATTGTTTGTTATCGGCGGTGGGGGTCAGGGTGAACTGTAGCTCCGCAGCGGGGAGCGACAGGCAGAAGCCCGGCCAGAGCAGGATGCTCCAGATGCGGGCGCGTGTACGTGTGTGTGCAAGGGGTGTGGTTTTCATCGGGACAGCGGCGACCCTTTAGTTTGAACTAAGAATTTAAGGAAAAGTCAATAATCCATCTAACGATTAGCTTTTCTTTATATTTAATGTATAGTTCGAGGAAATGGATGACTTTAGTTCCCTTGGCGGACACCTTGGCTCCGGGCCCGTCCGGGCTTGATGTCTGAGGGCTTTCCTCCTCCCCTGCCGGGTGCAGAATCGGCAGGTGTCACAAGCCCGGAAACATGCCCGTCATGGGGAGGGGGGCCGGCGGATCCGCCTGATCCTCGCGATGGCATTCCTGTGGAGCGTCTTTGCCGTCTTCGTCACCTGGCGGTTTGCCGTTCGCATTCCGGCGCAGCGGGTGGTTTTCGTGGATATCGATCCTGCGGAGTGGAATCAGGCGGGGGAGCGCATTTCATGGATTCTCTTGAGGCAGCAATTGCTCCCGATGATTCCTTGGGTGCTTCTGGGGCCTTTCGTCCTATGGACGGCGACGAAGTTCCCCCTGTCCGGCAGAGGAAAGCGTCGCCACGCCTTGGTGCTGCTGTTGGCGGGCATCGTCTTCGTGTCCCTGAGCCATGCATTCCACCAGCGGGCGGGCAGACTGCAGCCGCTTATCGCCCCGATGCCGGCGATCGAGACCTGGTTTCCCCCCGGCTTGGACAAGACCCCCGGAGGGGAATTCGGCATTCCTTTGAGCCGTGCGATCGGTCTCGATCCGGCGGTGGAGATTCCCGAATCTTACGGGCTTCCTCCTGAGGTCGATCCGCGGAAGTTGCCGGGCCGGATCATCGGCCGGGAGGAAATGAAGCGCCGGATCGAAGCCAACTGGGCACGGATCGTGAAGCGGTCGGATGCGACTTTGGGAGGCCTGCCGGAGTCTCCCGCGGGAGCGGCAGTGCTTCTCGATTCCCTCGCCTTCGTGGCTCTTGCGGTTTTTTCCCACGCGTGGGTGTTCCTCCGCACCGCGAAGGAGGAAAAGGCGCGTTCGGCCCTCTTGGACCTTCAGAATGTCCAAGCCCGCGCCCGTGCTCTTCAGGCACAACTTCAGCCTCACTTCCTGTTCAATACCCTCAATGGAATTGCAATGCTCACCCGCAGGGATCCCGTGATCGCGGAGGAAATGATCACCTCCCTGAGCGAGCTCATGCGGATCGCCCTCGACGGCGGGCGGAAGCCGGAGATTCCCCTGAGCGAAGAACTTCACTTCGTGGACCGCTACATCGAGATCCAGCGCATGCGCTTCGGGGAGCGGCTGAAGGTGGAGCGGGATATTTCTCCCGGAACCCCCGGCCTCCTGGTACCCGCCTTGCTTATCCAGCCCCTGGTTGAAAACGCAATCCATCATGGCATCGAGCCCCGCGGCACGGGCGGGCGGGTGTGCATTTCCACGGCTTTGGAGGGG
>CAMPGU010000387.1 GCA_946885645.1 uncultured Haloferula sp.
CAGCAATGCCCGCTACCGGCTCATCGCTTCCACCGGGCAGGTCGCCGATCTCGATCTGACGAGCGCGAGCTTGAGCAACCAGACACTCATCGGCAGGGACTGGCGCTACTACCGCTTTACGGTGCCCGTGGATGCTCCCGCCACATGGAATCTCGGATTCACCCAGCAGGTGGGCGACGTGGTCATGTGGCTGCGGGATACGGTGCCCTCCGGGCAGAACAGCGGGACCTCCACAAGCAACATCGAGTCCTGGTCCGCGGACAACAAGAATCAAGGGCCGTATGTAAGCGCCGGTCATGATGCGGCGGGGATCTATTCTTTCAATACGCCGCCGCTGCGCCCCGGGCATACCTATTATGCCGGCTTCCGGGCGAACACGGACGCCACCTTCGGGCTGACCAGCACCGTCACCGGGACTGCCCCGCTTGCCGTGCCGCTGGCTTTCTACGGCGGCGTGATCGACACGAGCATCCCTGCGGGTGGCAGCGCCCTCTACAAAATCGCCGCGCCGGCCGAGGCCACTCGCCTGAAGTGGGCGGCGACCCATCCCGCTACCGTGCAGATCCGCGTGGAGCAGGGCACCCTTCCCGGCCTCGCCGGCGTCCAGCACTCCACCAGCAGCAGCGCGAACAGCACCCTCAACCAGCCGCTCACGGCGACCGGTTGGCCGTGGCAAACGGCGCAGACCTATTACGTGCGCATCGTGAACAACGGCGCTTCGCCTGCGAACGTGCTGGTGAACATCGACGGCCAGAACTCCGGCACCGAGGACGAGGATGCCGACGGCCTGCTCGACGCATGGGAGCGCACGTACTTCCCTTCGATCTCGACCCACAACGGCACCCACGATCCCGATGGCGACGGGGTGACGAACCTGGTGGAGTTCACCGACGGGACCATCCCCAACGACACCAATTCGGCGAAATATTTCCTCACCGTGAATGCGAATTTCGGCACGGTGACGAAATTTCCCGATCTGCCGAAGTATGATCGCGGGACGGTGGTGACGCTCACGCCGCTGCCGAATGCAGGCCTGATCTTCACCGGCTGGACCGGCGATGCCTCGGGCACCGCGAGCCCGCTGCAACTGACCATGCTGGCGGACAAGAAGAACATCATCGCGGGCTTCGGGACGAGCCTTCCGGTGGCGCTGGAGAGCGCCCTCGTCTTCGGGACGGGCGGTGAGGGAATCTGGACCGGGCAGGTGGTCACCTCCCGGGATGGAACGGATGCGGCCCAGAGCGGCCCCATCGGGCATAGCCAGGAGAGCTGGATGCAGGCGATCGTGAACGGCCCCGGCACGCTCGGTTTCTGGTGGAAGGTGTCATCGCAATCGGGCGACTACCTCGAGTTCTACATCGACGGCGTGCTACAGACCGGCCGCGTCACCGGGAACGTCGATTGGGCCGAGAAGAGCTACAATCTCACCGCCGGTGCCCATACGCTCCGCTGGCGCTATGTGAAGAATTCCAGCGGCGTGGCCGGCGATGACGCGGCTTGGGTGGATCAGCTCTCTTGGACAGGCACGGGCGGCTACGATGCCTGGCTTTCGGATCATTTCACGGAGCAGGAGCTCGGGAATCCCGCGATCGTCGGGCCCGATGCGGATCCGGACGGCGACGGGGCCGCGAACGTGCTGGAGTATGCCTTCGGCACGGAGCCGCGCGAGGGTGACGCCGACAGGAATCTCGCCCGCGTGATCCCGGAGGTGGTGCAGATCGGGGCTGCCAAGCGGCTGCGCCTACGCTTCAGCCTGCCGGAATTTATCCCCGTGGACGTGCTCTATCAGGTCGAGGTCTCGGACAATCTAGGCGGCTGGACCGTCGTGGCGGAACAAGCAGGGACGCCGGGCTGGACCGGCAGCGCCAGCTCGACGATTGCCCCGGCCGCGCAAGGCCGGAGGGAGCATCTCGTCACCGACGACGGCACCGCTGCGCCCGTCGGAAAACGCATGGGCAGGGTGAAGGTCGCGCTGCAGTGAGGGACGGATCGGGGGCCGCTAGTGCGCCACCAGCCAGTTGCTCCCGGTTCCGTGTTCCACCAGGATCGGCACTTCCCCGGGCAGGGGAAGCGCCGTCTCCATGGCGTGGAGGATCGCCGGCACGAGCTCGTCCTTCTCGTCCGGATGAAGATCGAACACGAGTTCGTCATGCACCTGGAGGAGCATCCGGGTCCGGTACGGCTTTTTCCGTAGAAGGGAATCGATCCGGATCATCGCCAGCTTGATCATGTCGGCGGAAGTTCCTTGGATCGGGGTGTTGATGGCGGCGCGTTCCGCATTCCCGCGGATAGTCTGGTTTCCGGAGGTGAGGTCCGGGAAGTAGCGCCGGCGGCCGGTGAGGGTTTCCACATACCCGCTCATGCGCGCCTCCTGGATGGTGCGGTCCATGAACTCCTTGATCGCGGGATACTGCTTAAAATAGCTATCGATGATTCCCCCGGCTTCCCCGCGCGGGATGCCCAGGCGCTGGCTGAGGCCGAAGGCGGAGATGCCGTAGATGATGCCGAAGTTCACCATCTTCGCGCCGCTGCGCTGCTCCCGCGTGACCTCGCTTTCCGGCACGCCCCACACTTTGGATGCGGTCGCCGTATGGATGTCGCGGTTTTCGCGGAAGGCTTCGATCATCGAGGCGTCCTTCGCTAGCGCCGCCATCACCCGCAGCTCGATCTGCGAATAGTCGCAGGACAGGAGGGTGGATCCTTCCCTCGGCACGAAGGCCTTCCGGATCTGCCGGCCGAGCGCCGAGCGGATCGGGATGTTCTGGAGATTCGGATCCGTGGAAGCCAGACGTCCCGTCGCGGCGACGAGCTGGTGGAATTGCGTGTGGATGCGGCCGGTCTCCTTGACGATGTGTCCGGGCAGCGCGTCCAGATAGGTTCCCTTGAGTTTAGTCGCTTCGCGATACTCCAGGATCTCGTCGATGATCGGGTGTTTCCCGGCCAGGGTCGCCAAAGTCGCCTCGTCGGTCTTGAACTGCCCCGTTTTCGTCTTCTTCGCCTTGTCGGCGAGCCCGAGTTCGTTGAAGAGGATCTCTCCGAGCTGCCGCGGCGAGTTGAGATTGAAAGGGCGACCGGCATGCTTCGCAATGGTGCCGGAGAGTTCGTCGATCCGCTGCTGGAGCTGCCCGCCGA
>CAMPGU010000388.1 GCA_946885645.1 uncultured Haloferula sp.
TCACCGCACTCTACGATCTGGCCGAGCCACGCGGGCGCGGCCAGATCGTAGAGTGCGGTGAGGTCGCCGACCAGGCACCAGGCATCCTCCACGTCCGCGGTCCAGCCGAGCCAGGTGGAGAGCTGGCCGTCGATGCCGTTGGCACCACGGTTCGCCCGGACGTCCGTCACGGGTTTGTCCCGCTGGGCGAAAAGATTCCATTCGCGGATCGGCAGGCTGTTTCCGAGGTAGAGCGAGGAGCCTGTGGAAGCGTAGGCGGAAAGGATCCGCATCAGCCCCGGTTCGCTTTCGGGATACGCCTCCAGCAAGTCCTCGATTTCGGAGGCGCGGCGGGACGTACGACGGAAGTAGTCGAGCGCGTCACCCGCCTTCTCCACTCCGCCCAAGCCCTTGATGACCCGCCCCACCGGGGAAGTGATGGTCCTGCACTCCCGGGCGAGGCCGGGCAGTCCGGTGCGCGTGATATTGTAAACTTCGATCTCAGGGCGATCCTCCAAATCCCGCCAAAAGCGCCCGCTCGGCACGCCGCCGATGCGCAGCACCTTCCCCGGAGGATGCTCGCGGAGCATGCGGTCGGGATCGGGCAGAGCCAGCTCCACCAGAGCCTCCCGAAGGCCGCTCGTGGCCTCCGCCGCCACGGGCACCCCGAGATCGAGGCAGAAGTGGAAGACATGCTCCTGATCCTCCGGCTCCAGATCGCCGAGGAGCACCACCAGACCGCGATACAGATCCTCCCGCAACCAATGCGAGAGCTCCGCCACCGAAAAATTCGGCAGAGGCAGGCGGAGATTCTCCGGCAGAGCGGGCAGTGACCACTCTCCCGGCTGGAAATCCTCCTCCAGCTCGACATTCCAATGCCAGGGCGAACGCTGCAGCCAATCCGCCAAATCGCCGCTGCCCGCGTGCTCGCCAAAGATACCCGGCTGGGAAATCGCCTGCGGAGCCCCGGTGCCGCGAAAGCGCTCCGGGCGGTCGGCCGTCAGTGCCAGCAGCGGGCGGCCCTGGTAAAATGCCTCGATCACCGCGGGCAGCAGCTCCGCCACCGCGGTCCCGCTGGTGGTCACCACCGCGCAGGGCTCGCCCGTGGCCATCGTGCGGCCCAAAGCGAAAAATCCCGCGCTCCGCTCCTCGAAATGCCGCCAGATCCGCGCGATTCCGGCCGCTTCCGCCCGAGAGAGAACTTCGACCAAGGCGGCATTCCTGGCCCCGGCGCAGACGACGAATTCGCGCACGCCTTGGGAAAGGCAGGTATCGACGATGGAGCAGGCGGCTTGCCAGGTGGTCACGGGCGGAGGCTGGGCGAAGAATCGCCGGGAGCCAAGATGTCTTGTGCCCCTCCGGAGCGGTGGAGCTTTGTCTTAACTTTGTAATTCGCCCGCGTCGTGGCCCGTGTTAGAAATTTTCCTGAAACCCCGAACCGCCATGACCCTCGACGCCCAAACCCTTTGGCTCCTCGCCGGAGTCCTGCTCCTCCTGGTGGAATTCTTCGTGCCGGGCGTGATCATCGTTTTCTTCGGCGTGGGGGCGATCCTCACCGCCCTGACGACCTGGGCAGGCTGGACGACGGAGATCGGGGCTCAGGCCGCCGTATTCGCCGCCAGCTCGGTCCTGCTCCTCTTCACCCTGCGCCGTTATGTGAAAAAGTGGTTCGTCGGTCACTCCGTCCACGGCAGCGATAGCGACGACGATTTCACGGGGCGCGAGGCCCGGGTCACCATTTCCCTGCCCGGACAGGGGGGCGACGGCCAAGTGGAGATCAAGGGCTCCAACTGGAAAGCCCGCAGCGAAGCCGCCATTCCCGCCGGATCCACCGTCATTATCGAGCGCCGCGAAGGCCTCACTTTCCACGTCCGTCCCCGTCATTGAGAACCGCGAAAAAGCCATGAACTCCCTGTTTCCCCACCCCATCCTCGCCCAGAGCGGCGGCAGCTTCGGCGCCGTCCTGATCGTCGGAATCGTCATCCTGATCGTGGTCGCGCTGATCAAAACGGCGCGGATCGTGCCGCAGCGGCAAGCCCACATTGTCGAGCGGCTCGGCAAGTATCACAAGACGCTGGAGGCGGGTTTCCACATCCTGATCCCGTTCATCGACCGCGTCGCCTACAAGCACTCCCTCAAGGAGGTGGCGATGGACGTACCGCCGCAGTTCTGCATCACGAAGGACAACATCGCGATCGAGATCGACGGCCTGCTCTACATGCAGGTGCTCGATGCGAAACTGGCCTCCTACGGCATCGACAACTATTACTATGCCGCTTCCCAGCTCGCCCAAACCACCCTGCGCTCGGAAATCGGCAAGCTGGAGCTGGACCGGACTTTCGAGGAGCGGGACACGATCAACGCCCAGGTGATTTCCGCCCTCGACAAGGCCTCGGAGCCTTGGGGCTTGAAGATCACCCGCTACGAGATCGCGAACATCAAGCCGCCGCAGTCGGTTCAGGACGCCTTGGAAAAGCAAATGCGCGCCGAGCGCGAACGCCGCGCCCAGATCGCCCTCTCCGAAGGCCAGCGGGAAGCACAGATCAACGTGGCCGAGGGCCAGAAGCAGGAAGTCATCAAGCAATCCGAGGCTAAGAAGCTCAGTCAGATCAACGAAGCCGAGGGCAAGGCCCGCGAAATCGAGCTGCTGGCAAACGCCACCGCCGAGGGCATCATCCGCATCGCCCAAGCCACCCAGCAACCCGGAGGCAAGGACGCCGTGAACCTGCGGATCGCGGAACAATACATCATCCAGTTCGGGAATCTGGCCAAGGAGACGAACACCCTGATCCTTCCTCAGAACCTCAGCGATATCGGCGGAGCCGTCGCGGGGCTGGCGAAGATCCTGGATACCGGCAGGCAGGATGCCGCCGGAAGCTCCATCGTGCCGCCGCCGCTGCGGTGATTTTACGGAGAGTGAAAGGCGCGGTGCCGGTCGATTTTGCTCCCTAACCAGCATACCCGCCGGAGCCGCGCGCTACCCGCCGCCATACTCCCCCGAACGCAGACGGAGCCGAGTGGCAATCAGATGCCTCAGCCGGAAACGGATACATGCTCTCAGAAGCTGTGTGCAGTGACGGTATTCACCTGACAGTTGGAAGCCGCCGGAGCAGACGGCGGCC
>CAMPGU010000389.1 GCA_946885645.1 uncultured Haloferula sp.
TGAACATCGGAAAGGTAGGGACCTTTCTCCGAAAGGTCCGGCTGGGGGCGGCCGGAGTCTCCGATTTTCAGGCCGCTCCCGCGGGACGATCGCCATCCCCCCGACCTCCCCGGCAGCCTTCCCTGCCTCCTCAAAGCATCCTCTAACAGACACACCCCGCCACATGACCGGCATCATCTTCACCTATCCTCCGGACTACCTCGCCGCTTCCTTCGCCGCGCGTTCCCTCGCCGCTCTCGGCGTCCGCCCCTTGCTCGCCATCCACAAGGACGACCCGCCCCTCCACATCGATGGCGCGCAGATCATCCGCACCCGCGCCCCGCGCCAGGGGAATCTCAATGGCAAGCCCTTCATCCGCGAGGCCCTGGAGCTCATGCGGGATCACTCCGATGGCACCCATATCCTGAAGCTCGATTCCGATTCCCTCGTCTTCCGGCTCGATTGGCTGGCGGGAAAAGAGGAGACCGGCATCGGCCTCCACCACGCGGAGCACCGCGCCTTCTACGGCTTCTGCTATGCCCTCCGCACCGATCGCCTCGGCGATCTCATCACCGCCATGCACCTCCTGCCGGACGGCCATCTCCACAATGAGGATGTCGCCATCGGCACCCTCGCCGCGCACTGCGGCGGTGTCTTCCGCTACCAGAACCTCACCCCGGAGAACCGCCTCGGCGCCTACAAATGGAGCACTGCCCGCGACCCCGCCTGGTGGCGCACCCGCTACGATGCCCTCTGCTTCCAGCGCACCGACGGCAAAAACCGACGAAACGTAACGGGAAAAATGAACGAGTTCCTCCCCGCCTCTTAGTCCGCCCCGACCCTCCTCTTCCAATATTCACTTTTCATTCCTCACTATTCATTCTCTTCCATGCGTCCCTTCATCATCCTCTCCACCCCGCGTGCCCGCGCCTCGCTCCTCGTCTCCGCATTGGACGCCAGCCCCGGCGTCCGCTGCGCGCATGAGTTCCCCGGCGTCCTCCGCTCCCTCAGGGACGTCCACGCCCGCGGGGAAAAGCTCCGGGACCGCGCCGCGGCGCAGCCTTACCTGCCCCTCGGTACCCCCGCTCCCGGCTGGGAGGGCTCGCTCCGCCACGTCCTCGCCGCGCTGACCGGCGCGGATGCCACCCCCGGACGCTACGGCCACTTCGGCCTGAGGGATACCTCGCTCGGAAGGGATGGCTGGGAGGATGCCGTCGGCTCCTGGAGCTGGCTTCAGGCTGCCCTGCCGGATGCCACGCTCGTCTTCCTCACCCGGGACATGGAGGAGACCGAGATCTCCCTCCACGCCACGCTGCCGCTCTGGGTGCCCGCCTACGGCTCCTGCTTCGGGGATTGCCTGAAGCGCATCCGCACCCTCCGCCAGTCGATGTCCGATTACCACGCCATGAATCCACGCTCCACCCTGATGCTGGATTCCGCCGAGCTCCTCGATTTCGATACCCTCTCCGCGAAGCTCGCGCAGGCCGGGATCCCGCTCGACCGCGCCGCCTGGGAAGCCGCCGTCGCCGCGAAAAAGGGCGCGTGGAAAACCCTCGGCTCCCTCCTCCCGAAGCAGGCCGCGCCCGTCGCCGCGCCCCCTCGGGTGCGAAAGGAAAAGCTCTTCCGCCTCCCGCTCGTCGAGCGCCCCGCGCCTCCGGGCCTCGCCATCTACGCCCTGCGTTTCGGCGCGGAAGATTGGCTCGCAGAGTGCGCCCCCACGCTCGAGTCCTGGGCCCGCCGCCACCACCTGCCGCTGAAAATCTGGAGCCAGGCCGACCCGCGCTACCCCTCGCCGAAGTTCGCCGTGCTCGATATGCTCCGCGATTTCCTGGAGTCCCCGGCGCAGCGCATGATGTACATCGATTCGGATGTCCACATCCATCCCGCCGCGCCCGTCCCGCGCTTCGAGCAACCCGGCATCCACATCACGAACGACCGCATCTATGCCGCCAATGAATCCTGGCCGAAGTGGTGCCGCCGGCACTTCGGCAGCACCCCCCGCGGCTGGACCTACCGGAATGCCGGCGTCTGGTCCGTAGATCGCGCCGCGGCGGAGGCCCTGCTCGCCGTCGCCGCGCCGCCCTACCTGGAGCGCGTCCAGGAGCAGCACCAGTTCAATTGGTGGCTGCACCTCGCGGCAGGGCGGGGGATCCCGGTCCACGATCTCGCGGAAGTCTTCAATATGTTCCCGAGCAAGAACCGCCGCGCGTGGTTCTTCCACCTCGCCGGGCGCGACAAGCTGGCAAAGCTCG
This sequence comes from uncultured Haloferula sp., assembly GCA_946885645.1. The sequence continues at coordinate 2,232 of CAMPGU010000389.1, forward strand.
CGCGCATCCGGCAGCGCGGCCACCTGCCGCTGCCGCCGGAGCCCTTCGCGGAGCTCCCGGCGCCGGATCTCGATCTCGCCATCGTCTATCCCTGGAAGGCCGGGGCCGCCGCATGGGATGAGCTGCGCTACTCCCTGCGCTCCGTGCAGCGCCACTTCAGTGACAAAACGTGTCCCATCTTCATCCTCGGCGATGAGCGGCCGGAGTGGCTGCAGGAGCACGGCCGCGTCCGCTTCATCCACGCCCCCGCCTACGCGGAGGCCCTCGTCACCGGCCTTCAGCTCGCCCGCCGCATCGTCTGGATGAACGACGACATCCAGCTCCTCCGCGATCTCTCCCCGCAGGATCTGGAGGAGGCCCTCGACGCCGGCGACGCCCTCCCGAAGGGCTCCGATTGGTTCGGCCACGCCAATCTCTGGCGCCGCGGCTTCGCCCGCACCGTCATCGATCTCCAGCACCACGGCGCGCGCGATGTCCTCGATTTCTCCACCCACACGCCCTACCTCTACGAGCGGGAAAAGGCCCTGGCCACGCTGGAGCGCTTCCACCTCGGCCGGAAGCCCGCCTTCGAGACCCTCTACCACAATCATCACCGCAGCCCCGCCGCGCCCATCGGCCGGCGGAAGTGCAAGGACATGCTCTGCCACCACGCGTGGTACCTCAATTTCAACGACAAGACCCTCACCCCCGAGCTGAAGAGCCGCATCCGCGCCCGCTTCCCCGAGCCCGCCCCGTGGGAGGATCCGGAGGCCATCCCGCAGCCGGAGACGCTGGAAATCGTGATCCTCACCCATGGCTCCGCCGGCACCCCGCACCTCGATGCGCTGCGCGCCAGCCATCCCGGCTGCGCGCTCCACGTGCTGGAGAAC
>CAMPGU010000390.1 GCA_946885645.1 uncultured Haloferula sp.
AATCAGGGAGCCTGCACCGAGCAGGAGCAGGAAAGGGCGGAAGGGCATGGCACCCACCATAGCGGCGCGGCTGCGGACGACCAGCCATTCGATCCGGGACGAAAGGCTTTCCGCGGACGCGGAGCCCGCTAGAACTGCCCCGGATGAAGGGAACGCTCTGGTGCCTGCACGGGGCCGTAGGCATGGCCGCCGATTGGCGGCGATTTTCCGTGCCTGCCTGGGGCGTGAAGCGGGTGGACCTATGGCGTTTCCTGGATTGCCGCTCCATGACGATGCCGGAGTTCGGCAGAGCGCTCAACCGTGAGGCGGAAAGCGGATCGACCGGAAAGCGCGTGCTCCTGGGCTACTCGATGGGTGGTCGGCTGGCACTTCATGCCTTGCTGGAAGCGGGGCCGTGGGACGCCGCCATCCTGATTGCGCCGCATCCGGGGCTGGAGGCCGGGGACGAGCGGGTGGCCCGGCGGGCAAGCGATGCGGAGTGGGCGAAGCTGGCGCTCTCGGGGGAATGGGGCGATTTTCTGAAGCGGTGGCAAGGGCAGGGGATTTTGCAGCGCGCTCCGACAAGCGAGGGGGAAATGGCGGATCGGATGGGCCTGGTGAGCCGGCGGCGGGAGGTGGCGCGGAGCTTTGTCGAATGGTCGCTGGGGGCTCAGGAGCCGCTGTGGGAGAGGCTCGGGGAGATTTCGTGCCCCGTTCTTTGGTGCACGGGAGAGGAAGACGCGAAATTCCGTGCGCTGGGCGAGCGGGCCGCGGGCTTGATCAGGGACGCCGAGCTATGGGTGGCTCCCGGGGCGGGCCATCGGGTTCCTTGGGACGCAGCGGAGGCTTTCCGGGCAAAGGTGGGGGAATTTCTTGAGCGGGTGGCAGGCTGACCCGACACTCAGCCGCCATGTGGACCACCGTTCGCGAATTCGAGGACATCCGTTATGAAACGACGGATGAAGGGCAGATTGCCAAGATTACCATCAACCGCCCGGAAGTCCGGAACGCCTTCCGCCCGCTGACGGTGAAGGAATTGCTCGAGGCCTTCGAGATGGCCCACGAGGATCCGCAGGTGGGCGTGATCATTCTGACCGGCGCGGGACCGGATGCCTTCTGCTCCGGCGGCGACCAGAAAGTGCGCGGCCACGCGGGCTACATCGGCAGCGATGGCGTCCCGCGCCTGAACGTGCTGGACCTCCAGAAGAAGATCCGCGGCTTGCCCAAGCCCGTGGTGGCGATGGTCGCGGGCTACGCCATCGGCGGTGGCCATGTGCTCCACATCGTCTGCGATCTCACCATCGCCGCGGACAACGCCCGCTTCGGGCAGACGGGTCCGAAAGTGGGATCCTTCGACGGTGGCCTCGGATCCAGCTACCTCGCCCGCATCGTGGGGCAGAAGAAGGCCCGGGAGATCTGGTATCTCTGCCGGCAGTACGATGCACAGCAGGCGCTCGACATGGGCTTGGTGAATACCGTGGTGCCGCTCGCCGAACTGGAGGCGGAAACGCTCAAGTGGTGCCGCGAGATGCTGGCCCATTCGCCGCTCGCGCTGCGTTGCCTGAAGTCCGCGCTCAATGCCGATTGCGATGGCCAGATGGGTCTCCTGGATCTCGCGGGAAATGCCACCCTCCTCTACTACATGAGCGAGGAAGCGAAGGAGGGCAAACAGGCCTTTATCGAACGCCGCAAGCCGGACTTTTCCCAATTCCCCCGCGTCCCGTGATTGTACCGTTGTTGCTGGCGACGCGGCCGAAGACCTTGCCGGCGGCCATCGTGCCGGTTTGGGCGGGCTGCGTGCTGGCGTGGAAACTGACCGGCAAGTTCGATCTCTTTCTCGGGATCTGCACGCTGGCGGGAGCGATCTTCATCCAGATCGCCACGAATCTTTTCAACGACGCCATCGACGCGGCGAAAGGGGCGGACACCGAGCGGCGGACGGGTCCGAAGCGGGTGACGGCGAGCGGGCTGGTTCCCCGGCGCGCCGTCATGCTGGCGGGCGGGTTCTTCCTGCTGCTGGCGGTGCTTTGCGGACTCGTGCTGTATCACGCCGCCGGGTGGCCGATCCTGGCGATCGGCATTCCCTCGCTGTATCTCGCCTTCGGCTATACCGGGGGGCCTCTTCCTCTGGCTTACCGGGGCATGGGCGAGTTGTTCGTGGTGGCGTTTTTCGGCTTCATCGCGGTCTCCGGCACGGTCTTCGTCCAGACCTTGCAATGGCGGCAAGAGGCGCTGCTACTGGGGGCCCAGGTGGGCTTGCTGTCGGCGGTATTGATTTCGATCAACAATCTCCGGGACCGCGCGGAGGATGCCACCACGGGGAAGCACACGCTTGCAGTAAGGCTCGGCTCGAAGCCCGCTCGGCTGATCGTCTGGCTGGAGATCAAGCTGGCGGCCGTCCTCGGGCTGGGATGGTTCCTCTTCGGCCTGCCCTGGCTGGTGCTGGCCACGCTGCCGCTGTGGACTCTCGGGCTACGGATTATCTGGGGAGCTTTTACGCTGCCGGAGGGCAAGGAAATGAATCGTCTGCTGGCGATGTCCGCCTTGCAACTCGTCGCCTTCGCGGCCTTGTTCCACCTGCTCGCGGTGAAGTTGTGATCCCTCTCCCATCAAGATGGTCTCAAAAAGTCTGATCTGGTACTGGCACTACCGGCTGAAAAGCCGGCGCACACTGAATGCGCGCTCCTCGCGCAGGAATTTCGAGGGAGTGTTATTGCGCGATGCGGAGGGCGGCCACGCATGCCTCCATCCGTGGCCGGAGCTGGGCGATCCATCTTTGCAGAAGTGTCTCGAGGATCTCGCCGGACCGCGCCGCTGGCCGATCGTCCGGCGCGCCTTGCGGTGCATGGAAATGGATGGTGCCGCGCGCTCCGTGGAGGATGCCCTTTTCGAAGATCTGGAGGTGCCGCTGAGCCACGCGAGCCTTCCGGCACGCGACGAGGCCGCGGTGGCCGCTGCGGTGGAGGCAGGCTTCACGGTGGCAAAGCTCAAGTGCGGCCTCGATCTCGCCGCGGACGGAGCTTTGCTCGGGCGCCTGGCCACGCGATTCCCCGCGCTGAAATGGCGGCTCGATTTCAACGAGAGCGGTGACGCGGGGGAGCTCGCGGAATGGATCTCC
>CAMPGU010000391.1 GCA_946885645.1 uncultured Haloferula sp.
GTGCAGTCTCTTGACCAAGGCGTCCGGCGTTTCGCTTCCCGTCAAATCGACTTCGATGGGCGTGTGGAAATGCACGATCGAACGCAACTCCATGATTCCGCGCGGAGCCCGGCGGACGCGGCCGATATCGCTGAGTTTGGCCACGAGCGATTGGGCGACGTACTCGTGTTCCCGGATTTCCTTCTCGTCCACGGCCAGGACATCCCGCTCTTCCGCGCGCGCCGTGCCAGCGAGCGCCATCGTGCGGAGCACCCCGTCCGCCACCGATAGAAGCCGTTCCGGAGAGGAGCCGGCGAAGCCGGATTCGCCATCGGAAAACCCGTAGGCGAAAAGAGGGGCTTCGCAAGTCGCCGCGGAGGCCAGCAGGGCGGGCCCTGCCGGTGCTCCAAGGGTTCCCCTTTCGACCACCACGGGCACTGTCTTCTCGAACGCGCCGGTGCGGATCGAAGCGCTGATCTCTTGGAAAACCGCAGCGAATCCGGAGGCTTCCGGCGCTTCCCAGATGCAATCGGGCATGGGTCCGGAGCCTTTCAGCAGCCGTGCCGCCTCTCCCTTGGCGAGGACCTCCCACCTGTCGGGAATCCACCATGGAGCGGAGGAGGTGAGACCGAAGTCATTCCGGTAAAACGCTGCTCCGGAAGCAGGTGCGGCACCGGTCGTGCGAAAAGGCCCGTAGCCGACGAGAGTCTTGCCTTCCGCCAAATCGAGGAATCCAACCGCCTCCGATCTCACGCTGCCCCTCCTTCACGCAGGCTGTTGATCTCCGCCGTCATCGCGACGGTCAATCCCTCCAACTCCTTGCTCCGGGCCGCCAGGCGGGCCGTACGGAGGCCATGGAAACAGAAGCCGAAAGCGAAGAGAAGCATGCCGAGAGCCACGGCGGCACCTCCTGCCAGTGCCAGACGCGCGATCCAAGCCGGAGGGGGAAGGGAGCCGCTTCCGGGCGAGAGGGAGCCGGAGTATTGCGCGATCATTGCCGAGACCCCGCTGAAATAGGCAATCACCCCCAAGGGGATCAGCACCATGCCCGAGAACATCGCCCACCAGGAGCCGCTCCTTCCCGAGCGCCGCATCCCGATGAGGCCGATCCAGAGAGGGACCAGAATCGCGAGAAGGACCAACACGATGCCAATCAACGGAAAAATCTCGGTCGCTCCCATCGCCCCATTCAAAGCGGGACCGGCACGACGGTCAATCTTCGGCCTGTTTCACCCATGTTTGAAGCCGGCCTTCCAGAGCCGTGATCGAAGGAAGCAATGGTGCCAGCGAAGGGTCCGTCTTCCAGCGGGTTACTGCTTCCAGTGCCGCCCGATCGTCCGCCGCGACTTGACCGCGCTCGAATGGCTTGGGGAGAGTCCCGTAGAGCCGGTGGCCTGACGTGGCGCTACGCAGCGGATAAAGCTTCAGGAACGTCTCTTTCTCCGCCGCGGGGATGGCAGGGCTTTTCAGGTAGGACTCGATGCCCGCTGCCTGCCCTTCTTCCGAGACAGTCCCCCGTGCCATCAGGCCGGCTCTCAATTCCGGCTGGTCCGCGAAAAGGGTGCGATCCCCGGAGATCAGTTCCACGAAGAGGCGGGGAGCTTTGGCGGCGGTTTCGTGGAGCGCCATTTCACCTGCCTCGAGGGCGGGCGGAGAGGCATCCATCCAGCGGGCGAGGATTTCGGCCGTCCCGGGGCTCGAAACCACCCGGGCGAGATCCAGCGCCTCAGCGAAGCCTTCGCGGGTCTGCCAGTCACGAGTCCAGAGCAGCTTGGAGAAATGCGCCTGCAATTCCTCCTCGGACGCCCGCCAAGGGCCCTCCATCAGCAGCGGCTTCAGGGCAAGAGCATACTCCTCGGCGGAACGGGTGCCCGCAAGCACCTCCCGGGCGATTTCAACCGCAAGGTCCGGATCCGCGATGGCGAGAACATCGAGCAGGAAGACACGCATGGTGGGCCAACCCCGCAGGCTGCCTCCGGGTCCCACTTCCAAGGACATGCCCGTGGCGGCGTCTTCCCCGGATCGCAGGAGCCGGGCCGCGGTTTGGGCGACCGTATGGAGATCGTCCTCCAGCCATTTTTCCTTCAGCCCGGCCAGTTGCGTTCTCAGTGTTTCCGGATCCTGAGAGCCATCGCATGTTTCACGGAGGCTCCGCCAATCGGCACCGGCAGGCTGGCTGCGGGGCGGCGTGCGGGGAACCATGGTGGACGCTGCCGCTGTCGGCGGTGACGCGCGATCACCGCGGCTCCCCACGTATAATCCCCAGCAGGCCAGGCCGCTGGCCAGCACGATCGCCGCTGCGAGAGACGGTCGGGACATCATCACGAACCGGACCCGGTCGCAGGCACCTCGGCAATGACCTCCAGCTCGATCTTGGTCACCACCGCCGGGTCGCCCGTCAGCCGGTCCTGGACGAGCACCTGCCAGTGGCCGACCGCCGATGCACCTGAAAACTCTGCCGTGAGATCGAGGTCTTCGATCAGAAGGTCGTCCTCGCCGGCACCTTGGCCGTCGTGAACCATCGAGGAAGCGCCGTCCGGGCCTACCAGCACCACGATGAGATCCCCCCGGTGGCCGGTGGTCACCGTGAGATCCAGCTCGACGGAAGCCACCAGGCTACCCGTCGGAAACTTGATCGACTTGAGCGGGATTTTTGTCCAGCGGTGCAGACCGTCCGGGATCTTCCTGGGCTTCTTCAGCACCATGACGGATGTGCTCCCTCCCACCGTGCGGACGGCCTTCGATGATTTGCGCGGTTCCCCGATGACGGGTGCAGCGGCCTTCAAAAACGATCTGACCGATGAGGACAGCGCGTAAATCCCGGCTTCCGAGGGTCGCCCGGAAACCAGAACCCCCGCGACCTTCCAGAGACCGGAATCATCCTGGCTCCACACGGGGCCGCCGCTATTGCCGGGGCCGGTGGAGATGTGGGTGGCGTAGAGGTAATTCGTGGATGTCGCCCGGAAGGGAGTGAAGTCCGGCTCCGTGGAGTGAAGGAAGTAGCCGCCGCTCTCGCCCGTGTAATCGAGTTCGGCGGGATAGCCGGTAATCATGGAAAGATTCGGCTTCCTGAGA
>CAMPGU010000392.1 GCA_946885645.1 uncultured Haloferula sp.
GTGGGAAGGTTCCCACATGGCGACGATATTGTCCGAAAGCTCGTTGTGGGCGGGGATCTCCATTAGCATCACCTTTCCGGAGCCCCAATCGCTGGTCGGCTCGATCCACAGGGAGGGTCGCTGGTGATAGGCGGCTTCCCCGTCCTCGTAGGCGGCGAAGCGGCGATCCCGCTGCAGCAGTCCGAATCCGGCACACTTGTCCATGGGGAAGAAGCTGAATTCCAGCTTGCCGCTATCGTTCGCGAGCGGCCGCCAGATCCGCTCGCCGGTATTCATGTGGATGGCCAGGCCATCGGAATCATGCACCTCCGGGCGGAAATCGTCGAAACGGCGGCGGGAGTTCTCGCCGAACCAGAACATGCTGGACATCGGAGCGAAGCCCAGGCGCTTCACCGCCTTCCGCGGGTACAGCGCCGCACGCACGGTCATCACCGTGTCCTCTCCGGGCTGGATGATGAATCCGTAGGCACCGGTGTAGGAAGGGCCGTCGAGCAGGGCGAAGAGCATCGCCGCCTTGTCCTCCGGCGCGGGCTTGCGCAGCCAGAACTCGCGGAACATGGGGAACTCCTCCTGCATTCCTTCCGCGCCGGTATCGACGGCGATCCCGCGGGCGGAGATGCCGTAGCGCTGGTTCTTGCCCAGCGCGCGCCAGTAGCTGGCCCCTTGGAAGACCGCCAGTTCGTCGAAGTAATCGGGCCGGTTCAGGGGGTGGTGCAGGCGGACTCCGGCGAAGCCCGCATCCGGCGGCAGATCGCCGCGCTGCTGGATCAGCGGGCCATAGTTGAAAAAAGCGTCCGTCAGCCGGATCCTCTGCTGGTGGGTGTTGGTGTATTCATTCACCGTCACCTGCTCCCGGAAGAGGTAGCCGGGGTGGAAAAGCATCGCCCGGAAAGGAAGGTTTTCCGATCCCCACAGCGCGCGCTCCGGAATGAAGCGGATATCGCGGTACTGGTCGTAGGAGAGGTGCTTCAACCAGTCCGGCAGCGCCTCCTTGTCCGGCGCGGCGTAGGGCGTGGCAGCCAATTCCTTCGCCCGCGCGTCGATTTTTTCAAAGGTCACATCCTCCCGCTCCCAAGTCTGCCCCGGGGCAGGGGAAGCCAACATTAGCGCGGCGGTTAGATAGGTGATGCGTTGAACCACAAGGCAGCGCATATCCGGTGTCACGTTCCTGTCAATGCGCGGTACGGGTGCCGGTGCTGAAAGAAGGAGGAATTTCCAGCGTAAATGAGGGTTACGCTGCTTCCGGGAAGCGTTTCCGGCACGTCTTGGCATGCCAGGCGGCTGTGGCGTGAAGTCAGGAGGCGAGGCGCTTGTGGAGATCCGCCAAAAGGCCGCCGCAGGCGTCTTCCACCAGTTCCACCACCTCTTCGAAGCCTCCTTGGCCGCCGTAATAGGGGTCCGGGACGTAAGACGCCTCCTTGCCCCGGCAGAAATCGACCAGCAGCCGGACTTTCGCGTGCCGGGATCCCGAGCGATCGAGACTGCGGACATCGGAGAGATTTTCCTCATCCGCCACGAGCAGGAGGTCGAAGTCGTCGAGGTCGTCGGGGGTCACCTGGCGGGAGCGCCCGGCGATCTGGTAGCCGCGGGCGCTCAGGGTGGCTGCCATGCGCGGATCCGGCCCTTTGCCTGCATGGTAGCCGATGGTGCCCGCGGAATCGATATCGATGGCGTGCCCCAGGCCTGCTTCCTCCACCAGTTTCCGGAAAACGATTTCCGCCGCGGGGGAGCGGCAGATGTTTCCCATGCAGATGAAGAGAACGCGGAAGGGCTTGCGGTCGGCAGACATCGGGTGGAGAAGCACATGCATGCTCCGTATTTCCGCGCTGGCGGCAATCGCAAACCTCTGCCTGATGCTACTGCTTCGCGCTGCCGGGCCGAATGTGATCGTGGTGATCACCGACGACCAAGGTTACGGCGATCTCTCCGCGCACGGGAATCCGGACCTGAAGACACCGGTGCTGGATGCCTTCCGCGGGCAGGCCACCGCCTTCGGGTGCTTCCAGGTGAGCCCCACCTGTGCACCTACCCGCGCCGCGCTGATGACGGGCCTGCACGAGTTCCGCTGCGGCGTGAGCCACACGTTCATGGGCCGCAGCTTGCTGAAGCCCGGGGTTCCGACGATGCCGGAGATGTTCCGCGCGGCCGGCTACCGCACCGGGATCTTCGGGAAGTGGCACTTGGGCGATGCCTACCCGTGTCGTCCGGAGGATCGCGGCTTCGAGGAGGTCTTTGTCCACGGCGGCGGCGGCATCGGCCAAACGCCGGACTACTGGGGCAATGGCTACATCGATCCCATGATCCGCCGGAAGACGGGCTGGGAAAAGACCAGCGGCTACTGCACGGACGTCTTTTTCAAGGAGGCGATCGGCTGGCTGGAGAAGCAGGCCGCGGAAAAGAAGCCGTTCTTCCTGCAACTGGCCACGAATGCGCCGCATGCCCCCTACATCGCGCCGCCGGGCGGGCCGCAGGAGCCTCAGGAGGCCTTCTACTCGATGATCGAAAATATCGACGCGAACTTCTCCAAGCTCCTCACGGCGGTGCGGGAAAGCGGGGTGGAGAATGACACCATCATTGTCTTCCTCACCGACAACGGCTCGGCCATGGCACGCCACAATGCCGGCATGAAGGGGAGGAAGGGCACGCCTGACGAAGGCGGCACGCGGGTACCCTGCTTCATCCGCTGGCCCGGGAAAATCGCCGCGGGCAGAACGGTCCCTGAACCGGCGGCGCATCTGGACCTGCTGCCGACCTTGACCGGCCTCTGCGGCGTGCCGCGGCCGGAGGGGTGGAAAGGAGACGGAGTGGATCTCTCGGCTGCGCTGCTAGGGACGAGAAACTTTCCCAAAGAGCGGACGCTCTTCACCCAGGTAGGCCGGTGGCCGGGGGATGACGCCGCGGCCCGTTTCCGCGCGCGGGACTTCGCCGTGAGGGATGCGCGCTGGCGGCTGGTGGGGCTGGAGCTCTTCGACATGCAGGCGGATCCGGGCCAGCAGAAGGATGTCTTTGCCGGACATCCCGCGGAGGCACAGCGGTTGCTGGCGG
>CAMPGU010000393.1 GCA_946885645.1 uncultured Haloferula sp.
GAGGTCGCCTCGATGCAGCGGGACGCGAGATCCTGCCGCTTGAAACCGCCGCCCTGCGGGTGGTGGCGCGGAGGGCGCGGGAGGAGTCGGGCATTCAAACGGCGGCGGTGGCGCTGCTGCACGCCTGGGTGAACCCGGGGCACGAGCAGGAGGTCGGGCGGATTTTGAAGGAGGCGGGGTTCGCGCACGTGTGTCTTTCCTCGGACGTGGCTCCGATGATCCGCTTGCTGCCGCGGGCGGAAACGGCGGTGGCGGATGCCTACCTCGCGCCGATCATGGAGCGGTTCGTCAGTCGCATCTCCGGAGCGATGGGGGAGGGGGAGCCCTGGCTGATGACGAGTGCGGGCGGACTGGTTCCGGCCAGCCGTTTCCGGCCGAAGGACTCGCTCCTGTCCGGCCCCGCGGGAGGTCTGGTGGGTGCGGCGGAACTGGCGCGCGCGGCGGGCTTTCCGAAGGTGCTCACTTTCGACATGGGCGGGACCAGCACCGACGTCGCGCGTATCGACGGTCCCTTCACCTGGCGGCAGGAGCAGGAGATCGGGCCGGCGCGGGTCTTCGCGCCCGCGCTGAGGATCGAGACGGTGGCGGCGGGCGGCGGGTCGATCTGCCAATGGCGCAACGGCCGCCTGGAGGTGGGCCCGGAGAGCGCCGGGGCCGATCCCGGCCCGGCCTGCTACGGCCGCGGCGGTCCATTCACGCTGACCGACGTGAACCTGCTGCTCGGTCTGATGGATGCGGGCAAGGCAGGCATTCCCCTGGACCGGGCCGCCGCGGAAGCAAGGCTTGAGGAGCTATCGGCGGATCTGCGCGCCGCGGGCGAAGCGGCGGCGACTCCGGCGGCTTTGCTGGCGGGGCTGCGGGACATCGCGGTGGAGACGATGGCGGAGGCGATCCGGAGCGTGAGCGTGCGGGAGGGCTGTGCGCCGGAGGATTTCGCGCTGCTGGCCTTCGGGGGTGCGGGGCCGCAGCATGCCTGCGCGGTCGCGGACAAGCTCGGCGTCGCGAAGGTTCTGGTGCCTGCGGATGCGGGCTTGCTGAGTGCCTGGGGTTTGGAGCGCGCGCGCCATCAGGAGCAGCGGGTGCGGCAGATTTTGAAGCCCTTCCGCACGGTCTCCGGCGAGCTGGAAGGAATTCGGAAAGAGTTGGCCAAGGATGCGGCCGCGTCGCTCGCCGGGCCTGTCTTCCGGTGGCTCGCGGATCTCCGCCTCGTCGGCCAGGACACCTTCCTCACCGTGGAGACCGCGGACCCCGGCTGCACCGCGCGGTCTCTGGAAGATTCGTTCGCCGGGGAGTACCGGAAAATCTACGGCTATCCCCCGCCCGCTGGCCGGGCATTGGAGCTCGTGGCCCTGCGAGTGGTGGCCGAGGAACAGCCGGCACCGCGCGAGGCGGAGTCCTTCGGCGAGGAAAAAGATAGCGGGCCGCTTCTACTGCAGGACCGGTTCTCGACGTGCTTCATTCCCGCGGGATGGACCGCGCGCAAGGGCTCGCGCGGCACGCTTCTACTGGAGCAGGCGGTGAAGCCGATGGCTGCCGAGGCCGGGGTTCCCGCGGCGGTGCGGGCCGGGCTTTTCCGCAGCCGCTTCGAAGGCATCGTGGCCGCGATGGGGGAGATGCTGCGGCGCACCGCGCTCTCCACAAACGTGAAGGAGCGCCTGGATTTCTCCTGCGCGCTGCTCGATGCGAGCGGCTACCTCGTTGCCAGCGCCCCCCACGTGCCGGTCCATCTCGGCGCGCTGGGGGTATGCGTGCGGGAGGTCTTGAAGGTGATGGATCCGGGGCCGGGGGACGTGATCGTGACGAATCATCCGGCGTTCGGCGGCTCGCATCTGCCGGACATCACGCTGATCGCGCCGGTCTTCGATGCGAAGGGAGAGCGGGTCGCGTTCGTCGCGAACCGTGCGCACCATGCGGAGATCGGGGGCAAGGCGCCGGGATCGATGCCCGCCGATGCCCGGGTGCTCGCGGAGGAAGGGGTGGTGATCGCGCCGCGCTTGCTCGTGTGTGAAGGAGTGACCTCCTTCGACGAGGTGGAAACGCTCCTGCGGGAGGCACCCTGGCCTTCGCGCCGCATTAGCGACAATCTCGCGGACCTGGAGGCCCAGTTAGCTTCCATCCATCATGGTGCAGCGGCAATCCAGCGGCTCGCTGCGGAGCATGGCGGGGATGTGGTGCGGGAAGAAGCGGCCGGGATTCTCCGCCGCTCCGCCGCGCTGATGGAAGAACGCCTCGAAGGCGTGTCGATGGATCGAACCGTAAGCTCGGCTTTCGACGACGGGACACCCCTGCAGGTAAGGGTCGCGGCGGGTGGCGGGCGGATGCAGATCGACTTCAGCGGAACGGGCGACGTCCATCCACGGAACTTGAACGCGACGCCGGCCATCGTCCGGAGCACCGTGCTTCATGCGTTGCGGCTGTGGCTCGGAGAGGACGTGCCGCTAAACGAAGGATTGCTGGAAGCGGTGGAGATCGTCATCCCGCGCGACTTGCTCTCGCCTGATTTCGGTGCCGATCCCGCCCGCGCTCCGGCGGTCGTGGGCGGCAACGTGGAGACCAGCCAACGGCTCACCGATCTTCTGCTGGAAGCGCTCGGCGTGGCGGCCAACGGCCCGGGAACCATGAACAACTTCCTCTTCGGCAACCACCGCTTCGGCTACTACGAAACGCTCGCGGGCGGCTCGGGGGCGGGCCCGGAGCACCCGGGCACGTCCGGCCGCCAGGCGCACATGACGAATACGGCCATTACCGATCCGGAGGTGCTGGAGCATCGTTTCCCGGTGCGGCTGTGGAAATACGAGGTCCGCCGGGGCTCCGGAGGCCCGGGGAGGAATGCGGGGGGAGATGGCGTCACCCGCGAGCTCGAGTTCCTGGAGCCGCTGACCGTGTCCTTTCTCACCGAACGCCGTGCCGAAGGTCCGCGCGGACTCTCCGGCGGGCGAGACGGCAAGCCGGGCCGCCAAGTGCGAATCCATGCCGACGGCAGGGAAGAAGTCCTGCCCGGAGCGGTCACCTACCAGGCCGAAGCGGGGGAGCGGGTGCGCAT
>CAMPGU010000394.1 GCA_946885645.1 uncultured Haloferula sp.
GCCTCGTCGCTGGAAGCGGTGATCGAGGCCGATGCATGGGCGCGCGGGGCGGCGGCAACGGAGTGCCGCGGACTGCCGGTTTGACGGGCGGGGCGGCATCGTCTCCCATCCGCGCATGCGGAACGCCGGGCGGGACGAGAAGAGCGATGTGAGAGGGGGGCTCGGCTGGGTCCTTTCGTATATCCGGCCTCATCGGAAGATCTTCATTCCTTCGTTGATCGCGCTGTTCCTCACCGCGGGCCTGTCGCTGGCGTTCCCGTGGTTTCTGAAAGATTTGGTGGGAGACCCGGCGGATGCCTGGAAAGAGGGCGTGGACGCGGCTGCGACCCGTCAGAAGGCCGACGGGAAGATCCTATGGCTGCTCGGCATCCTGGCGGTACAGGCTTTCGTGGCTTACTGGCGGGTCCGAGGCTTCACCCGCGCGGGCGAGGGTGCGCTGAACGACTTGCGCCGCGATCTCTTCGGCCACCTCCTCAAGCTCCCGGTTCCCTTCTTCCAGGACCAGCGTTCGGGCTCGCTGAGCAACCGGGTCTCTGCCGATCTGGGCACCGTTCGAGAGAGCCTGCTCAATACCCTTCCCCAGGCGGCGCGTCACAGCGTCATCCTCGTGGGTAGCCTCATCTTCATCTTTTATTTCTCATGGAAGCTTTCGCTAGTGATGCTGGCGAGTATCCCGGTGGTGATTCTCGCCGTCGCCATCTCGGGGCGGCGGGTCCGGAAGCACTCAAGGGCAGCACAGGATGCCCTGGCCGAGGCGGGCATGGTGATGGAGGAAAGCGTGCAGGGGATCGCCGACGTGAAGGCCTTCTCCAACGAGAAGTTCGAAGCCGCCCGCTATGACCGCGCCCTCGACCGTTTCTTCGACGTGACGCTTAGAGGGGCAAATGCCCGCGCGGCGTTCCTCTCCTTCGTCATTTTTGCAATGTTCGGCACGATCGGAGGAGTCGCGTGGTACGGATCGCACATGCTGGCGAGCGGCGGCATCAGCCAGACGAATTTCATGGCCTTCGTTCTCTTCAGCGTTTTTGTGGGGGCTTCGCTCGGCTCCCTGCCGGAGATCATCTCGCAGTTTCAAGCGATGTCGGGGGCGACCGAACGGCTCCGCGAATTGATGGCAGAGAGCCCCGAAAACAGCGGTTCCAACGCCGTTGGGCGGCTGGCGGGGGGGCTGTCATTCGAGAATGTCTCCTTCCGCTATCCCTCGCGGCCCGAGGCTCCGGTGCTGGACGAGCTTTCTTTCACCGCGGAGCCCGGTCGGCGGGTAGCCTTGGTCGGCCCCTCAGGTGCCGGCAAATCCACCGTTTTCTCGCTGATCCTCGGCTTCAACCGGCCGGAGAGCGGCCGGGTGCTCTTCGACGGTGCCGACGCCGCGGATCTCCAGCTCGCGTCCCTGCGGCATCAGATCGCCGTCGTGCCGCAGGAGGTGATGCTTTTCGGCGGCTCCATCCGGGAAAACATCGAGTATGGAAAGCCCGGCGCGACGGCCGCGGAGATCGAGGCGGCTGCGCAAGAGGCGAATGCCCATGATTTCATCGCCGCCTTGCCCGAAGGTTACGACACCCTCGTCGGGCCGCGGGGGGTAAAGCTCTCCGGCGGCCAACGCCAGCGCATCGCCATCGCCCGCGCCATTCTCGCCGATCCTCGCATCCTGCTTCTGGATGAGGCGACCAGTGCCCTGGATACGGAAAGCGAGCGCCTGGTCAACGAAGCCTTGGAACGGCTGATGCAGGGCCGCACCAGCCTGGTCATCGCGCACCGGCTATCCACGGTCCGTCATGCCGATACGATCCTGGTTCTCAATCACGGCCGTCTGATCGAGAGCGGGAGGCACGAAGAGCTGATCGCCCGCCGCGGGACTTACCATCTGCTGGCGGAGACGCAGTTGCTCTAGGACGGGCAAACCGTCGGTTTTGCCCGCGAGATGCGCCAAGTGGAATGATCCCGCTTGAGTGGAACGCCTTCTCCTCTCTCAAATAGGTGCCTCGCGGACCCGGAGCATCTTGCTTGTCCGACCCGTCCGCCTACTTTCCATCATCATGAAAACCTGGCACTATCACAGCGCTTCCGGCTCCACCGCCACGACTTCCGAGGAGAATCTTCCCGAGCTTGCCGAAGGCGGCACGCTGACGCCGCAGACCCTCGTCTGGACGCAGGGCATGGCAGGGTGGGAGCCCGCGGCGAAGGCCCTGCCGGATCTCTTCAAGGGTGCGGGCGCTCCGCCGCCGCTTCCCGCAGGGGGGGCTGTTTCGGTTCCGGGCAAGCGTTCGCACGAGATCGACTACGAGATCATCGGCGAGTCGATCCAGATGGTGGAGATCGAGCTGGATCCCGGCGAGACGGTGATCGCCGAGGCGGGGGCGATGAACTATCTGGAGGAGGGGATCTCCTTCGAAACGAAGATGGGCGACGGCTCCACGCCGGACCAAGGCTTCATGGGCAAACTGATGGCCGTGGGCAAGCGCGCGCTCACCGGCGAGTCGATCTTCATGACCCATTTCACGAACCGCGCAGGTGCCAAGAAGCATGTGACCTTCGCCGCTCCCTATCCGGGTACCGTGGTCCCGGTCGATCTTTCGGAACAGGGCGGGGAGCTGCTCTGTCAGAAGGATGCCTTCCTTTGTGCCGCGATGGGCACCCAGCTCGGGATCGCTTTCAACCGCAAGCTCGGTGCGGGCCTGTTCGGCGGGGAAGGCTTTATCCTCCAGAGGCTCCAGGGAGACGGGATGGCTTTCGTACATGCCGGCGGCACCGTGGTGAGAAAGGAATTGAAGGGCGAGAAGCTCTTCGTCGATACCGGCTGCCTGGTCGCTTTCACGAAAGGCATCAACTATGACATCCAGCGCTCCGGAAATTTGAAGTCGATGGTCTTCGGCGGGGAGGGGCTATTCCTGGCGACTCTCCAAGGTCATGGCACCGTCTGGCTCCAGAGCATGCCCTTCGCCCGCCTCGCCCAACGCATCACGAGCATGTATGCCAGCGGCAGGGGAGAGGGCTCGGTGATCGGGGGGCTGGGGAACTTGTTCGGCGACTGAGGCGGACCC
>CAMPGU010000395.1 GCA_946885645.1 uncultured Haloferula sp.
GTGAGTAGCAGGGCGCCCTTCAGGTTCTTCGCGTGGGTGACGTTCGAGTTGTCGGAGTATTCGGGCCCCACCGGCCAGTCCATCCACTGTTCGTTCCACCAGATTTTGTCCATGCGGTTGTCGTGGCAGCCGCAATCGGCCGCGGCGGCCTTGTAGAAGTCGCCGTGGAAGAGCAGGGCTCCCAGCGCGTTCTGGCCGCCGGCGGAGCCGCCGAAGATGCCCACCCGCTCCAGATCCCTCTGCGGATATTTGGCCGCCGCCGCCTTCATCCAGGCGATGCGGTCGGGGAATCCGGCATCCTTGAGGTTCTTGTAGCAGAAGTGGTGGAATTCCTTGCTGCGGTTCGCGGTGCCCTTGCCATCGATCTGCACCACGATGAAGCCGTGCACGGCGATCTCATGCTTCGGGGCCATCCACGGCCTCCACGCTTTCGGCACGAAGGAATCCTGCGGACCGGCGTAGATGTTCTCGATCACCGGGTACTTCTTTGCCGGATCGAAATCGGGGGGACGGCAAATGATGCCGTGGATATCGAACCTCCCGTCGCGGTCCTTCGCCACGAAGGGCTCCGGCAGCGGCCAACCGGCGGTGCGCAACTTCGAGTCGTCCGCCTCCGCCAGCGTGGCGACCAAAGAACCGTCTTCCCATTTCCGCAGCTCCGTCACCGGCGCGCGGTCCACCCGCGACCAACGGCAGACGTAGTATTTCCCGCCGGGCGCGCGATCGAAGCGGTCGTGCGTGCCATTCTCCTCCGTCAGCGGCACCAGCTCGCCGGTATCGATCGAAACCCGCGCGTAATGGATGTGATAGGGATCCTGATCCTTATAGCAGCCGGAGATCTTCAGCAGCACCTCGCGGTTCGCCTCGTCCACCTCCACCACCTCGCGGACGATCCACTCTCCCTTCGTGAGCTGACGCTTCGTCGAGCCGTCCCGGCCGTCGAGCAGGTAGAGGTGCTTCCAGCCGTCGCGTTCGGAGATCCAGAGGATCTCTTCGCCGTCATTCAGGTCGCGCCGGAAGCTGTTGCCATAGACGAAGACGAAGGTGTCGCTTTCCTCCCGCACGAGCACGCGCTGTTTGCGGGAAGCGCTATCGATTTCGATGATGTTGTGCTTTCCGAAGCCGCGCTCGACGAACTCGAAAGTGAGGCGCTTGGAGTCCTTGCGCCATTCCAGCCGGTTGCACTCGTAGGGATCCGCCAGGAGCGAGGCATCCGCGGCCAGCGGTTCCTCCGTTCCGGTGAAAAAGATCCACGGCGCGCGGGTATCGATCTCGTCGCCGGGCTTCGGATAGGGGCGCGTGAAATGCTTCGGCTGGAGCTGGTCTTTCGGCGAGGACTCGATGTAGTGGACCAGGCGTTCTTCGGTGTCCTTTTCCTTCCACATCGCGAAGCGCGAGGAGTCGGGAGCCCACACCGGCTCACCGCGGAATTCCCCGTCCTCGTCCTGCTTCGCCACCTGGCGTTCCTTGCCTTCCTTCGTGTCCTTCAGGATCACCGCGCCCTCGCGGAGCTCCACCTCCCAACGCCCGTCGGGCGATCTCCCCGAGGAGTGCCGGCCGCCGCCCTCGCCTTCGCGCCGCCGCTGGCGACCGCGGCCCTCGCGGGTTCGGGGTGCCTCCGGGGGCTCGGCTTTTTCGAGATCGGAGCCGTCGGCCCTCCTCCACCCTTCGGGGGTGAGGAGAAAGATGCCGCCCTTTTCCCCGGCCCGGAATTCCTTGAATTCCACACCCTCCACGGCAGGCGCTGCTTGCCCTTGCAGAGGGTCCAGCTTCATCAGGCGCCTTCCTTCCGTGGTTTCCAGCGCATAAAGCAGCACCGATCCGTCCGGTGCCCAGGAAACCTCCACCGATTCGTTCAATACCGGGGTCTTCGACACCCCGTACCAGCGTCCGGTTAGCTCGTTGAAGCTGGTCAGGTTCCCGTGGTCCGCGCGGGCGACCAGGGCCGAGAGGAGAACAAGGAGAACTGGACGGGCTTTCATGCTTCGATTACGGCTAGGTAACGATGACAATGTCCATTGCTGTTCAATGCCTCCAGCGATTGTCCGCTCAATGGCCGAATCTGCAGTGCCGGTTGAGGAAATGGCCGGTCCGCGCGAGCGCCTTGCTCACCGCCACCTTGATCGCTGCGTCCTGTGTGCCGGATTCCTACTACGGCGGCGGCCCCGGTCCGGCTCCCGGTCCGGGGTGGGGCGGCGGCTCGGAGTCCAGCGCTTACCGCGCCGGGCATGGCGATGGCAGCCGGGACAAGCGCCAAGGCCGCCGTTACAATCCCTACTACGGCCGGGATCGCTTTCCGCCTGCCACGCGCGACGACTACGTGCGGGGTTACAGTGCGGGCTATCGGAACGCGAATGACAATCCTTGGAGCCAGCGCCGCGCCTATGAGCTGGGCGAAAACCGGGGCCGCCGTGACCGGCTGGCGGGTCGCTCGATGAATCCCGACCGCCACTCCGGCGAGGTTCCGGCCGCCGTACGCGGCGACTTCCGCAGGGGCTACCGGGAGGGCTGGAATTCCGCGGGTTCCCGCGCGGGGAGGCCGCAGCCTTATTTAACACGGCCCTAAAATTGCGTTGCAGGGGCGCGAACTTAGCTGTTGCAGACCGCAGGTCCCTTCAGTTAGGCCTTCCGGGGATATGAAGTCATCACTCCTAGTCGGCACCCTCGCCGTCACGCTGGCGTCCTCCCTGAACGCGGAAGTTTTTGTCCTCGGCGCGAGCTGGCGCGAAAGGTTGCGGGCTGCCCCGGAAGGTCAGATCGAGCGGGGGAAGAGGGACGCTGCCGCCCCGCGTGGGTATGTCATCCTTGAGACCACCGAAGAAGGCCTGGAAGGCGCTTTTATCGAGTATCGCAATGTGCGGGGACTGGGCAAATCCTACTCCGTCACCACCGGCTTCACCGGCTTCAAGGCGGACATCGTGGATGACACCTACGGCACCAGCCGGCGGATGTACGGTCATATCCTCACGCCTGTCACCGGGACCACGGTGGAAGATCCGATGATGTCTTTCTCCGGCAGCGTGTCGGGAGAATCCTCCTGG
>CAMPGU010000396.1 GCA_946885645.1 uncultured Haloferula sp.
CCGCGTAATCGTCGTCACCGGAGCGACGGGAGCCTTGGCCGGATCCGCCGCCGACTATCTGGCCGCACGGAACGCCCGGGTCGTCTACCTCGGCCGGAGCCAAGACAAGCTCGACGCGGCGATTTCGAAATGCAGGGCG
Organism: uncultured Haloferula sp.; assembly: GCA_946885645.1. The sequence goes on from CAMPGU010000396.1 coordinate 140, forward strand.
AAGACGCCTGACGCGCAGTGCCTCGGCCTGGTGGCCGACGTACTGGATCGCCCGGCGCTTGAGTGCGCGCGTGACGCGGCAATCCAACAGTGGGGGCGCATCGACGGCCTCGTGAACGGGGCCGGGGGCAACATGCCGGGAGCCACGATCTCGCCCGAGAAGTCCTTCGCCGACCTCGACTTCGAATCCTTCCAACAAGTGGTGGATCTCAATCTCCACGGCACGGTGTTGCCATCGCTCGTCTTCACCCCGGCGATGATGGAGGGCGGATCGGTCGTCAATTTCTCCTCCGTCTCGGCACCGCAAGCGGTCACCCGTGTCGTCGGCTATTCGGCGGCCAAGGCGGGCGTGGAGAATTTCACTCGCTGGCTGGCCGTGGACCTCGGCCGGCGCAGCGCAGGCAAGGTGCGCGTGAACGCGGTGCTGCCAGGGTTCTTCATCGGCGAACAAAACCGCCGTCTCCTGACCCACGAGGACGGCTCGCTCACCGAACGCGGGGAGTTGGTGATCCGCAATACGCCCTTCGGCCGCTTCGGCGAAGCGGATGAACTGCATGGCGCGGTCCATTACCTGCTCGCCGCTGCGTCCCGCTTTGTGAGCGGAACCATCCTGCCGGTGGACGGAGGGTTTGTCGCTTTCTCCGGCGTCTGAGCATGAACCTGACCGATCCCCATCTCTTCCTGTTGGAGGAATGCTTCCGTTGGTTCGGGCCGGGCGATCCGGTGCCGCTTGCTTACATCCGGCAGGCGGGAGCGACCGCGGTCTTCACGTCGCTTCATCAGATCCCCTATGGCGAAGCCTGGCCCCGCGAAGCCATTCGCGAGCGCAAGGCGATGCTCGAAGCCGCCGGCCTGCGCTGGACTGCGGTGGAGTCGGTGCCCGTGCACGAGGACATCAAGACGGGCCGGGGCGACCTGAAGGCGCGCTTCCGAAACTACACCGAGACGCTCCGGAACCTCGCCGCGGAAGGTATCTCGTGCGTGATCTACAATTTCATGCCGGTGCTCGATTGGGTGCGCACCGACATGCGCTTCAGCCTACCCGACGGATCGGAATGCCTGCACTACGATCCCGTTCGCTTTGCGGCATTCGAGATTCATGCGCTCAAGCGGAAGGGCGCCGAGGCGGATTATACGTCGGCGCAACTGGAGCGTGCGGAAGCGTGGTGGCGTGGCCTTGATGAAGTGGGACGACAGGCATTCATCCGGACCATCATCGACGTCTTCCCCGGCGTGAAGTGGGCACTGAGCTTGGACGACATCCGCGCCATGCTCGCGCGCTACGAACATCTCGGCACCGAAGAATTGGGCGCGAATCTGGCGCGCTTCCTCGAAGCGGTGATCCCTGTGGCCGAGGAAGTCGGGGTTCGCATGGCCATCCATCCCGATGATCCGCCGTTTCCGGTCCTTGGCTTGCCGCGAATCGTTTCCACCGCGGCACATGTCGAAGCAATCTTCCGGATGGCGGAGAGCCCGGCGAACGGGCTCTGCTTCTGTGCCGGCTCCTTCAGCGCGCGGGCCGACAATGATCTGGCGGGAATGGTGGCCCGGTTCGGCCCGCGCATCCACGCCGTGCACCTGCGCAGCACGCAACGGGAGCCGGACGGGAGCTTCCATGAAGCCGGTCACCTCGGCGGTTCCGTGGACATGCCATCGGTCCTGCGTGCGTTCTTGGACGAGCAAGACCGCCGGCGGGGTGAAGGCCGCGCCGACTGGCGGCTTCCCCTGCGCCCCGACCACGGGCACACGATGATGGATGATCTCGGCAAGCCGACCGGCATCACCCCCGGTTACTCTTGCATCGGCCGCATGCGCGGGCTCTCCGAATTGCGCGGCCTCATGCTCGGCCTCCGCCACGCGGAAAGAACCGCCGCTTCCATGCCATGAACCAAGACCCCGATATCGCCCTGCAAGGAGAACTGGCCTCCGGGCAAGCCGCGCCTGCCATCGGCCGCTACCGCTGGATCATCTGCGCGCTGTTGTTCTTCGCCACCACGATCAACTACATCGACCGGCAGATCCTCTCCTTGCTCAAGCCCATCCTCGACGAGCAGCTCGGGTGGACCAGCACGCAGTTCGGGGCCATCAACTCCGCCTTCCAAGCTTCGTACGGCGTGAGCCTCTTCTTCTTCGGGTGGTTCGTGGACCGCTACGGCACGAAGATCGGTTACGCGGTCTCGATCGGCGCATGGAGTTTGGCCGCCATCGGTCATGCCCTAGTCAATTCCATTGCCGGGTTCTTCGGAGCGCGGATCGCGCTGGGTTTGGGGGAAGGTGGGAACTTCCCCGCAGCGGTGAAGGCGACTGCGCAGTGGTTCCCGAAACGCGAGCGTGCCTTCGCGACCAGCCTCTTCAACTCCGGGGCCAATGTCGGAGCCATCCTCGCTCCGGCCGTGGTTCCCGCGATTGCCTACAGCCTCGGCTGGCACTGGACCTTCGTCATCGCCGGCCTGGCGGGTTTGGTGTGGATCGCCGTTTGGTGGCCCTTCTTCGATAGCCCCGAGAAGTCGCGGCGTGTCTCTGCCGGGGAGCTATCCTACATCGAGAGCGATGCTGCGGATGCAGGCAGGGGCAAGGTGACGTGGGGAGAAGTGCTGCGACATCGCCAGGCATGGTCCTTCATCGCGGCCAAGTTCCTCACGGATCCGGTTTGGTGGTTTTTCCTCATCTGGCTGCCCGACTACTTCAAGAAGACCCGCCATCTCGACATCAAGTCGAGCTGGCTCCACCTGGTCAGCATCTACGCGATCATCACGGTGCTCAGCATCTTCGGCGGTTGGATCACCGGTTGGCTGACCAGCCGCGGATGGAGCATCACCCGCGCGCGTAAGACGGGCATGTTCGTGTTTGCTCTCTGCGTGGTGCCCATCGCGTTCGCCACGCGGGTCGGGGA
>CAMPGU010000397.1 GCA_946885645.1 uncultured Haloferula sp.
TGATCTCGCTCGCCCCGGCAGAGCACGTGATCCTGACGGGCGGGCCTGCCTTGCGCTCTTGGGAGGACCTGCGCGTGCCGCGCGACCAGCACGACCGCTGGTGGGCCAATTTCGTCCGCGCCTCCACCCTGCGGATGGTGGAGCTCCGCCAGGCGTACGGCGAGGGCGCGCCCATTGTATGGATCGTCTATCGCCCGGGCTATCAGCAGCGCGGAAAGGAAGACCGGCAGCCCTACACCACCTGGATCACCGATCTGGCGAGGAAGAGGAACTGCACGTTGGTCTGGGTGGACAACACCGCCAGCACCATCTCGGCCATCAACAGCCGCCCCCGTGGGGCGGTGCAGACCTTCGACTACTTCGGTCATTCAAACCGCCACTGCTTCATGCTCGACTACGGCAGCAATATCATGGCCGCCTGCACCGCGTGGATTCATGAGCGGGATCTCCCGAAGATCCGCTCTTCCGTCTTCGCCAAGGACGCCTACTGCAAGAGCTGGGGCTGCCACACCGCGGAAAGCATGAGCAAGGTCTGGAAGAGCAAGATCGGGCTGAAGCTGGAGGGTGCCATGGGCAAGACCGATTACACCGTCGTCGGCCAAGGGAAGCTCCCGGTCGGCGAAGGATGGGTTAGGTAAACCGCGCCCCGCGCTGCACCCGTTTAAAAATCAGAGCTTAGAAATCAGTCATTTTCCGAAAGATGCTTCTCGCCGAACTTCAGCGCCTCCATTCCCTGCCTTTCTTCGAACTGCTCAAGCAGGCCCGCGCCGTGCACGAAGCGAATTGGCCGGAGAACGATGTCCAGCTTTGCACCCTGCTGTCGATCAAGACGGGGGGCTGCTCGGAAGACTGCTCCTATTGCGCGCAATCCGCCCGCTACAATTCGGGCGTCGAGATCGAGCGCCTGATGAGCAAGGACGTTATCATGGAGCGGGCACGGGCCGCCCGGGATACCGGCTCCACGCGCTTCTGCATGGGCGCGGCATGGCGCGGGGTGCGCGGCGGCACGCAGCGCTTCGAGCAGGTGCTCGATATCGTCCGGGACGTCTCGACGCTCGGCATGGAAGTTTGCGTGACCTTGGGCGAGCTCGGCCCGGACGAAGCGAAGGCGCTCAAGGAAGCCGGCGTGACCGCCTATAACCACAATCTCGATACCTCTCCGGAGCACTATCCGAACATCGTCACCACCCACACCTACGAGGACCGCCTGCGCACCATCCGCAACGTGCAGGACGCCGGGATGTCGGTGTGTTGCGGCGGCATCCTCGGTCTCGGGGAGACCAGCGACGACCGCCTCAAGTTGCTGGAGGTGATTTCCGAATTCAATCCGCAGCCGGAGAGCGTGCCGATCAATTCCCTGATGCCGATGCCGGGCACGCCACTGGAGGGCTCCGACGCGGTGGACGTGTTCGACCTCGTCCGCATGATCGCCCTCACCCGGATCGCGGTGCCGAAGGCAAAGGTGCGCCTTTCCGCCGGGCGCACCCGCATGTCCGATGAAACCCAGGCACTCTGCTACTTCGCCGGGGCGAACTCGATTTTCTACGGCGACAAGCTCCTGACGGCAAAGAATCCCGCCGTGGAAAAGGACCGCGCCCTGCTGGCAAAGCTCGGTCTCGGCACGCTCGCGCCCAATCCCGGCCTTACGGCCCCCGAAGCGGAGGAAGAGCGGCCGCTGAGTCCCGCCTGCTGCGGTTGCGGGGATTGACACGCATCTTCGCTTGAATGCCGGGCGATCGGTGGAAGTCTAAGGGAGCGTGAGAGCTCTCGTCCTATTCCTCGCCCTTTCTCTTCCTGCCTTGGCGGATTGGAAGAAGGAAGTGACGCCTGCCAGGCTGGGGCCGCACCCCAAGCTGAAGCCCCAGGAGTTCGATTACCGGCTCTCATGGAAGGGCATGGTCGATGCGGGGAAGCTTACTTTCACCTTCGGGACCACTGATTCCAAGTTCCCCGCGGACTACCATGCACGGGTCGCCGGAGGGAGTACGGGGCTCGCTTCCAAACTCTACCGCAACAAGGTGGCGATGGCGTCGCGCCTCGATCCGGCCACCCTCCGCCCGCGGGTTTCGGTAGGCGTGCAGGACGAGGGGGATGAAGTGAATACCACGCGCACGACCTGGGCCGGCCCCTTGGTTAAGAGCGAGAAGACCACTCGAATCACCAAGAACGGGAAATCCGGAACCGTGGCCAGCGAGTTCCGCTTCACGCCCGTCCACGATGTGTTTTCCGCCATGCTCCACGTACGCAGCCAGAAGCTGGACAACGGCGACACCCTCGTCCTCCCGCTGCAGCCCTTCAACAAGCCCTATCTGCTGAAGATCCACGTCCTCGGGCGCGAAAAGTTCGCCGGGCGCGACACCATCAAACTCTCCGTCGCCCTTCAGAAGATCGACCCGAAGACGAAGAATCTTCTTCCCTATAAAAAGATGAAAAGCTCCACCCTCTGGCTCTCCGACGATGCGAATCGTATCCCGGTGGAGCTGAGGTCCCAGGTATTCATCGGGGACGTCCGGATGACGTTGGCGAATGCGAGGAAGCTCTGACCGCGGCCGCTTCAAAAATTTCCGAGGTCCGGTCCGCAGCTCGCGGAACTGGCACTTGAAAGCGCGGCCGATTTTGGGAATGTTAGTTTAATAGGTCGGTGGTAAGCACCGGACTGCGAAATTAGGTCGCCTCCAGGTGCCGAAGCTTCCCCCGATAATCATTGAAGCCAGAATGACGGCGAACCTCCCCGACGACTTGATGAACGCGCTGACGACGGAACTCGATTCCCTTAAGGAAGAGAGCGCCGGGAGATTGTGCCACATTTTGCGTGGTCTATTTGCCTGCATGCAGGATCTGAACGCCCGGCTGGCGGCATTGGAGATCCAACATCCGGAAGCCGGCGGGGAAGAGGGCTGATTCCCTTACCGCGATACCGAGCGGCGCAGCCGCGGTATCGCGACTGCCCGCTCCATCGGGAATTGTTTCCAGCGAGCTATGCGGGGCCCGAAGCGGCCTCAGAG
>CAMPGU010000398.1 GCA_946885645.1 uncultured Haloferula sp.
TCCAGGGAGATGATCCCGCCCGCCGGCCATTCGTGGAGATGGCAGTAGAGGATCTGTTTGCCACCGCGTTCCGCCACCGTGCAGCGGCCGTTGAAGGGCGGCACCAGGAAGGGCGTCCGCTCCGTCCCGTAGATCGCCTCCCCGTGGGTCTTGAGCCATTCCCCGGTGCTCCTCAGGGAGGCCGCGGCCTTTTCCGGGATCCGGCCGGTCGCGTCCGGCCCCACCGCGAGCAGCAGGTTTCCGCCCTTGCTCGCCGTTTCGGAAAGCAGGTGCAGGATCTCGCGCGGAGATTTCCATGGCATGTTCTCGCCGCCGAAGCCGAGGTGGCCGTTGAGCGTTTGCCGGACCTCGAACATGCGGCCCTCGATCGCCCCCGGCAGCACGTAGCCCTGCGGCGTCATGAAATCCCCGTAAGGATTCTCCAGGCCGTTCCAGAAGCGGTTGTTGATCACCGAGGCCGGCTGATGCTCCCGCCATGCCTCCAGCAGGGCGCGCGTGCCCCAGTCGGAGGCTTCGCTTGTCGCCGTCGAGCCATCCACCCAGAGGATGCCCAGCGGGCCGTAGCGCGTCGCCAGCTCCCGGAACTGATCCTGCAGGTGCGCGGGATATCGCAGGCGGTCCGGGTGCTGCCAGTCCGTGAGCGAATAATATATCCCCGGCATGAGCTGCTGCTTGCGCACGCTCGCCACGAACTCGCCGAAGAGATCGCGCCCGGGGGGCGAGATGTTCGCCGCCCCCGGCATCTGGCCGATCTGGCTGTTGAAAAGCGTGTAGCCCTCCTCGCTCTTGGCGGAAAAGATTGCGTATCGCGTGCCCGCCTCCTTCGCCAGCTTTGCCCACTCGTCCGTGCATCCCGGCGCGGGGCGAAACAGCGGCTTGAGGGTGCTCTCGTATTCCGCCGCGGGGATCGAGGCCCAGGTGCGGATCCACTCCGGGTGTTGCCTCTCGTCCTGCCGGGCATCGGATCCCGGCGGCCAGGTTCCCGCCGCCCCGGAGTAGAGGCCCATATGAATCAGCATCCCGAAGCGCGCCTCCCGGAACCACGCCAGCCGCTGGTCGCGGTCCTTCTCCCACGCCTCCACCCCCGCGTAAGGGACGGACTGCGGGTCGTCCTGCGCCCCTGCCGGTAAAGCCGCCGCGGCGATCAGTGCGGCGAGGTATCTCCCCGCGTGTATCCTCCTTCTCATGCTCAGTGGCGCTGGCCGTAGAATTTCATCACCGCCTGGGTCCGGGAGTGGACGTGCAGCTTGTCGTAGATCCGCCGCAGGTGCGTCCGCACCGTGTCCATGCTGATGCCCAGCGCGGACGAGATCTCCTTGTACAGCGCGCCCTCCGCCAGCAGGGACAGGATCTCCTCCTCCCGCGGGGAAAGCTTCGCCTCCTGGTTCGCGGGGTTGTTCCGCGGGGCGCGGAAGGACTCCACCACCTTCAGCGCGATGCTCGGCGACATCGGCGCGCCGCCGCCGCGGACCTCCCGCACCGCGTCGCAAATTTCCTCCGCGCCCGAGCGTTTCAGCAGGTAGCCGGATGCTCCCGCCCGCAGGGCGTTGAAGATAAGATCGCTCTCCTCGTACATCGTCAGCACCAGCATGTGCAGGTTCGCGTGTGCCTGTTTCAGCTTCGCGATCAACTCCACTCCGCCGATCCCCGGCAGGCGGAGGTCCACGATCAGGACTTCCGGCATCCGCGAGCCGATCACCCGCAGCGTTTCCTCCGCGGTGGGGAAGACGTCCAGCACCAGCATGTCGGGCTGGGAGTTGAACAGCTCGCGCAGCTCGTGCGCCAGCGGGTAGTTGTCCTCGGTGAGGCTTACGATCAGAGGTTTCATGAGGATTCGGATTTCCACGGTACGGAGAGCACCACGCGGGTGCCCCCGGAATCGGAGGGCGAGATGCTGCAATTCCCGCCGATCTCGGCGAGGCGGCCGCGCATGTTCGCCACGCCGTCCTGAAGGCTGCCTGGTTCGGCCGTGGCCACGAAGCCCGAACCGTTGTCCGTCACGGTGATTTGGAGCGTCGTGGAGGTGGCCATCAGGCCGATCACGACGCGCGTGGCCCCGGCGTGCTTCACCACGTTCTGGAGCGCCTCCTTGATCGCCATGAGCAGGGGATGGCGGATGGAAAAGGGGACCACGGCCTCCCGCCGCTCCGCGGAGAGTTCGAAACGGCAGGACAGGTTCGCCGCCGCCAGATACTCGGTGGAGTAGCTGCACATGTAGTCGATCAGGCCGCCCAGCGTATCGTGCTGCGGGCTCACCGCCCATACGATCTGATCGAGCGCGCCAACGGTGCCGCGGGCTTCCCGCGCGATCTTGCCGAGCATTTCGCCCTCCTGTCCCGGCGAGCGCTTGATGCGGTCCGCCAGCAGCGCCAGATGGGTGAGGCGCGCGCCGATGTCATCGTGCATGTCCCGCGCGATCCTCAGGCGGTCCTGCTCGAGCGCCCGGATCGCCTGCGCCCGTTCGAGCTTCCGGCGCAGCTTGCTTACCGAGGACCACCACAGCACTCCGGCGGTGGCCAGCGCGAGCGTCAGGGCGATCGCGCCGATCCGCAGGGGGCGCTGCCACCAGGGCAGCGGGATGATGAAATCGTGCCGCAGCACCGCGTGGTTCCACACCCCGTCGGTATGGCGCGCCTGGAATTCCACCGGATGCGTGCCCGCCACCCCGCAGGGCATGATGACCAGCTCGCCCGCGTGGCACTCCGCCCAGTCCGTGCCGGGCCGCCGCCAACGGAAATGCAGCAGCTCCGGCGCGGGATCTTCATCCCCGGGGGAAATGGAGAAGGCGACGCTGCGGGCACCGGGGGCCAGCCTGCCGTCCCGGTCCGGCGGCCGGCCGTCCGCTCGGATCGAAACGAGCTTCGGGTGCAGGTCCGGATACACTTACACCTCGGCGATTTGCGGGCGGCTCGGCAGCTCCGTCGGATTGACG
>CAMPGU010000399.1 GCA_946885645.1 uncultured Haloferula sp.
GATGCAGTTCAATGCTGCAACTGTGTCCAACAACCTGCTCGTGGGGGGATGGAGTCTCCTGCGCGGCGGGCTCCCGCGCCCCGCGCGCTTCGGAAGCGATCTCTTTCTGCTGCGTCACTTGCAGTGGAAACGAGCGGACGACGTGACCATGCGCTCGATTCAGGGCGCATGGCTGGACGAGCAGGCATTCAAGGCGATGCTCCTCCGGGAAATCGCGGATCTCTTTCCCGCGGCAACTCTGGTCCCCGCGCGGCCTTCCGATGCCGGGGACGGCCTCGCTCTCGCCTCCTTTCCGTGGAAGATCGCACCGGGCAACGGAGCCGCGGCGGGCGCGCCCCTCCCGCGGGGGGTGGTTCTAACTTTGGCCGCGGGCTGGATGGCCGCGGTGCTTGCCATCGGCGCGGCCTGGCTGCTGGTGGTCGGGCTGATGCGGCTCAGCGAGCGCAGGGCGTCCTTCGTTTCCGCCGTGACACACGAGCTGCGGACGCCCCTGACGACCTTCCAGATCTACTCGGAGATGCTGGAGAGCGGCGCAATCAAGGACGATCAGCGCGGCCACTATTTCCAGACCCTGCGGCGCGAGGCGGAGCGCCTGTCCCACCTGGTGGAAAACGTGCTCGCGTTCTCGCGCATCGAACGCGGCAGCGCGAGGTCCGCGGCCGGCAAGCACGTGGCGGGGGCCTTGGTCGCACCCATGCTGGAGCGGTTCCGCGGGCGATTGGGAGAGGCGAATCTGAGGCTGGTGGCGCACATGGAGGATCCGGGCTGGCAAGCCAGCGTGGAGGCCGACCCCGCCGCGGTGGAGCATGTCCTCTTCAACCTGATCGACAACGCCACCAAATACGCCGCCGGCTCGGATCCCGCGGAGGTGACGCTGGAAGCCGAGGCGCGGGGCAAGGACGTGAAGATCCGGGTAAGGGACCACGGAGATGGAATTCCCCGGGCGGAGAAGAAGCGCATCTTCCGCGCCTTTCACAAGTCGGCGGCAGCTGCCGCGGAAAGCCGCCCGGGCGTCGGCCTCGGGCTTTCCCTTTCACGCCGCCTGGCGCGGGCTAGCGGAGGCGATCTGAAGCTGGAGCATGGTGAAAGGGGCGCCTGTTTCACGCTCACGCTCCCCAGAGCCAGGCATGGGGCGGGATGAGCTCCCGGAAAGACCCAGATTTGTCTGGCGAATCCCGCGCTCCGGAGTGAACTGGTGGGATTATCCATGGAGGAAGCGCCCAAGTTCACACGGCACGTCTGGTTCCAATTGTGGCGGCTGATCCGCCCCTACTTTTTCGGCCGGACGCCGGGCAAGGCTTGGACGCAGCTAGGCGTCCTGATCACGCTCTCGGTCACCTCCACGGCGGTCAGCGTGATCTGGGCCGGCTACGTGATGAGCGACATCATGACCGCGCTCGAGCGCCGGAACGTGGAGGGCTTTCACCGGGGCCTCTGGGTCTATCTCGGAATCATCGGGGCGGGAATCCCGCTCGCCGCCTTCTACCGTTACATGGAAGAGCGGATGGCACTCAACTGGCGCGACTTCCTGGCCCGCACCTTCACGCTGCGCTACTTTTACAACCGGGCCTACTACCGCTTGCAGGGCCACGAGGAGATCGACAACCCGGACCAGCGCATTTCGGAAGACGTCCGCAACTTCACCATCACCGCCCTGTCCTTCTCGCTGCTGGTGATCAACTCGACGATCCAGATGGTGGGACTTGCGGGAGTGCTCTGGTCGATCTCCAGTCTCCTCATGTCCGTGCTGGTCGGCTACGCGGTGGTGGGGACTCTGGTTGCCTTCCTGATCGGGAAGCGGCTGATCGGCTTGAACTACCTCCAGTACGAGAGGGAGGCGGATTTCCGCTACGCCCTGGTGCGGGTGCGCGACAATGCGGAATCGATCGCCTTTTACCGGGGCGAGCGCCGGGAACTACGGGACCTGCGGGCGCGGCTCGGCGGAGTCGTCGGCAACATGCTGGTGCTGATCCGCTGGAACCGGAACCTCACCTTCTTCACCACCGGCTACAATTCCCTGGCGCTGATCCTGCCCCTGATCATCGTGGCTCCCCTGTTCCTGAAGGGCGAGGTCCAGTTCGGGAAGATCGCGCAAGCCTCCGCTGCCTTCGCGACCTTTCTCGCGGCGATCTCGATGGTGATCACGCAATTCGAGCGCCTCAGCCAGTTCGCCGCCGGCGTCACGCGCCTCGGATCGCTCGGGGAGTTCCTCGACGAGCGCGATGTGGAGGACGATCTGGAGTCCGAGAGCTCCGATCAGATCGAGATCAGCGAGGACGAACGCACGATCATCCTTGAAAACCTGACCGTGACAACTCCGGACGGCGGTCGCGAACTGCTGCGCGACCTGAGCTTCCGGCTGCCGCCCGGCAAGAGCCTGCTGATCATGGGGGAAAGCGGCGCGGGAAAAAGCTCGCTGCTGAGGACCATCGCGGGGCTCTGGAATTCCGGGGGCGGCAAGATCGGCCGCCCTCCTTACCGCTCCATGATGTTCCTGCCGCAGCGGCCCTATATGGTTCCCGGCAGCCTGCGCGCCCAACTGGAGTACCCGGAGTCCGGGATGAAGAACAGCGAGGAGTCGATGCAGGAGGTGCTGGAAACGGTCAACCTTCCGGAACTCGCGGAGCGGGTGGATGGGGATTTCGACCGGGAGGCGGATTGGGCGAACATGCTTTCGCTCGGCGAGCAGCAGCGGCTGTCTTTCGCACGCCTGCTCTTCAAACGGCCGGCCATCGCCTTCCTCGACGAATCGACCAGCGCGCTGGACGAGCCGAACGAGGACCGGATGTATTCATATCTGAGGAAGCACCGCTACACCTACGTCAGCGTCGGCCACCGCTCGACCTTGCTGAAGCACCACGATTGGCTATTGCGGATGACGAAGACGGGGGATTGGCAGCTCATGGAGACGGCGGATCTGGAAATGGAG
>CAMPGU010000400.1 GCA_946885645.1 uncultured Haloferula sp.
AGCAGCATGAGGCGCCGCACGTCCGGGACTTGCGGGGACTCCGGGTAAGCTTCCAGGAATTGCGGCCCGTACTTCGCGGCGGCAGACGGCTCGCCGGCGGCGGCCCCGGTGCGTACCAGGTTGAAGAGATTTTTCTCGCGTTCCTTCGCGCGGGGGAACTGCTGCTCCAACTGCTCGTAGGCCGCATAGGCTTCCCGGGGCTTGCCCTGCCGTTCATGGATCACGGCGGCGGCTTCGAGCCGGATCGCATCGTGGCAGGTGCCATCCCTGACGGCCTTTTCCAAGCGATCGAGCGCCGCCTGCAGTTCCGCCTTCGCGGGCTCCTCCTCCGTAGCGGCAATTCTCCCCTTCAGCGCCTCGGCGATCTTCCCGGAGGGAGGGAGGAGTTGGAACAGGGCTTGGGCCGCTCCATCCATGCCCGCCGTCATCGCTTCGGTCGCCATCCGCACGAAAGACGGGACGTACGCTGCCATTTCCACCGGCTCGAGGACGAGGTCCTCGCGATTCTCTTCGAGAAAGGCGGTCAAGGTCGCCTCGTCTTTCTTCGTGATGGCGACGGAGACCAGCGACTGGAGCGAGGCAACGATCCCGGAGACCGGGGTCTTGAAGCTCTTCCGGTTCTTGATCGCCGTTTCCAGGTTCTCCGCACCCTGCACCACATCCCCCATGGCGAGGTGGCAGAGGGCGAGCTGGACGTAATAGGAACCGGGATCGAAGAGGTCCTTTGTCCTGTCCCGCTCGTCGAGGAACTTCTTGAAAAGCCGGATCGCCTCGGCGGGATTGCCCGTGGCCTGCGCCGCCTCCGCCCAGCGGAGCAGGGCGCGCTTGTTGAACATGTTGTCGTTGCCCTTGCCCCGGTTGGGAAAATCGCGGTAGCAAATCTCGAAGGACCGCGCCGCCATCTCCGGGCGCTTGAGCTGCATTTCGCAGATGCCCTTGCGGTACCAGGTGACGCCGAAGGAGGGGCCGAAGCGCGCCGGGGCGTCATTCCCGTGTTCCGCGATGCAGCGGTCGAAGAGCTGCAGCGCTTCCTCCCATTTCCCGGTCTCCATCGCGGCCAGAGCTTCCGTGTGGAGCCCCTGCACCTCCGCCGCGGTCTCCGTCTCCGCTGCGGAAGCGCCAGCCACCATGACGATGGCGGGGGCAAGGGGGCGGAGGTAAGGGTTCATCGCGGGATCACGGAGGATCAAAGCCGGGGCGGCAAGTTCCTGCAAGCGAGGATGCTCCTAGCCTTTCGGGGGGAAGAGTTCCCGGCAGAGCAGGCAGGATTTCCCGTCGCAGCCGCGCGCCGAGCAGTGTTGGCGTCCGTAAAAGATGATCTGGAGGTGCAGCGCATTCCATCTTTCCCGCGGGAAAAGCTTCTTCAGATCCCGCTCGGTCTGCACGACATTGCGGCCCTCGGTCAATTTCCAGCGCTTCGCCAGGCGGTGAATGTGGGTATCCACCGGGAAGGCGGGGACCCCGAAAGCCTGTGCCATTACCACGGAGGCCGTCTTGTGGCCCACTCCCGGCAGCGCTTCGAGCGCCTCGAAATCCGCCGGCACCTTCCCGGCGTGTTGCTCCACCAGGATCACCGAAAGATCGCGGATCGCCTGCGACTTCCGCGGCGAGAGCCCGCAGGGGCGGATGATCTCCTTGATTTTCTCCACCGGCACCTCGGCCATTTTTTCCGGCGTGTCCGCGAGGGCGAAGAGCGCCGGAGTAATGGTATTCACGCGGGCGTCCGTGCATTGGGCGGAAAGCAGCACCGCCACCAGCAGGGTATAGGCATCCTTGTGATCCAGCGGGATCGGCGTCTCCGGATACAATTCCGCGAGCCGCCGGTCCACGCGGGCGGCCCGTTCGGCTCGCGTCATGGCGGCCCTTAGCGGGAAGCGGTGGCAGCCGTGCGGCCGGAGGTCATCCGGTTGATGGCGGCGTACATCTGCGCGCAGTGGGGATAGTGCGTGCGCTTGGCGAGGATCTCCGCGCTGCGGGAGAAGGATCCCCACTGCACGACGGTCAGCTCGACATTGCGGCGGCCCCACGTGCCCATGTGCGCCTTGCTCGGGGTGTAGATATCGACGGTGTTCGTCCCGGTCAGGGCCGAGCCGTAGTCATCCACCACGAAAAGCTGGGGCATCCCTTTGATGCGGAAAACGGTGCCTACCGGATAGACTGCCCAGTCGGCGGCGGCGCTGCGGACCCGGTCCGTGTAGCGCAAGGGCGTGCCCGCGGCGTTCATCGAACCGTATTCGATGTGGTCGTCCTCGGAGCAGGTGTAGGCGGTGGTGCGGACCAGCCGGGTGCGCTCGGAAGCCTTATAGAATGGCATCCCGTGCTTGTCCTTCGGCTTTCCGGCAGCCTGCTGGGCGAGCGTCGGGGAAGGTTGAGAAGTGGTGTATCCTCCGGCGGAGGAAAATCCCCGGGCGGACGAATAGCCGCCGGAGGAGTAGCTCATGGAGCGGGACTTCGAGAGAACCGTGAGGTCGGAATCCGAGGCGCAGCTCGAAAAAAGCAGAGCGACAAGCGCAGCGGCGGAAGCGAGGCGGAAAGTCATGCGATGTTGTTTGGCGAGCTTGATTGTCAATCGACGCGCGTTATTCGAGACTCCGGTTTCTAGGGACCGAGTTAGGGGTCGGCAATCTCAAAAACCACTGTTAGGAGCAGCCCGTTGAAAGCTCGTCCTGTGCCGCTTACGTAAAATCCGTCTTGGGCGACCATGTTTTTGAACGGTCCGGAGCAGCTGCGGAATCACATGGTAAATACCGCGACCGACCGCCGGCCTGCTCGTAACAAGGAGCCACTCCCTCGCTGAAGCCTCTAGGGCAGCTCCAGCGCTTCCCGGCACGCCGCCTTTTTTTGCTCTAGCGAGCGCCACTCGAGCTTGGTCATGCCGCCTAAGGAAGGTTCACCCCGGGAAATCTCATCGCGCGCGAGCCACCCCTT
>CAMPGU010000401.1 GCA_946885645.1 uncultured Haloferula sp.
GTCCCCCCAATGATTCGCCTTCGTCACAAGGTGTTGATCCATAGTTTCCGCGTACTGGATCAGTTGATCCTCGTCGCTGCGGCAGCCCTCATCATCTATTTCCGCCCGGAGATCATCTTCCGCGGCGGAGCTCCCCACGCTACTCCTGCGACCTATCGCATGGGAGACACGATAGGCGTGCTGCTCCTGGCGCTCGGCTGGGTAGGCATTTTCGCCTACTGCATCCGGTACAAGGCCGACCGTTTCGTCGCCCTGAGAACCCAGCTAAAGGATCTGCTCAAGGCCACCACCTTGGCCTCCTTCTGGCTGGTGATCGTCAGCGGGATTTTCTCGGTCCGCAGCATTACCACCGCGAACATCCTGATCTTCTGGGCAGGGGTGACGATGGCGGGCGTCGTGAGCCGCCTATTCCTGCGGATGATGCTGATGAGTGCGCGGCGCTCCGGCTACAACTACCGCTTTCTCCTCGTGATCGGTGCCAACGCGCGGGCTCGCGAAGTGGCGTCGCGGATCGATGCACGGCCCGAACTCGGTTACAAGATCGTCGGCTTCGTCGCGGAAACTCCCACCGCCCGCGATTCATGGTCGCAGACAGCGGAGAGCCGGGGCGAGGTGCTGGGCCTGCTCGACGATCTCCAATCGGTGCTCAAGCGCGAGCGGGTGGACGAGATGATCGTGTGCCTGCCGGTGGAGTCCCGGTTCAGCGATATCGTCAAGGTGGTGCAACATGCGCGGGACCTCGGCGTGGTACTGCGCCTGATGCCGGAGCTCCAGGACAACACGCTCTTCAAGACCCTGCATCTGGAGGAATTCGAGGGTGAACACGTGGTCACGCTTTTCCGGGAGCAAATGCTGCTGCAGCTGCTCGCCAAACGGGTGGTGGATGCATCCGTCTCCCTGGCGGCCCTGGTCGTGCTTGCCCCGCTGATGGTGACGGTGGCGGCCTTGATCAAGATCACCAGCCCCGGGCCGGTGTTCTTCGCCCAAGACCGGGTAGGGATGAACCAGCGCCGCTTCCGGATCTACAAGTTCCGGTCGATGGTGGTGGATGCGGAGGCGAAGAAGAAGGAGCTCGCGCACCTGAACGAGATCGCCGACGGCCCCGCCTTCAAGATGAAGAACGATCCGCGGATCACCAGGATCGGGCGTTTCATCCGCAAGACGAGCATCGACGAGCTACCGCAGCTCTTCAACGTGCTGCACGGCGAGATGAGCCTGGTGGGCCCGCGGCCTCCCTTGCCGGACGAGGTGAAGAAGTATGAATGGATCTTCCGCAAGCGCCTCTCCGTGAAGCCCGGCATCACCTGCGTGTGGCAGATCAGCGGGCGCAGCAACACCACCTTCGAGCGGTGGATGCAGATGGACAACGAGTACATCGACAACTGGTCGATCTGGCTCGATCTGAAGATCCTGGTGAAGACGGTTCCTGCCGTTCTTCTCGGCCGGGGCGCGTCCTGATTCCCTTTTCCGATATGTCCCGGACCAAACCGAAAGTGCTGGCGATCGCCTCCGGCGGCGGGCATTGGGTGCAGCTCCTGCGCTTGCGCCCCGCCTTCGAGGGATGCGAAGTGATTTTCGCGACCGCGAAGGAGGGCTACCGCGCGGATGTCGGCGAAGCGGCCTTCCGGGTGATCGTGGATGCGAACCGCTCGAACAAGATCGGCCTGCTGCGGTCGGCTTGGAGTATCTTCTCGCTCTTGCGCCGTGAACGGCCGGACGTGGTGATATCGACCGGCGCGGCCCCGGGCTTCTTCGCCCTCAAACTGGGCAGGCTGATGGGGATGCGGACGATCTGGGTGGACAGCGTCGCAAACGCGGAGGAACTCTCGATGTCCGGCGCGAAGGCCGGCGGGTGTGCGGATCTCTGGCTGACGCAGTGGCCGCATCTGGCGCGCGAGGGAGGACCGGCCTTCATGGGTAACGTACTATGATCTTCGTAACCGTTGGAACCGACAAGCCTTTCGACCGGATGATGAAGGTCGTGGACCGGTGGGCCGGGGAAACCGGCAGAAAGGACGTTTTCGCCCAGATCGGCGAGGGTGGCTGGGAGCCCCGGCACGTGCCTTACGTCAACTTCCTCGAGCCGGTGGAATTCAAGGACCGGTTCGCCCGCGCGCGGCTCATCATCGGGCACGCGGGGATGGGGACGATCCTCTCCGCGCTGCTGCACGGCAAGCCGATCCTGGTGATGCCGAAGCTGGCCAGGCTGGGAGAACACCGCAACGAGCACCAGACCGCGACCGCGAAGCGCATGATGGAACTGGGCAATGTCAACGTGGCCTTCGACGAGGCGGAGATGCTCGCAAAGCTGGAAGCGGTGGATCACCTGACGCCGCGCAGTCCCATCGGACCCTATGCATCCGGCCCTTTGGTCGAGGGTATCCGGGATTTCATCTTTGCCGGGAAGGAGAGCCGGCCGTGAGGTCGAAGCTCTCCAAGGCGCTCGGTGCCGCTTTTTCCCTGCTGGATCCGCGGTCCTATCTCCACGTCCTGCGGCTGATCCATTACACGGCCTACAGCCACGTGCGCGAGCGCCGGAAACTCTCCGCGGGAAAAGGCACGGGAATCGCTCCCAACGTTTCTTTCCGCAACGGCGAGCGCATCACGATGGGCCACGATTGCCACGTCGGCGAGCGCTGCTACCTGTGGGCTGGCGATTCCAGCGGCCGCATCCTCATCGGAAACTATGTATCGCTGGCGCCCGAGGTTTTCATCACCGCCTCCGACTATAAGTTCGAGGCGGGCAAGCCCTTCCGGCAGCAGCCGAAGAACGAACGCGACATCCGCATCGGCAATGACGTGTGGCTCGGTGCCCGCGTTGTCGTGACCGCCGGCGTGAGCATCGGCGACGGATGCATCGTCGGTGCCGGTGCTGTCGTTACCAAAGATCTCCCCGCGGGCTCCATTGCCGCGGGAGTACCTGCAC
>CAMPGU010000402.1 GCA_946885645.1 uncultured Haloferula sp.
CGGCCTGCCGGACCGGGTGATTTCCCAGATGGTGGAAGACGATTTCGGCGCCCTGTGGTTCGGGGCCAGCCGGGCCTTGTTCAAAGCCACGAAGGCGGAGCTTCTCGATTGCGCCGCAGGCAAGATTCCCACGGTCACTCCGGTGAAATACGGGAAGGAGGATGGCCTCGCGGGATTCTCCGCGGCTGCGAATTACCAGCCCTCCGCATGGAAAACGAAGGACGGACGGCTGATCTTCGTCTCGCGGAAAGGACTGGTGATCACCGATCCCGGTCAGCAGCCGATGGAACGCAGCGGGCCCCGCGTCCACATCGAGAAATTCATGGTGGACGGGAAGCCGCGCCCTGTGAACGGAGCTAAAGTGCCATCGGCCGCCCGCAAGCTGGATTTCCTCTTCACCGCTCCCACCTTCGTCTCCCCGGAAAAAGTCCGCTTCCGCTACCGCCTCCGCGGCTTCGAGGATGAATGGAACGAAGGCGGAACCCAGCGCAGCGCCAGCTATTCCCGGCTCAAGCCCGGGCACTACCGCTTCGAGGTGGTGGCCTGCAACAGCGATCTGGTGTGGAACCCGGTCCCCGCCGTCTTTCCGATCGAGATCGTCCCCGCATGGTGGGAAACCTGGTGGGCGCGGACTTTTTCGATGCTTGCCGGTGCCGCCTTGCTCACCGTGGCGGTGCGCTACTGGTCCCACCAGCGGCTGAAGGCGCGCCTGATAGAATTGGAGGCGACACGGCGCATCGACCTCGAACGATCCCGCATCGCCCGGGATCTCCACGACGGGCTCGGGGCCGGGCTCACCCAGATCGGCATGATGGCCGAGGAACTTGCCGAAGACGTCACCGAGATGGGGGAAATGCGGGATTACTCCGGTCGTCTGGCGTCGCGCGTGCGCGGGATTGCCCGGGACCTGGATGCCGCGGTATGGACGGTCAGCCCGAAGAACGACACCCTCGCCGCGCTCTCCTCCTACATCTGCCAGTATGCGCTGGAGTACTTCCGCGAGACACCGGTGCGCTGCCGGGTCGATGTGGCCGCGGATATTCCCGAGATGCCGCTTTCCCCGGATACCCGCCACCATCTCTTCCTCACGGCGAAGGAAGGCATGAACAACGTCCTGAAGCATTCCGGCGCGGCGAATGTCACCCTTTCGATACGCCACGAAGACAGCAAGTTTAGCCTCGAAATCAAGGACGACGGACACGGCTTCCCGGCCGACGATGCGGGAAGCTGCGGGCGTCACGGATTGCACAACATCCGGGAACGTGTCAGAGAGTCAGGCGGAACCGTCGAAATCCGTAGCTCCGCGAACGGCACCTCCATCGTGATCGAGCTCCCGCTTTCGAACTAAGCCTCCCCACACCCATGCCCATCAGCGTCGCGATCGTCGAAGACAACGTGGAAATCTGCGAGATGCTCACGCGCACGGTCGAGCGCGCCTCCAGCCTGCGTTTCCTGCAAAGCTTTTCCAGCGGTGAGGAAGCGCTGGAGAAGCTTCCCGCGTTGAAGCCGGACGTGGTGATCATGGACATCCAATTGCCCGGAATCACCGGAGTGGAGTGCACCCTGCAGATCAAGGCGCTGGTGCCGGAAATCCAGGTGCTCGTCTTCACCGTCTTCGGCGATAGCGATCTCGTGTTCAAGGCCTTGGAAGCCGGGGCCAGCGGCTACCTTCTGAAAAGAACGCCGCGGAATGCGATCGTGGACGCGGTGAAAGACGTCTGGTTCGGCGGGGCCCCGATGAGCGGCGAGATCGCGCGCAAGGTCGTGGATTCCTTTCGCAAGCCGTCCAAGGCGAAGGATGCGGATCTGGAGCAGCTCACGCAACGCGAGGAGGAGGTGCTCGCCCTGCTTGCGAAAGGCTACATCACGAAGGAAATTGCGGACCAGCTCGGCATCAGCTTCGATACGGTCCGCTTCCACCTGAAGCACATCTACCAGAAGCTCCACGTGCGGTCGCGGAGCGAGGCGTTGATCAAGTACCTGCAGTGAGCCCGTCGGCGACACCCGTCTGTCTTTACCCCATAGAGGGGACGCGACAAGTCGCTGCCCGGCAGCGATAGTGGGTGCTCATGCGCACCTTTCTCCGCCTGGTCCTGGCCGCCTGCCTCGTCGCGACGGCGTGGTCGAAGCCCACGCTCTTCATCATCGGCGATTCCACCGTCCGTAACCAGACCGCCGGTCAGAAAGGCTGGGGAGATCCGCTGGTCGCCCGCTTCGACCCGGCCGCGATCGAGGTCGTCAACCGTGCGATCGGCGGCCGCAGCAGCCGCACCTTTCTGACGGAGGGCCGCTGGGAGGCTGTGGTGGCGAATTTGAAGGCGGGAGATTTCGTCCTCATGCAATTCGGTCACAATGATGGCGGGGAGCTGAACGAAGGACGCGCCAGGGCTTCGGTCCCCGGGAATGGCGAGGAGACCGAGGACATCGTCCGTAAGGCGGATGGGCAACCGGAAACGGTCCACAGCTACGGTTGGTACCTCCGCAAATACATCGCCGACACCAAGGCGAAGGGCGCGACGCCGATTGTCGTTTCTCTCATCCCGCGGAACCTCTGGAAGGACGGCAGGATCGGCCGCGCGGACGCCAGCTATGCCGGGTGGGCGAAGGAAGCCGCTTCCCAAGGCGGAGCCGATTTCGTCGATTTCAACTCCCTGCTGGCCGACCGCTACGAGGAACTCGGCGCGGAGAAAACCGCCGGGCTTTTCGCTAGCGAAGACCACACCCACACCGGGCCCGCCGGCGCGGAGTTCAATGCGGACGTCCTCGCCGCGGCGCTGCGGAGGAGCACGCTGGGCAATTACCTGCTCCCCGCGGACCTGTGGATCCCCCGGATTTTTTCAGATCACATGGTCCTCCAGCGCGAGACGGCGAATCCCCTCTGGGGCCGCACCGCGCCCGGT
>CAMPGU010000403.1 GCA_946885645.1 uncultured Haloferula sp.
GTCTTGGACGAGGGCAACCGCATCATCCGGCCCGCGAAGCTGGGAATCGACCGCTCCGCGCAGCGGCAGGCGGACGAGATCGGCCGGGCTTTCGGCGGTGCTCCGGGATTGATCGAGCTGGCAGGCAATGCCGTCGAGGCCGGCTCCTTGGCAGCCCAGGCATTGTGGCTGAAACAGCACGAGCCCTACCATTTCCAACGGGCGACGAGGCTGATGACACCGCAGGATTTCATCGGCTATTGGCTGACCGGCGAGGCCGGGATCGAGGCCGGTTCCGCCGCCACGACCGGCCTTTTCAATGTCCCGCAGCGCCGCTGGAGCGCGGAGCTGCTGGAATTCGTCGATACGCGCCTCTACGACATGATGCCGCCGGGCATTTCCCCATTGCAGCCGCGGGGCCAGCTCCGGCCGCCGCTCTGCCGGGCCTGGGGCTTGCCGGAAAGCGTGATCGTGGCCCCGGGATCGGGAGCCGCGGCCCTCGCGGCGCTCGCCGTTGGCGCCGCCGCTGACGGTGCGGTGGTGGCGGATCTTTCCGCCGATGGATCCCTGTCGGCCATTTCCGATCGGCCGG
Organism: uncultured Haloferula sp.; assembly: GCA_946885645.1. The sequence continues at coordinate 572 of CAMPGU010000403.1, forward strand.
CGGTCGATTTCCGAGGGGAAGCGGCGACGCTGTGCGATGCCTCCGGACGCTGGCTGGCACGGCTTGGCATGGCGAATGCCGTGGCGGCGCTCGAGCTGGTCCGGCGGCACTACGGGTGGTCCGCCGCGCAATTCGAGCACTCACTCGCGGCAACTTCCGCAGGAGCGGACGGCCTGCTATTCCTGCCCTACCTGCGCGGCGAAGCGACCCCGCGCCTGCCGGACGCGAGCGGGGTGCTCCACGGCATTACCCTCGACAACTTCACACCGGGAAATCTCGCTCGCGCTTCGGCAGAGGGCTTGGCGCTGGGCTTCGGCTACGGCTTCAGCCGCCTGCGGGACCTCGGTTTCGAGCCCGCGGGCGTGCGCGTGGCGCGTGACGCCGGCCCGGCTTTCCAGCAGCTTCTCGCCGATGTTTTCGGCGTGCCGGTGGCGGCGGTCGCAGGGACGGGCGGCCCCCTGCTGGGCGCGGCGATGCAGGCCGCGGTGGTGTATTTCCGCCTGAACGGGGAGTCACTGGGCTTCGACGAAATCGCCGGCTACATCGTAACGGTGGACGATTCCACGCGCCGCGATCCGGACCCGGAACGCCACGAGTTCTACCAGAGCTTGTTGGCCCGGCAGCAGTACCTGGTCGAGACCCTCCACGCGGGAGGCTTCCTGTAATGGCCGGCGATCGCAGCGAAATCCGCGAGAGCGGCAAGGCGACTTTTCTCGGCAAGCTCGCCGGGCGGATCATGCAGGCGTACTGCGCCACGCTCCGCTTCGAGATCGTGGACCGCTGCGGCCTCACCCGCCCCGGCGGGATCCCGGGCCCGGTGATCTACTGCCTGTGGCACAACCGGATTTTCACCGTGCCCGCCGCTTGGAAGATGGCCTGCGGCAGGCACCGCCGGGCGGTGGTCCTCACCAGCGCGAGCCACGACGGCGCGGCACTGGCGCGGGCGGTGGGCGTCTTCGGCATCGGCTCCGTGCGGGGCTCCTCCTCGCGCCGCGGGGTGGCGGCCCTGGTGGGGATGCGGAAGGCGCTGCGCGAGGGAATCGACGCCTGCATCACCCCGGATGGCCCACGTGGCCCGCGCCACGTGATCCAGCCCGGCCTGGTGAAACTCGCGGAAACCAGCGGCGCGCCGGTGATTCCCATCCACGTCGAGTATCCCTCCTGCTGGCACTTGAAAACCTGGGACCGCTTCGCGATTCCCAAGCCGTGCAGCAAGGTCCGCGTCATTTTCGACGAGGCGCTTGCTGTTCCCGGAGGGCTCTCCGAAGATGACTTCGAAAAGTGGCGCCGCCGCATCGAAGGAATCATGCTGCGCGGCGCCGGCGAACCCATTTCCGACGATCCACGATGACTTCCGTAATTGATGGCAAGGCGGTCGCCGCCTCCGTGCTCGAAGAGTGCCGCTCCGAAGTGGCGGAACTGAAAGCCAGGGGCATCACACCCGGCTTGGCCGTGGTGCTCGTGGGTGATGACCCCGCTTCGCACGTCTATGTGAGTTCCAAGGTGCGCACTTGCGGCGATCTGGGGCTGCACTCCGAGAAGATCATCCTCCCCGCGAGCACGACGCAGGAAGAGCTGATTTCCGTGGTCCAACGCCTGAACGCGGATCCCGCGATCCACGGCATTCTGGTTCAGAGCCCGCCGCCGAAGCACATCGATGAGGAGGCGGTGATCCGCACCATCGATCCCCGCAAGGACGTGGATGGCTTCCACCCCGAAAATGTGGCCAAGCTCGCGTTGGAGGACCGCACGGGCTTCGTTCCCTGCACTCCTGCCGGATGCATGCGCCTGCTGGCGGCCGCGGGGGTGAAGACCGCGGGTGCGGAAGCCGTGGTGATCGGCCGCAGCATGATCGTGGGCAAGCCGATGGCGCTGCTTCTGATGGCCAAGGGCTCCGACGCCACCGTCACCGTCGCGCACTCGCGCAGCAAGGATCTCCCCGCCATCTGCCGCCGGGCGGACATCATCGTAGCCGCCGTGGGCAGGCCGGAAATGGTGAAGGCGGACTGGGTGAAGGAAGGGGCGGTGGTGATCGACGTGGGTATCAACCGCATCGACGATCCCGCTGCGAAAAAGGGCTACCGTTTGGTCGGCGATGTCGCCTACGAGGAAGTCGCTCCGAAATGCTCCGCGATCACGCCGGTTCCCGGAGGCGTCGGCCCGATGACGATCGCGCTGCTGATCAAAAACACCGTGAAGGCCGGGGAACGCAGTGCGCCGAGCGTGATATAGCCGCTCGCATGCCGCGGCTGATCGGCGCATCGTGCCGGCGCATTCAGCACAGCTTGG
>CAMPGU010000404.1 GCA_946885645.1 uncultured Haloferula sp.
ACCCGGAAGCCGCCGACGAATTCCGCGTCCAAGCCCGCGGCTTTCATTGCGGCGGAAATGGCCTTGCCGCCCCCGTGGACAACAATGGGATTGATGCCCGCGACCTCGAGAAAAACGATGTCGCGCATGACCTTCGCGACCAGATCCGGATCCTCCATGGCGGAGCCGCCCATCTTGATCAGGAAGGTTTTCCCGCGGAAGGCCTGGAGATAAGGCAGGGCCTCGATCAGGGCTTCGGCTTTCTCGATGGGGTGCTGGAGGCTCATGGCGGCGGAGCAAGTTCCGGGGAATCCGGAGCAAGTTCCAAGGAAGAACTGCGCCCCGGGGTTCAGCGCCCGCGTTTCTTCCCGGTCTTCGATGCCGGAGCTTTCCGGGCGGACTTCGCGGCCGCGGGAGGCTCCGGAGCAGGTTCGGGAGGAAGAGCCGCGGCGATTTCCGGCTCCGGAAAGGTTTGTTCGGGAAGGGGGCCCTCAAGGGGGGCGGCCGGAATTTCCGGCTCCGGCGCGGGATCGGCGATCCCCGTAGGAAGGATGGCGAGGGCCAGGGCCGCCAGTGAAGGCGCGAGAACAGCGAAGGGCGGGAGCCACAAATTCAGCCGGTAGGCGAATAGCCAGATCAATTCCGCACCGAAGCCCGCGAGCAGCACTGCGGTGATCAGCCGCCAGCGCATCCGGCGCAGGCGGGTGGCCCAGGTGCCGAAAAATGCCAGGAGCAAGATCAAGGCCAGCTCCTTGAGCGGTTCCGGACGGCGGAGAACCATTGCCGGCTGGTAGCGAGGTGCCGAGCGCAGCGCCTGAACCATTCCGGCCAACTGGTTCGACCACGCCTTCTCCGCTTCCGGCAGATCCGGCCGGACATCGCGGAGGATCAGCGGATCCGCGGCGGGCGGGATGGGATTTTCCTCGCTGATGATCGCGGTCGCGGGGATGTCCACGGACACCGCGGCGGAGGGAACGGGCGTCCGGCCGAATTCGTCGATCGGAATGACCGGCCTTCCCGGACCGAGGCGAATCTCCTCGCCGCAGGTCACGCGGATTTCTTCCAAGTCGATCCCGAGAGAGGCGATCTCCGTGGCCAGCGGCAGGGAAAAGACGATGCGATCGTGCCAGCGGGCGAGCAGGTGGCGGCGACCATCGCCGGCATCGGCCTCGTTTTCCAGGAGGGTGAAACCCGCGAGGGTGCGCTCCCCGCCGAGCTCCGCATTCGGGACGGCCACGCGGTTGACCTGGGGTAGGGCGGAGACATCGCCGTCGGCTCTCGCGGCGGGCATCGAGAGCCGGAGAAACGATGCCGGGACCGGCTCCGCGGCAGCTCCACGAGCCAGAGGGAGGCCGAGGACGGCGGCGTCGAAACGATCCAATTGCTTGTGGAGGGCAAGCACCGCCAGAGAGTCCGGTTCGTCCCAAGCCATCAGATAGCCGGAGCCGATCACGCGGTGACCTGCATCCCGGAGACGGGCGAAAAGGACGGCGCAATCGACCGGGGCGGGCGGCGAGGTGCTGAAATAGCCCTCCGGATCGGCATCAACCGCCAGGAAACGGGGCGGTTCCGGGGCCGCGCTCGGCTTCGCTTTCCAACGGAGCCAAGGCTTGGCCTGACTGCCTTGCCCGCCGAAAGCGGACCCCGCGGGATCAAGCAGGAGCGACAGCCGCTTCACCACGCCGCGCTCGGCGTCCCTCAGGGAAGCTACCCTTGAGATCCCGCCGAGCGCGAACAGACCCGCGCCAAGGATGACGGCGGCGTTGATGAAAGTCCGGCTGGACGGTGCGCTCACGGGGTAAAGTCTCGCGCCTTCTCCAGCACGGGAGCGAGGGGTTTTTCCAGCGGCGTGCCCTCCGTCACCGCGGCTAGCATCCGGGCGGCCACGGGAACGTGCGGGCGGTACCAATCGTCGCCGCGGTTCCGGATGATGTTTCCGAAGGCTCCCATGGCCTGCATCAGCCGTTGGGTCGCGCACTCGCGGAAAATCGTTTCTTCCGGGCGGTCCTCCGCGATGTCCTCCCAGATCGCCAGGATCTTTTCCCGCTCTTCCTCGGAGTGGTCCATGTAGGGATCGAAGACGAGCGAGGCGATGTCGTACTCCTGCCGCCCGCGGCGCATGCCCTGGAAGTCGATCCACCAGGCCTTGCCGTCCTTCAGCAGCAGGTTCTGGCTCTGGAAATCCCGGTGGACCAGATGCTTGGCCCCGCTGCCGAGGCGGCTGGCGAGCGCGGCAAATTCCGGCGACTCCCGGAGCTCAGCCGCGTCCATGCCGAGCAACCCCTCCACCATGTGATCGAAGAAATACTCCTGCTCCCAGCGGTAGAGGGATTCATCGAAAGGCGGCATCAGCTCGAAATCCTTCGGACCCTTCGAGTAGAAAAGCTTGTCGAGCTGCGAGAGGGCGGAGCGGTAGTAGGGCTCCCTTTCCTCGAAAGGGGTGCCCTTCAGCGAGAAAAGGTCGGTATCGCCCAAATCCTCCACCAAGGCCACGCGGCGGTGCGGGATTTCATAGTAGATTTCGGGCACATTGAGCTTGGCCCCCCTGAGAAATTTCCCGACGGGCAGGAAATTGTCGCTATCCGGCCGCTCGTCGGTCCAGTGGATGCCGATGAAGGGGTCCTTCCCCGGCGTCTTCACGCGCACGATCGTCCGCCCCGAAGCACCCTTCTTGATTGGAGTGAGCGTCACCCTCACGGTGGGATCGATCCCGAGGTACTGTCGGGTGGCGTGGAGGATCGTGTCGGTGGGCATCGCGGCCGGAGGTTCTTGAAAAGAGGGCCACGGGGACAAGGGGGAAATTATCGGGATCAGGGGGTGATGGTG
>CAMPGU010000405.1 GCA_946885645.1 uncultured Haloferula sp.
CGATTCCAGCGGATCCTTCCTCAGCAGGCGGTCGGCCTCCTCGGTATTGCCCTCGCTGAGGAGGATGGCGGCGTGGGAGACGTTCGCCCGCGCCTGGGCCTGGCGTTTGAGACGGGCCTGCTCGGCGAGCGCGTCCTTCTCGCGGAAGTAGAGGACGGTCGTGGTGCCCAGGCCCGCCAGCAGGGACAGCAGCATCGCCAGGCCGAGCACGCAGGTCGTGCGGTTCCGCTGGAAGAACTTCCGCAGGAAATAGCCGCGGCTCGGCTTCCGCGCGATCACCGGCTCGTTCCGGAGATACCGCCGGATGTCCATCGCCAGGCTGTTCGCGGTCTGGTAGCGGCGGTTCCGCTCCTTTTCCAAGGCCCTGAAAATGATCCAGTCGAGCTCGCCGCGCAGCGTGTTCGCCCACTTCTCCCGCGGACCCGACAAAGCAACGGTATTCCCGGCATCCCGCGCCGCGTCCGAAGGCAGCGGCGGGTTGTCCTCGATCAGGACGCGCCGCATCTCCGTCATCCCGCTCTTTAGCAGCTTCTCCGTGTCGAAAGGCGGCTGCCCGGCAAGTAGCTCGTAGAGCAGGGCACCGAGGCCGTAGATATCCGCGCGGGTATCGATGTCCATCCCGCCCATGTCGATCTGCTCGGGGCTCATATAGGTCGGCGTGCCGATGAACTGCCCGACCTGCGTGATCCCCGCCCGTCCGCGCGCCGTGCCCTGCATCGCCTTCGCGATCCCGAAATCGATCACCTTCGGCACCGGAGTCCCGTCCACGTCCTCCACCAGAATGTTCGACGGTTTGATATCGCGGTGGATGATGCCTTTCTGGTGCGCGTGCTGAATCACCTGGCAGACCTTCAGGACAAGTTCCAGGCGCTGCGGGATATCGAGCCCCCCGGCTTCGCAGAATGTCGTGATTCGTGTGCCGCGGACGAGTTCCATCACGAAATAAGGCCGGCCGCGGAAGGTCCTGCCGGCGTCCAGCACCCGGGCGATGTTCGGGTGGTCCATGAGTTCGAGCGCCTGGCGCTCCGTCTCGAAACGCGCTACCACCGCTTCGGTGTCCATCCCGCTGCGGATGATCTTCAGGGCAACCGTCCTCACCATGCCTTCCTGGGCCGCCTCGAAGATTTCACCCCCCCCGCCTTCCCCGATCTTCCGCAGCCACGTGTCCCGGCCGATCGTCGCTCCCTCCCTTTCCCCGCACGAATCCTGTGTGTCGTCGGCCGCCGGTTCGCAGTCGGGCATCTCCTCGATGATCTCCCGCGCGAGCTCCGCAGCGTTCAGGCGACTTTCGAGGAAAAAGGCCGACGAGGCCCCCGTCATCCCGAGAAGCTCCTCCATGCCCTGCCGTCCCTCCGGATCGCCGTGAAAGGTCCGGTCCAGGAATTCGCGGCGTCCCGCCGGATCGGCGATCTGCAGCGCCGCCTCGAAAATCGCATTCTCGAGGTCCAGCGGATCGGTCGTTTCCTCCTTGGGATCGCTTCCTTCTTTCATCGGGTTCCGGCCACCCGGGGCATAGCCGTCGGCGGCTTCAAGCATCTCTATACCTGGCGATATTTATCGCGAATACCCGACAAAAAATCTAGCCGCCTGCTCTCTCCGTTGCCGCACTTCCTCCGGCCGCGCCGGCTCGCGACTCACCGCTGCCCCCGGATCTCCCGGAACAGCCAGGTCTTCGAATACGCCCAGTAGCGCTCCACGGTCCGCTCCGTGACGCCTATTTCGTCCGCAACCTCCTGGTTGGTAAGACCGCCGAAGAATTTGAGCAATACCACCTGTGCCCGCGGCGGATTGATCTTGCTGAGCTTTTCCAGCGCAGCGTTGACGAGGAGGGTCGGCTCCTCCTCTTCCAAGGAGGCGTCCTCGGCATGGATCATGGGGACCCGCTCGAGATCACCCGCGTGCTTTATCCGCTTCCGGCGCCGCGCCCGATCGATCAGGATGCGGCGCATCGTTTCGGCCGCGGCCGTGAAGAAATGGGCGGTATTTTTCCAGCTCGGATCGCCGCCGGAACCCATGCGTAGCCACGCCTCGTGCGCCAATGCGGTCGGCTGGAGCGTGTCCCCCTTGCGTTCAAAGGCCATCCGCTCGCCCGCCATCGCGCGCAGGATCGGGTAAAGGCGACGCACGTCGTCTTCCGAGTAATGCGAGAATTCCCCGTCCTCAGGCATGCGGGCAAAGTAGTCATACAGATTCCCGATTCAAGCCCTTCCAATCGGGCTTCGCCGGGACTCCGTCGCGAGCCAGGCCGGCGATCCTCCCGGCCTCAATCGTCGGCCGTGATTGCGCGGAGCTCATCGATCGACTCACCGGCGATGAAGGTGACCTTCAGCATCCGGCGATCCTTTGAAAGTTCGACCCGGTCGGAGCGGATCAGATTCGGGCTGCTTTCCAAGCCGCGGAGCTTGGAGTCCACCTCGGTCATCTTGGGCAAGGGAGCACTGGAAAACACTTCATCCGAGAGGTGAAGCAGGCGGCTTCCGGCGATGATCGCGAGCACGGGACGGTCGAAGGTGACCGAGCCCTCGATCAGCTTGTGGTCTTTCTTCTCCAGCTTGCCGACGGGATTGTAGCGGAGCAGGTAGCTGCGGACCTTGGTCTTCGGGGGCGGGGAGAAAGTCACGGGCTGGAAAAGATTCCGGCCCTCGTAGCCGCCCGGTTCCAGGATATTGACGGCGATTTTTTTCCCGGGGTGGAAGTCGCGGCGCTCCGGGATGACCAGAATATGGCGGTCGCTTTCGTAGGCCGCCAAGGCTTCCCGCGTGCCGGGCGGGGCGGGCACGACCTCGCCA
>CAMPGU010000406.1 GCA_946885645.1 uncultured Haloferula sp.
CGGCGCGATCGACCGCATGCGGCGGGACAAGGTGCGGCGCGACCACGCGGAGAAAAAGCCGGCGGAGATTTTCCAAGCCTCCCCGGATCCCGACCGGGAGGCTTTCCGTCTGGAATTGGAAAACGCGCTCGGCCAGCTCCCGCCGGAACAACGGGAAGTCGTGGTCCTGAAACTATGGAACGAGCTTACCTTCGACGAGATCTCCCGGATCTGCGGTATCCCCCTCAACACCGCGGCGAGCCGCTACCGCTACGCCATAGACAAACTCCGCACCGTCCTGCGTCCCGCTTATGAAGAGCTTTGATCCCATGAAACCAGGAGACGATAGCGATTTTGAAGAGCAACTCCGCGGTGTGGAGCTGCGCCATCCGCCGGAAGAATGGCGGGACCTGCTTCTACGGAAGCCCCGATCCCGTTCCTTCTCGCAAACGGGGGCCACCGGTCCCCGCCGCAAGTGGTCCCGCCGTTCCCTGCAAGGACTCGCCGTTCTTCTGTCTGTCCTGGGCTTGGGAACCGCCGCCGCCAACTGGTGGGCTGCCGGAGTGAGACACGGTGCCGCCGAGTCTTTCCGATTGAGGGGCCATCTCATCGATGAAGCCAAGTTCCAGGTAGCACTCCCTCCGGACGGGGAGAACTTTGCCATGATTCCCCTTTTCGTGGCGCTCCGCGAGGAGACGGCCCTGCCCGGGAATCCCGACTATCCTTTGCGGACGAGGCTCCAGAAGATGGCCGGGGATGAAAGGGGACGATCCGTCAAGCTTCCCAAGCCGCGGGGCGATCTCGATCTTGAAGCGGTGAGAACCGGTCTCGGTCTCCGTGGGACGGCCGCCGCGATGCTGGAGCAGTATGACCGGCAGCATGCAGACGTGCTGAACGAGTTGAAGGAGGGCATGAAGCGCCCTTCCGCGGTGCTGCCACCCCGGCTGGATATCAACGATCCGGAAAAGGTCTTCCGGGCGACCAGCGGGGGCATCCTGGCGTTGAGGTACCTTTCCACCGGCCTGGCGTTGCGGGCCGGCTTGGCCTTGGAAGCAGGGCGGCCGGAGGTCGCGTTGGAAAGCATCCTGATCAACCGGCGCTTGTCGGACCTCGTCATGTCCGAGCCCACGGCCGTGGGTCAGCTATTGGGCTGGGCTTTCGACGGCTCGCACCTCCACCCCTTGCAGAAAGGCATCGCCGCAGGCGCGTGGGATGCGGCCCAATTGGCGACCCTCCGTGAGGCATGGAAGCCCCGCGACACACGGGAGACGGTGGCGCGCACTTTGAACATCGAGGGGGCCGCGATGGCGATCCTTTACGATCACTCGAAGAGCAACCGGGCTTTGCTGATGGAGGTCCAGGGGAGCGGCACCGGCCTGGTCAATCAATTGAAATGGAAAGCGCTTCCGGGCTTTTGGTTCGACTCCCAAGCGGCGGGTGTTCTGGGCCGCACGGAACGCGCACTCGAGGTGATCCGGGAGGAGGGACCGCTCCAAAACTGGTGGGACGAACGCTCGATCTTCGCGAATGCCGCGCCGGATCTTTTGAGCCAAGCTTTCCAAATCGAGGAGTATTCCGAAGGGCCCTTGGTCCAGACGCTCGCGAAGAAGGGTTCCCGGGCGGCGGTCGATGAGGCCATGGTCCGGCTCGCCTGCAGGCTCGCTGAGTATAAGCTCGCGACGGGTAGTTTCCCCGCCACCTTGGATTCCTTGCCCGCGGAAGAAACGCTCGACCCGCTCAGCGGCGAGCCTTTCCGCTACCGCTTGGAAGAAGGAGGCTTCGTTCTCTATTCCATCGGCCCGGACAAGGTGGACGACGGCGGCCTCTTCCTTCCCAAGCGTTTGATGATGTCACCCCACGACCAACCGGACTGGGTGTGGTGAAAGCGGTCAGCGCTCCTCCCCGCCCACGAGGGTCTTCGCCACGCTGAAGTCGTCCTCCAGCAGCACCAGGTCGGCCAGGAAGCCGGGCGCGATCTTGCCGAGGCTCTGCAGGCCGAGCGAACGCGCCTGGTTCCATGCCGTCACCTTCGACAGCTCGGAGAGCGGCAGCCCGGTCACCTCGGCCAGGTTTCTCAGTCCCTCGTTCGCTTTCAGGGTGGACCCTGCCAGCGCCCCGCCCTCCTTCAGGCGCGCCACGTGATCCTTTACCACCACGGCCAGCCCGCCGAGATCCACCTCGCCTTCCCCGATCCACGAGGCGGCCACCGAGTCGGTGATCATCATCAGGCGGTCGATGGGGATCGTGGTGAAAACCAAGCGCAGCATGTCCGGCGAGAGGTGGATGCCGTCGGTGATCAATTCCACCATCAGGCGGTCATCCACCATCCCCGCGCCGATCACCCCGATCTCGCGGTGGTGCAGCGGGGTCATCGCGTTGCCGTAGTGGGTCAGGTGGCTGAGGCCGGCATCGCAAGCGGTAAAGACCTGCGCCGCCGTGGCCGAGGTATGGGCCGCGGAGCAGGTGATTCCCAGCGCCCGGCAGCCGCGGACCAGCTCCACGGCTCCCGGCATCTCGGGCGCGAGCGAGAGGATCATCACCGGCATGATCGCGTGGAGATCCTCCACCTCCGCGAAATCGGGAGCGCGCACGAACTGAGGGTTCTGCGCGCCGGCCCGCTCCTTGTTGATGAAAGGCCCCTCCACATGCATCCCCGGGCAGCGGGTCAGCCCGCCCTCGGTGCAGAATTGCGCGATCTTCCCCGCGATGGATTTCAGCCTCTCCTTCGGCTGCGTCAGCGTCGTCGGCAGCCAGGTCGTCACGCCTTCCTGAAGCTTGCGGCGGGCGATG
>CAMPGU010000407.1 GCA_946885645.1 uncultured Haloferula sp.
AGGTCGTAGGAGTTGATCTTGATTTGCTCGAAGTCCGAGGGCCCGTCGAAGCGCTCCTCGCCCAGGTGCGGCTCCTTGTGAAAGCCGCTCATGTTCGTGAAGGTCACCTTCTGGCCGCGGCCTTTCGTGGTGTCCGTCTTCACGCCGATGATGCCGTCCTTGCCCGTGGACTCCATCTGCTGGAAGAAGTCCTCGGTCTGTTCCGCCACCATGACGCCCTTCTGCCATAGCTGGCGGATTGCCCCCGGTGCCATCGCCGATAGCGAGGCCCCGGTCGTTACGGGTGTGATGTCTTCAGCCATTGTATTGATTGTCGTTCCGTTAAAAATAGATACACGTTCCGTTGCCTAAACGGCACCATCTCCCAAAGCACCCCCATTTAAAAATTAGTGCTTAGTAATTAGTGCTTCCTTCAAAGCGTCGCCCCCAGGAAATCCAGCAGCCGGTCGTAGTCGTCCTGCGTCCGTACGCCTTCCAGCGCCTTCTCCAGCCTCGCCGCCGGGGCAGAGGTCCGCGCTGCCCCGCTGGCCGGAGGCACCGGCTTCCTTGCCGCTGTCTTCCGCTCCGGCTTGGCCGCCAGCGGATCCGCCATCGCGATCCCCAGCTGCCGCGCGGCATTCCACGCCAGCTCGAAGGGCTTGTCCGCGGAATTCGCCAGCGGGCCGCCCATCCGGCATTCCCGCTCGTCCATCTCCAGCACCAGCCGGTAGAGGTCCGAGCCCGGGTCCGCCAGATCCGGGTAGTGCGCCATTGCACGTTCCATCGATTGGTCGAAGGCCGCGTCCAGTTGCGCCTGCTGCTCCCACACCCGGCCCGCCGCCTGCGCGGCTTCCTTCAGGTGGAGGGATTCCCGCTCCTCGCGCAGGGCTTCCAGACGATCGTCCAGCTCGCCCAGCCGCTCGAATTCCAGGTCGCCCAGCGCCTCCTTGCGTTCCTGGCGGACCCGCTCGATCTCCCGTGAAATCTCCTCTCGCGCCCGCGTTCCCGCAGCCGCTGCTGCTCCCGGGATCGCTTCCACCGGCAGCTCGGCCGGTGCCGCGCCCCCGATGATCCGGGCCGCTTCCACCAGCGGAATGTTCCTCGCCTTGGCCAGCGCGGCCACGGCTTGGTCCAGCGGGTCCTTGAAGCGGTAGCGGTCCTTCGGCTTCGCCTGGGCTTCCTCGTCCCGCACGCCCTCGTCACCGGCGTCTGCGTTCTCCATCTCCTCCGCGTCGGCCGCGTTCTCCTCGTCCGCGGGCTCGCCGCCACGCTCCAGGATTTCCGCCACCTCCTGCCGGTAGGCCTCCAGATCACCGCTTGCCGCGGCATCCCGCAGGGCGGGATCGACGCCCGTCGTTTCCTCTCTCGAATCGGCTTCCGCCTGATCGTCGTTCGGCATGCGGACAAATTGCCAAAACAATTACGTTTTGTCAATTTCGTGTTTTTATGGTAGCCCTCCCGCGTGCCAGAACCGATCAATCCGGGAGTCAATCCCCAGCCTGCCAGCAGGCTCGCGCAGCCCGCACGGCTCATCGGCCGGAATTCGGGCGATATCGAGGCCCTCGGCCGCCGCATCGGCTCGCTCGAGCGCCTCCTCCAGCCCTACCATCCGCGCCGCCTCGGTGCCGTCAATGACCAGGGCGCCATCGCCACCGTGGACGTGCTCGCCCGCGGCGGCGGCGCGGAGAACTACCGCGCCGGCCACGCCTTCCACTTCTGGCTGGGGGATCGGGAAAACTCGAAGCTCTACCTCGGCCCCGGCACCGTCTCCTACGTGGAAGTGCCGCGCCCCGGGGAGGAGGACAAGAAGCCTCCTGCCGTCGAGATCCAGCCCATCTTCCCCGTCTTCTCCGGCCGCCCGCTCAATGTCCTGGACCGCGATGACCTCCCGCCCGCCGCCGGCATCGGCAGCCGCTCCGGCGGCTCCCTCTGGCTCGTCTGCCAGCAGGTCCGCTGCGGCTCCACCGTGCCCTCCGGCGGCTCCTCGCCGGAACGTGTGGTCCTCGCCAACCGCGGCGAAACCCCCTCCGCCTCCGATGGCGAAACCCTCGTCCTCATCGCCCGCTTCGACATTGTCAGGGAGGGGAACACCCGCCGCCTCGACAATGTGGACCTGCACCTCCAGAGCGATTGGATCCAGTACTACCGCTGCGATGAAGATAGCAGCAGCGGCAGCGACGACTCAGACGAGGACGAGTCGGACTCCGACGACAGCTCGGATTCCGGCGGCAGCAATTCCTCCGACGATTCCAAGGATCCCGACTCCGCGAAGTCCGCCAGCTCGGACTCCTCCGAAGAGGATGAGGAGGAGGAGCCCGGCGAATGCTGCCCCCCGATCAGTGTCAGCGCGGACGTGCGCTATCCCAGCTGCTTCTCCACCGCCCCGGCCTTCGAGTGCGATGACGGCGGCGCGGGGCTGGCCGTCATCGTCGATGTCTCCGCCACCGTGTCGCCTCTTCCCTGCACGGATTGCCACCGCTTCGCCCATGTCGGCGGCACCATCGCCGGCGTCTCGCTCCCCTACAAGGGCATCGGCATCGGCGGCTCCGTCACCTGGGAGGCCGTGAAGATCTGCCCCGTCGCCCCGTGCAGCCAGCTCGGCGGCAGCATCCATGTCATCGCCCCCGTGAAAGCCGGTGCCAGCGATCCCGATTCCTGCGTGGACCTCAGTTGCAGGAAGTCGTTCCACGTCCAGCTCGGCCCCTACTGCGGCAGCGAGTGCAATACCACCA
>CAMPGU010000408.1 GCA_946885645.1 uncultured Haloferula sp.
CGAACTCATCGGAAGCGGCGTCCACATCTCGCTGATCGAGCCCGGTCCGGTGAATTCGTAGCAGTGGCTCGAAGCCACTTTGACCGCCGAAGGCTGGAGGCTGCCCTGAAGCTTCACCGCCGGCGTCGAAGAGCCGTCGTTCTCGAAGCGGGCTTCGTTGCCGGTGTTGAACTTGCTCGCGCCGAGGCCGTCGAACCAGTTGGCGGTGGCGTTCAGGTCCCACGCGTTGGTCGAACCGTCGCCGCGCCACAATAGGTAGGGCAGCTTGCTCGTGGTCGATTCTATCCGGTAGTTGTCAACGTAGGCGATGCCGGTTTCCGCGACCGATTCCGCGGCCAGCGTGACGAGTGGCGCATCGCTGAAATTCGTCACCGTCGGAGTTACGAAGCCCTCGGTCTTGACCAACCGTCCGTCAACGTAGAGCGAATAGGTTTTCGCGGTGAAATTCAGCGACAGCCGGTAGTGCTGGTGCCGCTTCAGGTCCGGATAAAAACCGGTGCCTGCAAAGGCACCGCTGCCCGCTTTCTGATAGATCAGCTCACCGGTGCTCGCATCGTGCAGCAGGCTGCCAATCAACTTCGGTCCACCGAGCATCGTGCCATACGCCTCGATCCCGAACAGCGGGCCGTACTCGTTGGTCTTCTGGACCAGCTGCATGTCGAACCGGATATCGACGAGATTGTCCGGGGCGATCGGGGTGATGGATTTCACCACACCCCAGCGGGTGTTGCCGGTCGCGCCCGCATGACGGGTAATCTTGATCGATTTGGTTCCATCGATCGCGTTAACCGCGGTGACCAAGGCCGTGCTGGTGCCTTGGTCCTGGGCCCAGGGACCATTGCCCAAGGGTGGTGCGGGGTCTTGGCCGTTGAGACTTTGGTCGGAGAGGAAGAGCGGCGATTCGAAGCCACCGCTGTCATAGAGGGGAGCGGCATTCGAGGTGGCGGCCAGGCCGGTGGCGCACAGGAAGGAAATCAGGGACCGCCGGAAAGCTGTAAACGAAGGGTTCATGGATTTTTGGCGGTGGGGATTAGTAGTTCGAGCGGACGGTCAATCCCGGCTGCGGCCGCGGCGGGCCGTTGACATGCTGCGCCAAGGCTTCGAGACCGGGCGTTTTCAACACCAGGCGCGAGACCAACCTCGCATATTGGTTCGCGCCATGCGGACAGAGGTGGATGTAGTCGTTCATCGAGCCGTCCGGATTGGTGCGGTACCAACGCGTGCCTTCCGGCAGCGGCGGGGTCGCGGGATCGCCGTCATCCGCCTTCGGACCGAGGGCGGTGAGGTAGTCGACGCTCGCCTTGTTCAAGTCCACCACCGGCACGCCGAGTTCCGCGCCGAGCTCGCGGTCAGCCTGCGGATAACCCTGCACGCTGTTGTTGAAGCGGCCGTAAACGTCGTAGGTGCACTTGATCTGCGAGGTCACCAGCACCGGATTGGCACCGCGCTTGCGGGCCTCGCCGATGTACATTCGGGTCCATGCCTTGTGGGTGGATTCCGGCTTTGTGTTACGGTTGTTGTAGGTGCCCGGCAGCGTGTCCGCCGAATCGTTGATAGCGAACATCACGAACAGGTAGTCGCCCGGCTTGATCCGGTTGAGGATGGCATCGAGGATACCTTCCTCGACGAAGCTCCGCGAGCTGCGTCCCGGCTGCGCCTGGTTGTCGATGAAGATACCGTTGGTGAAATGATTCGGCAGCGCCTGCCCCCAACCCATGAAGGTGAGCCCCGTGGCATGGGGCGGCGCGCCGGCCGGCTGGGGGTAGCTGGACACGGTAGAATCGCTCGCCGTGAAAAGCGTCGGCCTCCCGTTCCACTCCGCATCGGAAACCGGCTCGATCGTCAGCGAATTGATAAAGGCGATGCTGGCAATGAACTCGAATCGGATCCGCCCGTGCTTTTGCATCGGGAACGGCTTGTTCGCGGCATCGACACGCGTGGAGGAATACCCGTCACGGCCGGATTGGAAGAGCACGGACGTTTTCGTCCACCGGTTGACTGCCGCCCCCATGCTGGGAATTACCGGCATGCCATCCGCCCGCACGGTGATGCCCGTTTTGGAAATACTGTCGCCCACGATCAGGGTGAGGCGGTACTTTCCATCGGGGATATCCACGTAGAAGGCATTGCCCGCGCCTGGCAGGCAGAAGTCGCGTTCCAGGGTCCGCTCGCTGCCGCCCGGCGTCCCGACGTCGCCGCGGTCTCGCGAGCTGACGTTGGACTTTCCCCATCCGTAGCCTGTAGTTGGCGAGTAAAGGGTGTTTTCCGCCACCCGCGTGTATCCCGCCTGGATGGGGCTCGTCTTCGTTCCGAAGTCGAAGTTCATGGGAACTCCCGCCTGCAGGTAGGGGCCATTGGCCACCACGGGGCTCTCCGCTGGCAGGGCGTAGTAAACGTAGCTGCTCCAAGGGGAGCGGTTCGGTGTGAAAGTGTCCGGCCGGGCATCGCTGGTCGTGGCCCGCGGCTGGGTGGCCAGCAATGGATCCGTGGTGTCCGGGGTCGGGGCGCCACCATTCGGGTACACCACCGTCGGCTGCTCCGGCACCGGCGGGGAATATAAATAGGGGTCCTCATCGAAGGAGATTTGCGGGTTGGCCGGATCGACCGCATAAACGGAGGCCAAAGGCTCCACCGTTTCCTCGTGGGCGAAGGCAGCGGCGGCAAGGAGAGGGCACAGCATCCATCGACTCCAAGCGATGGCCCGGA
>CAMPGU010000409.1 GCA_946885645.1 uncultured Haloferula sp.
AGGAGGAGGCGATCGGCAGCGAGGCCGATCTGGTGGCGGCGATGGAAGCGGCCAACCACATCCACGTCAGCGATGTCTTCCTGAAGCACGTGGTGGACGTGGTGGAGCGCACGCGCAAGCACGCGGACCTGGAGCTGGGCTGCTCCCCGCGCGCGGGAATTTCCTTGCTGAAGGCATCGCGGGCGCGGGCGCTGCTGCACGGCCGCGACTACGTGGTGCCGGAGGATCTTTTCGCGCTGGCGGAGGATGTGATGCTGCACCGCATCCGCCTGACCTACGAATCGCTGGCCGAGGGTAAAACCGCGGCGGGGGTGCTGCGGAAGATCCTGGAAGAATCGGTTTCCTAAGCGGCGACGACGATGGAAGGCACCCTCCAGCATTGCGAGCCGCTCGATAGCCGCCAGTTCCTGCTGGCCGTGAAGCGGCTGGCGGACAGCCTGAGCTACGGGACGGATCGCAGCCCCTTCCTGGGACAGGGGATCGAGTACGTGCAATCGCGCCGCTACGAGCCGGGGGACCCGGTGAAGTCCATCGACTGGCGGGTGACGGCACGCACGGGCAAGCCGCACGTGAAGCAATTCGAAACGCCGAAGCAGATGCCGGTGTGGCTGGTGGTGGATACCTCGGCCTCCATGGCTCTGGCGTCGCAGCCGCCCGGGAAGTACGGGCTGGCGCTGCAGGTCGCGGGGGGCATCGCGCTGGCGTGCCTGGACCGGGTGAGCCCGGTGGGCGTGCTGGGCGCGGGCGGCAGGGATCTGGTGGTGCAACCGAGCCTTTCGCGCGACGTGCTGCTCCAGTGGCTGCATTCCCTGAGAAGCTACCGCTTCGACGAACCGACCACGCTCGGTGGACGACTGCTCGCGCTCGAGCCTTCGCTAACCCAGCGGGCGCTGCTGATCGTCCTGAGCGACTTCCATGATCCGGACGCGCTGGCCGCGCTGAAGCTGGTGGGAGCGAGGCACGACTGCATTTGCCTCGTCTTCCGGGACCCCGCCGAAGACAAGCTCACCGGGGCCGGCCTTTTCCGGGGCCGCGAGGTGGAATCCGGCCGCGAGGTCGTGACCCACGGCCGCCGCATCCTTTCCACCACCGAGAACCTGTCGGAATCGCTGAAGAAGGCGTCGCTCGACCACTTCGTCATTCATCCCGGAGTGCCTTTCCTCGGAAGGCTCCGCCACTTCCTCCGCTCCCGCGGAGGAGCTTCCCGCCGCAACCGCCAATGATCCGGCGAAACTTCATCTTTCTGCTCGTGTCCGCGGCCTGCGCCGCCGGGGAGGCTCCGGTGCCAAGCCAACGCATCGGCCTACCTCTGTCGATCAAGGAAGTGTATATCCCGGGCGGAGAGGTGAAGGCGAAGCCGCGCCGGGATCGCGAGCCGCCCCTGGTGGTGAGGATCCTGGAGGTGAGGCCGGCGAAAGACGGCAGCCGCTACGACTTCGAAATCCAAGGCATGGAAGCCGGGCGCCACAACCTGGCGGACTTCCTGGAACCGGTGGACGCTTCCGCCGCGGTGCCGCTTCCGGAGATCCCGCTGGAGATCACGGGCACCCTGCCGCCCGGACTGGTGCATCCGCACAAGGTGGCGCGCGGCAAGCTGCCGGAACTCGGGGGCTATCGTACGACGATGATCGTACTCGGCTCCGTCTGGCTCGCCGGACTCGGTGCGATCCTGATCTGGAAAAAGAAGAAGGCCACGGTACATGAAGCGGAGGATGAGGCTCCGCCGACCCTCGCCGAACGGCTGCGGCCCTTGGTGGACGGTGCCGCGAAGGGTGAGCTTTCTTCCGAAGAGCGCGCCCGCTTGGAGCGGCTCGTCATCGGCCATTGGCGCGAACGCCTGCCCGATATCGGAGCTCTGGCACCCGCGGAAGCAATGGTGAAGCTCCGCACGGATCCGGAGGCGTCCCCGCTCATCCTCGCCCTGGAGCGATGGCTGCATGCTCCTTCCAGCGGGACGCCGAAACCGGAGATCGAGAAATTGCTGGCTCCCTACGCGACATGACCTTCGCCCAACCATGGTTGCTCGCCCTGCTCGTCCTGCCGGTCGGGCTGGCGGTGTTCCTATGGAAGCGCGGGGGGCGGCGGGTGCCCCTGCCCTTCGATCATCAGCCGCTGCCGCGGGCGCGCCTGCTGGGCTTCCTGCTGCGCACGGCGGATCTGCTGCCCATCCTGCTGATGATGACCGCCATCGCGATCCTCGCGGGGCCGCGGCGGTTCGAGCAGCCGCGCAGCGAGCGGGAGATGACGAATATCCTCTTCTGCCTGGATGTCTCCGGTTCGATGATGGCGGCCTTCGGTTCGGACACGCGTTACGACGCGGCGATGGGAGCGGTGAACGATTTCATCTCCTACCGGAAAGGCGACGCCTTCGGCCTGACCGTCTTTGGCAGCAGCGTGCTGAACTGGGTGCCGCTGACCAACGACGTGTCCGCCTTCAAGTGCGCGCCTCCTTTCCTGCGGCCGGAGAAGCTACCGCCGTGGTTCGGCGGCACGGCCATCGGGATGGCGCTGCGCGAGGCGGAGAAGACCCTGCTGGCGAGCGACTCCGGCGACCGCATGATCGTGCTCTTCACCGACGGGGAGAGCTACGATCTGGAGAACGGGAACGACGTGGCGATCGCGCAAAGCCTC
>CAMPGU010000410.1 GCA_946885645.1 uncultured Haloferula sp.
CTTTCCAGGCGGCCACCGAGGTCGAGTTGACATTGAAAGGCCCGTGGATCACCTGCCACGCGGCGACATCCGCATGGGCGGTGTCCGACTCCACCTGTTCGGCGAACTCGGGCGCGGGCCTGCCATCCGGGAGATATGGCTTGAGCCGCGGGTCCTGCAACGGAAGGCCGGAGATGAAGTCCTTCGCGATCTCGCTCACGGCGCGCCCGTTGGTCCCGAACGCGCCGGTCTGGTCGGAGAGTGGCGGGACTGGCCATTTGCCGGAGCAATGGCATGCGGCTACCCGGAACTGCCCGTTTGGCCGACAGGGGAATTTTTCCGGAGGTTTTGGATCGTGCATCACCGGGAGATCCGGCGATTTGACGGGGAAGAAATGGACGGGGAAATGGAGGCCTGAGGAGAGGAGGGCCGGTCGTAGGCGCGTTCGTGAGAACGCGATCGGGCACAGTGCTTCGCGGCCGGAGGGGAGAGGCGCTTGGGAACCGTTCCCGCGCTGTCACCAGCGCGCCTACGATTCCCCCAGGGTTGCCCATAGGCGCGTTCGTGAGCACGCGGGTCCCCGAGGGTCCGTGAAGCGCATGGGGCATGGTTCTTCACAAGCTACTCACCGGTTACCCGCATTGACCGGACGGCTCGGAAAACGCTACAACATTCCTTCGCCCGCCGCTTCACCCCACCCATGCCTGTCGATCTCAAGCCTTCCCGCCTGCCCGAAACTCCCACGCTTCAAGCCCAGGATACCGCTGCGGCAGGGCCGGATGTCATGCGCGCCATGCCCCACGCGCTGGGGCCCGAGAAGAGCGTGCTGTCTTCCATGCTGAAGGACCCGGAGCAGTGGATCGGGATCGCGCTGGAAGAAGGCCTCACGCGGGACCATTTCTATCTCCCCGCGCACGGGCTCCTTTTCGAAACGCTCCGGGACCTCAATGCGAAGGGCAAGGAGATCGAGCTCGTCTCGCTGGTGGCGCTGCTGCACGACCGCGGCTTGCTGGACAGCATCGGCGGCCCGGCGGCGATCACGGACATCTTCACCTACGCGCCGAACGCGGCGCACTTCCACAATCACGTGACGCTGGTGAAGGACAAGCATGTCCTTCGCTC
Source organism: uncultured Haloferula sp. (assembly GCA_946885645.1). The sequence goes on from CAMPGU010000410.1 coordinate 1,102, forward strand.
GATCATCCGGACCTGCACGGAAGCGGTCTCCGAGGCCTTCGAAAATCCGGAGGAAACGGTCTCCCTGCTCGACCGGGTGGAGTCGAGCGTGCTGGGGATCCGCCAGGGAACCGAAACCGCGCGCGGCTTCCACATCAAGCATTCCGTCGGCGAGGTCATCAGCCACTTCGAGGCGCTCCTCTCCGGCGACGTGGAGGTGCAGGGAGCGCCGACCGGTTATCCCGATCTCGACCGGATGTGCAAGGGCCTCAAGCCGGGGGAAATGTTCGTCGTCGCGGCGCGTCCCTCGATGGGCAAGACCTCGCTGATGATGAACATCGCAGAGCACATCTGCATCGATCAGGGGACTCCCTCGATGGTGTTTTCCTGCGAAATGACGGCGTTCCAGATCGTGCAGCGCCTGGTGTTCTCGCGCGCCCGCTTCGCGATGTCGCAGATGGGTCGGGGCTTCAAGCCGCGCAAGGAAGACCTGCTGCGGATCAAGCGCGCGGCGGAGGAGATCGCCTCCTCCAAACTCTACGTGGACGATACGCCGGGGATCCTGATCGACACGCTGCGCGCGAAAGCCCGGCGGCGGAAGCGGGAGGACAATATCGGCTTCATCGCGATCGACTACCTCCAGCTCCTGAAATCGGGATCGAAGCAGGCGCAGAACTCCCGCGAGCGCGAGATCGGTGAAATTTCCGCCGGCATCAAGGCGCTGGCGAAGGAGCTCAGCGTGCCGATCCTGGTGCTGGCGCAGCTCAACCGCGGCCCGGAAGGGCGCACGGGGAAATCGCTCGGGGTGCCTCGGATGTCTGACTTGCGCGAATCCGGCACCATCGAGCAGGACGCCGACATGATCGGCCTGCTCTACCGCACGGCCTACTACGCCGAGACCGAGGAGGAAAAGGAGCAGGAGGCCGGAAAGGCGGAACTGCTGCTGGCGAAGAACCGTAACGGCGAGACCGGCCACGTGCCGCTGACCTTCATCGCGGAGCTGATGCGCTTCGAGACGAGGGCCCGGGATGAGCACGAGGGGGGCTGAGCCCCGTCCACCCATGCCACCGAAGAAGAAAGCCAACGCGAAGCCTCTGGCCGGTGCCGCGCTCGTCAAGGAAGTGAACCGCCGGATCCGTCTAGCACGGAGCCTTTGGGACGCGCACCGGAATGCCGCGTGCCGGGGAGAACGGGAAAAGGCGATCGCGCTCTATGAGACGCTGACCCCGGAGGAGCGGGAGAAGGTGCCGCAAACGCTGCGGGTGTGGCTGCGCTACCGGAGCGATAAATACTTCGGCGACGACCGCACTCCGCCGGGCGGGAAGAGGTAAGGAGGTAACGGGAAAGGCAGGTGCCACTTTGGCGAGGGGCCTTTCCTCAAGGAGCGCCGGCGTCCCGCCTGTGAAGGGGGCTTTCTTCAAGGAGCGCCGGCGTCCCGCCGGTGAGGCGCCTGTCCGGTCATGGAGAGCGGACGCGTCGTCGTGGAGGGGGGTGACCGGTGCCGCAACGGTGCCGTGACTGAGGATTTCATCGGCGGGACGCCGGCGC
>CAMPGU010000411.1 GCA_946885645.1 uncultured Haloferula sp.
GGACCAGCGGGCGCAGGTCCGGCGGGATCACCGGCAGCACCGTCTGGATCATCCACTCGGGGCGCGACTTGGAGCCCGCGAATCCCTGGGTGATCTTGAGGCGCTTGGAGAGCTTCTTCTTGTTCTGCTTGGAGCGGGTGGTCTCCAGTTCTTGTTCGAGCTTGATGGCAAGGTCCGCCAAGTCCACCTGCGCGAGGAGGTCCTGGATCGCCTCCGCACCCATCGCGGCGCGGAAGGAGGTCTCGCCATAAGCTTCCTCGGCATCGCGGAGCTCATTTTCCGTGAGGAGCTGGCCGCGCTCGAGCGGGGTGTTCCCCGGCTCGGTGACGACGTAATCCTCGTAGTAGATGACGCGCTCCAGGTGCCGGGCGCTGATATCCAGCACCAGGCCGATGCGGGACGGCATGCACTTGTAGAACCAGATGTGCGAAACCGGCACGGCCAGCTCGATGTGGCCCATGCGCTCGCGGCGCACGCGGCTCAGCGTGACTTCCACGCCGCAGCGGTCGCAGACCACGCCCTTGTGCTTGATGCGCTTGTATTTGCCGCAGGCGCACTCCCAGTCGCGGGTGGGTCCGAAGATCCGCTCGCAGAAGAGGCCGCCTTTCTCGGGCTTGAAGGTACGGTAGTTGATGGTCTCGGGGTTTTTCACTTCCCCCTTGGACCAAGACCGGATCACGTCCGGGGATGCCACGGTGATGGAAACCTGGTCAAAGGCTTCCGGCCGCTCGTCCACGCCGAAAAGTTCGCGAAGGTTGGTGTCAACGTTCATGATATCGAATGCTCGTTAGGGTATCGGTTCGTGGTTCGGGCTATCAAAGGGTGAGATCGTCGAGCGAGAAGTCGTCCACTCCGCCGATGGACGGCGCGCCGCCCGGCGTCGAGCCGCGGCGTCCGGGGCGGACGTCGAGACCGAGGGATTGCATCTCCTTGATGAGGACGTTGAAGGATTCCGGCGTGCCGGCTTCCAGGTTATTGTCCCCCTTGACGATCGCTTCATAAATCCGCGTGCGGCCCTGCACGTCGTCGGATTTGACGGTAAGCAATTCCTGAAGGGTATAGGCGGCGCCGTAGGCCTCGAGGGCCCAGACTTCCATTTCCCCGAAGCGCTGGCCGCCGTACTGGGCCTTGCCCCCGAGCGGCTGCTGGGTAACGAGGCTGTAGGGACCGACGGCCCGGGCGTGGATCTTGTCCGCGACCAAGTGGCCGAGCTTCAGCATGTAGATCACGCCGACCACGACCGGCTGGTGGAAGGGCTCGCCGGTACGGCCGTCGAACAGCGTCGATTTGCCGCCGGTGGTGCCGTCCTTGCCATCGCCGATCCAGGTGTAACCGTCCACTTCCTTGGCCTTGGTCATGAACTCCCAGATCTTCGCTTCCGGAATACCGTCGAAGATGGGGGTCGCGACCTTGAAGCCGAGCGCCTTGGCAGCAACGCCGAGGTGGGTCTCGAGCACCTGGCCGACGTTCATACGGGAAGGCACGCCGAGCGGGTTGAGCACGATGTCCACCGGAGTTCCGTCCGCAAGGTAAGGCATGTCCTCTTCCGGCACGATGGTGGCGACAACGCCCTTGTTACCGTGACGACCGGCCATCTTGTCACCCACCGACAGCTTGCGCTTGGCGGCGATGAAAACCTTCACTTCCTTGATGACGCCTGGATCGACGTCGTCACCGGCTTCCAGTTGGTCGAGCTTGCGCTCGCGCTCGGTGTCGAGCTCCTGGAAGCGTTGCTCGAAGGAACCGATGATCTCGAGGATCTTGTTCCGGATCGGGGAAGGATCGATTTCGATGTGATCATGCACCGAGGCGAGCTTGCGCAGCAGGGTCTTGGTGATCTTGCGGTTCGCCGGGATGATGATCTCGCCCGTCTGGGCGTTCACCACATCGAGCGGGATCTTCTCGCCGAGCAGGATGTCGGAAAGCTTTTCCGTCAGGTCGTCGGTCAGCTTGTCCGCCTTCTTCTTGTGCTCGTCGTTGATCTTCTTGAGCTGCTTCTTGAGCTCCACCGGATCCACCTTCTCCGCGCGCTTGCGGGCATTGCCGTGCGAGGAAACGCGGATGTCCTGGACGATGCCGATGCAGCCGGATGGCACGCGCAGCGAGGTGTCCTTCACGTCCGCGGCCTTCTCGCCGAAGATGGCGCGCAGCAGGCGTTCTTCAGGAGCGAGTTCGGTCTCGGACTTCGGCGTGATCTTGCCGACGAGGATATCGCCCGGCTTCACCTCGGCACCGATGCGGATGATGCCGTCGTGGTCGAGGTTCTTGAGCGCTTCTTCACCGACGTTCGGGATATCCCGGGTGATTTCTTCCGGACCCAGCTTGGTATCGCGGGCCGCCACGTCGAATTCGGCGATGTGGATGGAGGTGTAAATGTCCTCCTTCTTCACACGCTCGGAGATGACGATGGCATCCTCGAAGTTGTAGCCGTTCCAGGGCATGAACGCGACCAGCACGTTCCGGCCGAGCGCCAGCTCGCCGAGCTGGGTGTTCGGACCGTCCGCGAGGACGTCGCCCTTCTTGATCTTCTGGCCCTTCTTGACGATCGGCTTCTGGTTGATGCAGGTGCCGGCGTTCGAGCGCATGAACTTGCGCAGCGGGTAGGC
>CAMPGU010000412.1 GCA_946885645.1 uncultured Haloferula sp.
GGGGAATGCCCTCGCCCGCACGCCGAACCTCGACAAGCTGGCCGCGAGCGGGCTCCTCTTCGACAAGGCTTATTGCCAGTTCCCCCTGTGCAATCCCTCGCGCGTCTCCATGCTCACCGGGCGCTACCCTCAGGCAACGGGCGTGCTCGGGAACCGCGACGACTTCCGCAAGGACCATCCCGAATGGTTCACCCTCCCGCAGTGGTTCAAGCATCATGGCTACCTCACCGCGAAGACCGGCAAGGTCTTCCATGGCGGCATCGACGATCCCGCCTCCTGGAGTGCGAATGCAATGGAAGGCGTGAAGCTCGAAAAGCGTCCCGCGCAAACGACTTGGCCGCTGCCCGGCGATGACAAGCTGACCAAGAACGGAAAGAGCGACCGCCGGATCATCCTCGAGGGCAATGGCGACGGCCATCCGGAGAATGCCGTGGCCGACCGCGCGATCGGCTTCCTGCGGGCGAACTCCGACACACCCTTCTTCCTCGCCTGCGGCTTCGTCCAGCCCCACAGCCCGCCCACCGCGCCGCGGAGCTTCTACGATGTCCATCCCGCGGGCGATATCCCCCTGCCGCCGGATTTCGCGCCGCGCCCGACCGTTCCCGAAGGCTTTCCGAGGGCCTCCATCCGGCCGAGAAATGCCGATCTTTTCGCGGGGCGCGATGCCAGCGAGGGAGAGGCCCGGGAGATGATCCGCGCCTACCATGCAGGGATCTCGTGGATGGATTGGAATGCGGGACGGGTGCTCGACGAACTCGAGCGGCTCGGGCTCGCCGACGACACCATCGTCGTTTTCTGGAGCGATCACGGCTATCAATTGGGAGAAAAGGGCAAATGGTCCAAGGCGGGGTCGCTGTTCGAGGCGGGCACGCGCGTACCCCTCATCATCCGCGTCCCCGGCGGCCCGCCGAACGGCAGGTGCAGGCGCGTCGTCGAATCCATCGACCTTTTTCCGACTCTGGCGAAGCTGTGTGGTTTGCCCCTGCCTCCGGGGCTCCAAGGCCGGGATCTCGGCCCGCTGCTCGAGAACCCGGCGGCGGCTTGGGAGCACCCCGCCTTCACGATTTGGAGCGAGGACGGGAAGGGAGCCACGGGCACCTCGATCCGGACGGAGAAGTGGCGTTACGCGGAATATGCGGGCGGGGGTGCCCTGCTGCTCGATCCCGAGGCCGACCCCCACGAGACAAAGAACCTCGCGGAGGATCCCGAATTCGCCGGCGTGCGGGCCTCCCTGTCCGCGAAAATCACCGCTTTTCAAGCCGCCCGTACGGGGCGAAGCTCGGATTGAATGCCGAATTCCGAAAAAACCGGGAATTCCGCACGTTTAATATCCTCCGATGATTCCGATGAAAAGCCGATGGATCTGGAGTGCAGGCGGTGCCGCATTGGCGCTGGGCGCAGGAGTGATGATCGGACGCATCAGCGCCCCTGCCGCGGGCACCACCGCGTCGGGTGATACCGATGGAGGAAGCGCCGCACGCTCGGGCGAGCGGGGCCTGAGCTTGGCGGAGCGCCTTCAGCGCAAACGCGAGGCCGGGGGCAGGGAAGGTGCCGCCAAGCCCGTGGATCGGGATCTCAAGTCGATCATGGAGTCCACCAGCAGGCTGGACCGCACGCAGCGGCTGCTCGCTTTCCTGGATCGGCTGCCCGCCGACCAGTTCGCATCGGTTTACGACGAATTTCGCAATAGCCCCGGCGCGAATCTCCGCGGCTCCGAACGCTCGCTGATCCTTCAAGCCTGGGCCGAGCGCGATCCGATCACCGCCTTGGGTTTCCTTCAGGAGAAGGGGGCGCAAGACTGGGAGCGCGAGACGGCGGTGGCCACCTGGGCCGCAAACGATCCTCAGGCCGCCTTTGCCTGGGCTTCGTCCGCCCAAGACGAAGGGGACGTCAATAACTGGCTCCTAGGCGCCACCCGCGGCATCGCCGCGACCGATCCGGAACTAGCGCGGGACTTCCTGGCGCAGTTGGAAGGCCGCACCCGCGATCAAGCTCTCAACGCGATGCAGCCTTATGTGATGCAGTTCGGCTTTGACTACGCCACGGCGTGGATCTCCGGCGTGGGCGACGAGGCCGTCCGCAACCGCGCGACGCGCTCGATGGCCGACGATCTCGCGAATCTCGATCCCGAACAGGCGGCGCGCTGGAATACCGCCATGACTGATGTGGACCTCCGCCGGGACATCTCGGAAACCGTTGCCGACCGCTGGGCCCGCACGGATCTCGCCTCCGCCCGCCAATGGGTGGAGGGCCTCCCGGAGGACACGAAAACCGAGGCTGCCGAGGGCGTGGTGGCACGCTATGCGCGGGAAGACCCCGCAGCCGCCGCGCGATGGCTGGCCAGCCTCGGGAACAATCCCGACTTCGATGGTGCCCGTCAGCGCTTCATCGATGCGAGCTTCCGCAATTCTCCGGAAACCTCGCTCGAATTCGTGTCGAACTTGAGCAACCAGCGCGCGCAGCAGCAGGCCTATTGGCGCTACCTCGGCGGCTGGATGCGCCGGGACGAAAACGCGGCGCGCCAGTGGATGAACCAGAATGCGGGCAGCCTGCCACCGCAGATCGTCGAGCGGTTCAATCGTCCGCGGCAGTGAGAAGACGGCACG
>CAMPGU010000413.1 GCA_946885645.1 uncultured Haloferula sp.
CCACGGCACCGGTCCCTTGAGTTTGATCCGGAGCGCGAGAGCGTTGCTGAAAAGGCGATTTCCGCTTCTTCCTGCGATTCCGTATTTCCGCCAACTTTTCGGTTGTCAAAACCCGGGACTGCCTCCTAAATCCCGCCCCACCTTCAGGGGGCACCAAATTAAAGGCTCGGTAGCTCAGTCGGTAGAGCAGCGGATTGAAAATCCGCGTGTCGGCGGTTCGATTCCGTCCCGAGCCACCTCCCTGTAATCAGTTGCCAGCAACCGGACCTTCCCCTCTACGGAAAGCCGTCCCCTGCGCGGACGCCGGGTGATCACCGCCCCGAAACGCCTCCTATTTGCCGATCACGGCGACAGCTTCGCGGTAGAAGTTTCCTGCGTTCATCCAGTCGTACCAGAAACCGTCGCTGGACTCTTCGGTGGTAAGTTTCGAGCCGATCTTCGCTTCGACCGGGCCGGTTGCCAACGCGAGCAGCGCCCGGGCCTCGGCAAGGCGACCCTCGCGCTGTTCCACCATGGCCAGCACCAGCCGGGCTGATGCGATTTGCGAAGCATTGGGTTTCGGCGATGCGATGCAGCGCCTGGCCCAAGCGCCGGCCCGTTCGTCGTTCCCGTCCCGGTACTCGGCAAGAGCCAGGGAAAAGCATCCCCAGGCCGCCATGTGCGGACTGCTGCCGACGACGCCGCCTTTGTCGTCCACCGCCGCCGACACGATCTCGATCAGGGGCCTGAGCCGCCCGAGCGTCTCCCTGTCCGCGGGGCGCAGCAGGCAGATCTTCAGCGTCTGCTCGCCGACTATCGGATGGGTCGTCTTTGAGAAACGTTCGAGGGTGAACTCGCGGAGGCGATCGTAACCTTCCGCGTCTCCGGTGAAACACAGGATGGCAGCGGCCGGCAGCAGGTTGCGTGAGACCGCATCATTATCGGAACTATCCACCGTCGAGATTGCCCGCGCGAATGCGGAATAGCGTTTGGCTGCTTCCTCCTGACGGCCGTTGGTAAAATGCCACTCCGCTGCTCTGCGGAAGGAATCGGCGGCTTCCAGCGAGGAAGGTGCATCCTCCACCGGTACCTGTGCCAGCAGCCGGTCGGCCTGCTCGAGTTTCCCGTAGCTGATGAGGACGGCCGCTTCCGACACACGTCCCCTCAACTTGGCGGCCGAGCTGAGTTCCGCCTCATTTGCCAGCGCCGATTCGGCAACCGCACGCAGCCGGCTCTGCTCCTCGCGCAAACCTTTCTCCAGGAAAAACATCCGGGTTGACACCGCCAATCCCGCGACAAGGCCTAGAACCGCGATACCGGCCCCGGCGAAGAGCACCCTGTTGCGCCGGATCAGCTTCGCGAGCTGGTAGCGCCGGCTCGGCGGGCGGGCCATGACCGGCTCGTCATTGAGAAAGCGCTGCACTTCCATGGCGAGGCCGTTGGCGGTGTCGTAGCGGCGCTGGCGGTCCTTGGCCATCGCCTTCATGACGATCCAGTCGAGGTCGCGGAGCTTGCCGTCACCACGGATCGTGGAGGGTAGCGGCGGCTCCTCCTCACGGACGATGCGGCCGGATTCCTCGAACCCGGATTCCTCGAGTCTCTTCGGGTCGAACGGGGGCTTGCCAGAGATCAGCTCGTAAAGCAGCGCGCCGAGGCTGTAGATGTCGGTGCGCGTGTCGATGTCGCCGCCCCCCGCGGCCTGCTCCGGGCTCATATAGGCAGGCGTGCCCAACGTTCGATCATGGCTGCTAGCCGTCGTGCTGAGCTCGCCGCCGCCTGCAGTCGCTTTTGCGATCCCGAAATCGATGACCTTGGGCTCGACCACGCCGCCGTGCTCGCGAACCAACACGTTGGAAGGCTTTATATCGCGATGGAGGACACCTTTCTGGTGGGCGTGCTGGATGGCCTCGCATACTTTCACGAAGAGCTGGAGGCGCGCTCTCACCCCCAAGCCGGCGGACTGGCAGAAATCCGTAATCTTCTGTCCATCGACCAATTCCATCACGAAAAACGGCCGCCCGGTGGAAGCGGTCCCTGCATCGAGGACACGCGCGATGTTCGGATGGTCCATCAAAGCAAGCGCCTGCCGCTCCAGCTCGAACCGCGCGATCACGCTTTCCGTGTCCATCCCCAACCGGATCACCTTCAGGGCAACCTGCCTAAGCACCGGCTCAAGCTGATCCGCCCGATAGACAACCCCATGGCCACCCGCGCCAAGCCGTTCGACAAGCTTGTAGCGCCCGATGCATACGCCGGGATCCGAGAGGGGCAGCGGTTGCGGGAACGCAGTACCTTCCTCACCTTCGAGGATGGCTATTCTGGTAACCGCCACCGGTATCTTCACCGGCGGGACATCGAAGAAGTCCTCAGCTCTTTCCTGGAGGTTCAAAAGACCCTCCAGCCGGGCCCTGAGAGACGGATCGCCGCGGCATGTGCGGTCCAAAAAGGCGTTCCGCTCCACTTGATCGGCAATGCCCGAGGCTGCCTCGAACAAGGTTCTCTCGATACTTTTGGAGAAGTCCATGAGAAGGCGGGGCTTAGAGGCTGTCTGAAAAATGATTTCGGAGTGATTTGAATCTGTACTATTTTG
>CAMPGU010000414.1 GCA_946885645.1 uncultured Haloferula sp.
CTCCGAGGGATGCTGCCAGGCCCCAGAGGGCCGGCTGGGTCATGGTCTTGAAATGCGCGGGAGGTGTCACGGGCACGCTATTTGCAGCCCTCCCGTCTAACATTCAAGAATATCCGTCGCCTGGAGGCAGGCGGCGCTTCAGCGTGGGAAGGAAAGCGTCTCAGTCCAAGCCGGGATCGCTTTGGCAATCTGCCACCCAATCATATAATCCACCGCCAGATACTGGTGGACCACCGCGATCAACCAGAAGAGAATTTGATAGCTGGTCTTGGCAGTCTTGTGCCGGAATTTGCGCTGCGCGACGAATGCCGCGGGCCATCCTCCCGCAAACTCGGCGAGATGAAGGGCCGACTCGGGCGTTCTCCAAGTTCCTTCCTGGGCCGCTTTCTTGTCCCTGCCGTAGAGAAAATAGGTCGTGCCGGAGATGATCGCCAAATAGCCGGTGACAATCCTCCAGTCGGTATCGCGAGCCAGGCAATAGACGGCAATCAAAGGAATCGCCAGTACCGGGGGAAACAGGACAAGCCGGACGATCTGGAGGGGGCTCCGCCGGCGATAGCTTTTAGCCGTTGCGGGGGGGCGGCGAGTCCCGGATCGTTGGCGCGCATTCCACATGGATCTGCCCGCTTAGACGGCGAATTCCTCCAATCGGCCGGCGATGGCAGCCGGCACGACCGCGGTCACGAGGATATCGTTTCCCTCGTATTCCGTGGAGAGAACTTTCGCATCGCGGTGCAGGGTTCCCATGATGTCAGCGCGGCTCTGGGGGATGCGGTAGCGGCGGCGGCGCACCCGGTCGGCGAGGACCTCGGAGCATTTTTGCAGGAGCTCTTCGAGGCCCTGCCCATTGGCGGCGGAAATCGCGAGCGCGTCGGGAAAGAGGTGCCGCAGTTCCGCGAGACGATCCGGGTCGGTCACCCTGTCGATCTTGTTCAGCACCGTGATCGTCCGCTTGTCCACCGCCCCGAGCTCCCCCAGTACCTTCAGGGTGGTCTCGTGGAAACGCCCGATCTCGGGCGAAGTGGCATCCAGGACGTGGATCAGGAAATCCGCGAGGACCGCCTCCTCCAGCGTCGCCTTGAAGGCCTCCACCAGCCGGTGGGGGAGATTGCGCACGAAGCCCACGGTGTCCGTGATCAGCAGCGGCTGCCCGTCCGGCAGTTCGATCTTGCGGGTGGTGGTGTCCAGCGTGGCGAAGAGCATGTCCTTCGCCATCACGTCCGCGCCGCTGAGCTTGTTGAGCAGGGTGGATTTGCCCGCGTTGGTGTAGCCGACGATGGCCGCGTGGGGCGTCTCCATTTTCTCGCGCTCCTTGCGCTGGGTGGCGCGCTGTTTGCGCACGTCCTCGAGTTCGCGCCGGGCACGGTCGATCCGGACGTGGGCCATGCGGCGGTCCACCTCGATTTGCTTCTCGCCCATGCCGCGGGCCGCGCCGCCGCCTTGCCCGCCTCCGGAGCCGCCCTCGCGGTCGAGGTGTCCCCACATCCGCGCCATCCGCGGCAGGGCATACTGCATGCGGGCGAGCTCCACCTGCAGCCGCGCCTCCTTCGTCTGGGCACGTCGGGCGAAGATATCGAGGATGACCTCCTCGCGATCGATCACGCTGATGTCCGCGGCTCTTTCCCATTCGCGTTGCTGGGAAGGGGCGAGCTGGTTGTCGATCACGATGCAATCGCACTCATGGGCTTTCGCAAGCTCCACGATCTCCGCGGCTTTGCCGGTGCCACAGAGGAACTTCTTGTGCATCTCCCGGCTACGGGCGAGCACCTTTTCCACGATGCCGATGCCCAAGGTGGACACCAGCTCGCCGAGCTCTTCGAGCAAGGCCTCGGATTCCTCTTCTTCGCGGGGGTCGAAATAGAGGCGCACCAGCAGCGCGCGCTCGACCATCTGGGGTTTCTCGCGGACTTCGAACATTCCGGGAGGAAGGTGCATCGCTGCGGGCAGCGTGCGAAGGGTAAAAAAATCGGGCGGCGCCCGCCACGAGTGACGAACGCCGCCCTATCCGGGGGAAAAGCCGTCGGCGGTTTTTTTAATGTTCGGCCCGGAGCCACTGTTCATGACCCCAGAGTCCCCAGACAACGCCCGCCAGACCGGCGGTCAGGAGGGCGAAAGGCGCGAGAGTGATGATCTCCGCAGCGGTGTGCCCGAAGGCAGCCACTAGCCCGGGCGTCATGACATGCGGGATCACCAGCACGGCGAGACGGCCCAGCAGCAAGAGCATGGCACCGATGGTAAGCAGCGAGCCGCCCCAGGAGCGGTAGCGCTGGGAGAGGCGGACGGCGGCCAGGCCGAGGAGCCCGAGCCCGATGACGCCGACGGCATCCAAGAGGAAGCCGTTTGTGATGAAAAACTTAAATAACAGGTCCATGAGCGGGGGAGGAGGAAGGGGCTTCCACGGGGGCAGGGGACTTCTCGGTCTCGAAAAGACCTGCGTGAAGCGCGAGGCCGACGCCGAAGGTGAGCCAGCCACCATTCATCGAGACGACCTTGACCAGATGCCACAGCACGGGAGAGGCGAGGTCATCGGTC
>CAMPGU010000415.1 GCA_946885645.1 uncultured Haloferula sp.
CGCGCAAGGAGGCGGCGATTTGCGAAAAGGCGGCGGAAACGGGGTGCTCCGCCGCGGGAATGAGGGCTACGGGAGTTCCGGCATCCCCACGTTCGCGGGTCTGCGGGTCGATGGGGATTTGCGCGAGCAGCGGGACATTCAAGGCCGCCGCCTCCCGAACCCCGCCTCCCTCGCCGAAAAGATAGTAGCGTTGGCCGTGGTCGCACTCGAACCAAGCCATATTCTCCACGAGACCGAGGATGGGGACGTTCACCTTGGCGAACATCGAAACCGCTTTGCGTGCGTCGATGAGCGCCATTTCCTGGGGCGTGGTGACGATCACCGCGCCATCCACCGCCACGGTCTGGACGATCGTGAGCTGGATATCACCCGTGCCAGGCGGCAGATCGAGAACGAGGTAGTCCAGTTCGCCCCACGCCACCTGACGGAGGAATTGCTGGGTGTAGCGGGTGGCCATCGGCCCGCGGACAATCACGGGCGAGCGGTCCTCCAGAAGGAAACCCATCGACATCAGTTTCAAGCCATGAGCCTCGACCGGTATGATCTCGTCGCGCTCGTTGGCCATGGGTTTTTCGCGGCTGCCGAACATCTGGGCGACCGAGGGTCCGTAGAGATCGCAATCGCAGAGGCCGACCTTTGCGCCCGATTTGGCGAGCGCGACAGCGAGATTCGCGGCGACGGTGGATTTTCCGACGCCGCCTTTCCCCGAGGCCACGGCGATGACCCGCTTGATCCCGGGAATCGAGGATTTGCCTTGGATCGCCTCCTGGCTGCCGCCTTGGGAGCCCTGCGGTTCCTTGACCTCGATCTCCACCTTCACGGTCCCCACGTCCGGGAGGGGATCGAGAATCGCGTGGCAATCCTTGAAAATCTGCTCCGGCACTTTCGGGTCCTTGGTGGCGATTTCGATATGGACACGCAGCACCCCGTCTTCGTGCCGGACGTCCTTCACCAGGCCAAAGGAAACGATGTCCCGGGAAAAACCGGGATAGCGGACATTACGGAGGGCTTCCTTGACGAATTCGGGACTCACGGCGGCGGAAGCAATGGCGGGATCCCGCCCCCTGTCAACCCGGGGAATGCACAGGGGGATCCCGAACCCCGCGTCCCGTCTCTTAGCGGGCAAGGGAGAATTCGATTCGGTCACCTTCCGCAAGCTCCGTCTCCCATTCGCACGGATAGCCATTTTTCAGGGGCTCCAGCCCCTTTTGCAAAGACGGCAAACGGTGACGAAAGCGGAGCTCTTCAAAGAGCCCTGCCACGGTATTCGCAAGGGTGACGATGGGGGTGACTCCGGGGGAGCCGGGATAGCTCGCCGCCACCGTTTTCTCCGCCACGCCGCGCCGGAGCTTTGAAAAGCTCTCCGCGAGCTCCGCGGGGGTATTGACGCTGTCGAGCGAGGCAGGGTGAGGGAGGTCCAGCGTGAGCGGATCCAAAGCCCGGAGAAACGCTCGCGCGCCCCCTCCGCCCTCTTCCAGCCATGCTCCCGCTCGTGCGAGCGCCGCGGCCTCGTAAATCGCGCAGAGCGGCTCCGGCAGCCCGTCCAGGCGATTGGAGAAGCAAGTGGCAAGGCGTGCCGGATCGCGACCCGCGAGCAGGTGCCGGACCGTCTCCGCATCGAGCAAGAAGAGATCGCAGCTCAATACCAAGGCGGCCTCGCCGGGACGACGGGCATAAAATGACGCGAGAGCCGCCAAAGGACCGGCCTCGCGGTGAGAATCCACGATCACCGGCAGCGCGAGCGGCGGGGGAGAGTGCTCGCGCATGGAAAGAACCACCTCTCCACCAGCGGGTCGGGCGAGTTCCACCAGCCAATCGATCTGCCGCCGCCCGTCCGGGCGCTCGATGAGGGCCTTGTCGCGGCCCATGCGGCTGCTGTGGCCGCCGATGAGGATGAGGGTGGTCACGCGCCCTAAGCTTTGGCACCCGCGGGCAAAAGTGCGAGCGCCAAGAAGGCGCAGATCGCGAGGGATACTCCCACGTACACCGGCACCGTGAGTTTTTCGCTCAGCAGAAGGTAGCCCATCAGGTTGCCGATGATGATCGAGCCCGCACCGAAAAGCGCGACGCTGCGGCCGAGTTCGACATTCGCGTAGATGTAGAGCTGACCGAAGACCGCGATCTGCCGGATCACCGTGTAGATCAGGAACCACCAGGTGAAAAAGGCGGCGGGCGTGAAGCCCTGCGATTTCATGGCCCGTGCCCCCAGGTAGTCGGAGATCGAGAAGAGCAATTGCGCTCCGATAATGATGAAGGCCGGCGATTTCCAGAAGGGCACGGCGATGGAATGCGGGACGGGCGACAATGGGTCAAGCGGCATCCCCGGGAGCGCGGGCCTCCAGCCCGCTGCGGGTGGAGGTCCCGCAGCTCCCTTGACGGATCGGTCGCCGCCTTCACGATGATCCCGCATCCGATGACCGAATCCTGCGAAATCGAAATCCGCCGCCTCAAGGTGAAGACTTTCATCGGCGTGCCGGATGAAGAACGTGCGGAAGAGCAGCAGCTCCTG
>CAMPGU010000416.1 GCA_946885645.1 uncultured Haloferula sp.
GCCCTTCCTGTGGCGGCTCTGGCGGACCATGGGGCGCTGCCGCGGCCTGCTCGGGGATTTCAAGGCGGACGCCGTTCTCGGCATGGGCGGCTTCACGTCCTTGCCGCCCGCATGGGCCGCGAAAAGGGCTGGACTGCCGGCTTTCGTGCACGACTCGAACGCCTTGCCCGGAAAGGCCAACCGATTGACCGCCAGGTTCTGCCGGAAAGTTTTCATCGGCTGGGAAGCCGCGCGGGGATACTTCGGCCCGCGGGAGGTGGTGCAGACGGGAACTCCCGTGCGCGCGGAGATGCGGAACTTGCCGAGCCGTGCGGAAGCAGCGGCGAGGTTCGGTCTGGATCCCGCCAAGCCGACCCTGATGGTGACCGGTGGCAGCCAAGGCGCGCGCCGCCTCAATTCGCTGGTGGCGCAGGCATCCGGGCAATTTCCCCCGGGTACGCAGGTGTTGCATATCGCCGGGCCGCTGGACCAGCAGCGGGTGGAGGAAGAGGCCGCGGGGCGCGAAGGCTACCGGGTCATCGGGTTTTGCGACGACATGCCCTCCGCCTATGCCGTGGCGGATGCGGTGCTGTCCCGCTCCGGGGCCTCCAGCATGACGGAGCTGTCCTTTCTCGGCCTGCCCTCGATCCTGGTGCCTTTTCCCTATGCGGCGGACGATCATCAGACCCGGAACGCGGAAGTTTTTTCAAATGCGGGTGCCGCATTTTTGGAGCAGGAATCGGCGCTGGACGCAGCGAAACTCGCCGCCCGGGTAACGACCCTGATGAGCGACTTGCAAACCCGCGGGCGCATGGCACAAGCGGCCCGTTCGCTCGCCGTGCCGGATGCCGCCGCCCGCGTGTGCGACGCCATCGAAGCGACCCTTTCCCGGAAATGAACGATCTGAGCCAGAAGCTGACCGACCGCGACCACCCGCTGTGCATCCACCTGATCGGGGTGGCCGGCTCGGGCATGAGCGGCTTGGCGCTTTTGTTGCTGGGCATGGGCCATCGCGTGAGCGGTTCCGACCGGGTGACTTCGGACGAAACGGAGCGGATGCAGCGCATCGGCCTGATCTTTTCCTCCCCGCACACGGCGGATGCGGTGAACGGTGCGGATCTCGTCGTCTATTCCTCGGCCATCCGGCCGGAAAACCCCGCCTACGCGGCGGCCAAGGCGGCTGGCATCCCGATCCTGAGACGCGCGGAATGTCTTTCGGCGATCCTCCATACCCGGAAGGGAATCGTCGTATCCGGCACCCACGGAAAGACCACCACCTCCTCGATGGTGGCACACGCGCTGCGGGAGGCGGGCATGCAGCCCAGCCACTACGTGGGCGCGGAAATCCCGGTGCTAGGTGCGAATGCCCGCTGGTCGGAGGAAGGGGAGTGGATGGTGGCGGAGGGGGACGAAAGCGATGGAACGCTGGCGCTTTACCGGCCCGGCTGCTCTATCATCCTCAACATCGAGGCCGAGCATCTGGACCACTACAAGGATCTGGACGAGATCAAGGAGGTATTTGCGGCCTTGGTGCGGCAAACTTCCGGGCCGGTGGTGTATTGCAAGGAATGCAGCGTGGCGACGGAAGTCGGCTCGCAGTCTTCGCAGGCCGTCAGCTACGGCTGGTCCGGTGCGGACTACACCGCCGCGGAGATCCGCGAGTTGCGCGGAGCGACCGCCTTCACCGTGGTCCGCAACGGCGAAATCCTGGGTGACGTGGAACTCGGCATTCCCGGCCGGCACAACGTGCTGAACGCGCTCGCCTGCATCGCCACGGCCGACCGGTTGGGAGCGGATTTCCGGCTCGTCTCGCGGGCCTTGAATTCTTTCGCGGGCGCGAAGCGGCGCTTTGAAACCAAGTATCTCTCTTCCAGGACCCGCATTGTCGATGACTACGGGCATCATCCCACCGAACTGGCGGCAACCTTGCAAACGGCGCGATCCCTGAAGCCGGGGAGGGTGGTGGTGCTTTTCCAGCCGCACCGTTATACACGCACGCAGGCACTCGCCGAGGATTTCGGAAGGGTGCTCCAGACGGCGGACAAGGTTTTCGTCACGGACGTGTATCCTGCCAGCGAACCGCCGATCGCAGGTGTCAGCGGGGACACGATTGTCCAAGCCGCCCGACGCCAGGGAGGCGAGCATGTGGTATCCCTGCCGGATCTCGCGACCGCGCATCACGCGGTGGGAAACGCGCTGGAACCCGGAGACCTGCTGATCACGCTCGGCGCCGGCAACGTCCACGAAGCGGCTGCACGGATCGCGGCCGATCTCAAGATTCTCGAGCAGATCCTCCAGTTGTCGCCGAAGGACGATATGGACGGGTGCCTCTATGAGCCGATGCGGAAGCACACCACCATGCTGGTGGGTGGCCCTGCGCAGTACTGGATCGAGCCCCACACCTTCGAGGCCTTTGCCGCGGTGGTGAGTTATTGCCGCGAGCGGGGCGTGGCAATGCGCGTGGTCGGCCGCGGCTCGAATCTGCTGGTGCGCGACGGCGGGATCCGCGGCGCGGTGATTCATC
>CAMPGU010000417.1 GCA_946885645.1 uncultured Haloferula sp.
GTTTTCGCAGCTTCACCCCGGTGCGCGTGTCCAGTTGTCGGATCTCTCCAGCACCGAGATGCGGGACGGGCTGGTGCAGGGGAAGATCGATGTCGCCGTTACAGTCCCTTGGGAAGGAGACGCGCAGGCGGTGAAATGGACTCCCGTGCGCCGCCACGGGATGTGCCTCGCCGTCCCTGCTTCCCATCCTTTTGCCTCGAAAAAAGCGGTCGCCCTCGCCGACCTGGAAGGGCAGCGGCTGCTGCTCTTTTCCCGCAACGATTACCCGGAGTACTGGCAGTCGGTCACCCGGATGTTCCGTGAAAATAACCTGCAGGCCAAAGTGGCCGGGGAATTCGACGGCGTGGCCAGCCTCGGGGCCGCCGTGGAGGCCGGGCTGGGAGTGGCCCTGATGGCGGCGGGAAGCAGGGTGGACCGGGTGGTGCTCCTGCCCTTGTACCCGGCGCCCGAGCCGGTCTGCGTCGCCGCGGGAGTGCCGGCCGCGAGGGATGTGTCTAAGGTTGTCGAAGTATTTATCCGGGAGTTGGTGCGAGTGGCGGAAGAGGAAGATCTCCGGTCGGCTGCCAAGCCTTGATGCTGAGTAGCACCCGGGGGGAAGCGGGCATTTCACGCACAATTTCCGGCTCGCGTGATCGGTTTTGTCGATGTAACTACGGGGGTATGACTGGTTCAGGCCAGGCTAGGAGATCCCCCCGCGCTTCCTCTCCTGGATTTGCGCTTGTGGTGTGTATGCTCTTGTTGCTGCTTTTGATGGTCCTTGCGCTGGGGTTGATGGGCCTGTCGTCCGTTGAGCTTCAAAGAGCCACGCGGGATGACTACGCCGCCGCAGCCCGTGCGAATGCCCGGCTCGCGCTTGCCGAAGCGATCGGCCAGCTCCAGCGGGCGGCCGGTCCCGACCAGCGGATCACCGCTACGGCGGAAATTTTCGGCGAGCAGGTGCGGCAGCCGCATTGGACCGGCGTCTGGCGCTCCACGCGCCCGGATGGGAGCCCGATCATGGCACGGGATGACTTGGCGGGCGGCTTGCGCGACCTGCGGCTGCAGGACGGCGTCTCGCCGGCCGACGAGGTGGTGGAGTGGCTGGTGAGCGGGAATGCGTCTCCTTTCGACGCCTCTCCGGAAGAACGTGTCAGACTTGCCGGAACAGATGCCGGAAAGGGGAATGAAGTGGAGGTGGAGAAGCTCCCGGTGGCCGATCGATCGGGAAATGCGGTCGGCCATTATGCGTGGTGGACGGGCGATCTGGGGGTGCGGGCGAACATCGCGACCCACGATCCGAGGGCGGACACCCCGGCCAATCCCGCGCTTCCCTCGGACGGCGGGATGTATCGCGTGATGACTTCCCAAGCCGCCGATGTTTCCCGCATGAACGGCGGCGTGGAGCTGGGGGAACGCGAGGACCGCCGGCTCGCCAGTCCCGGCACCGCGCAATTGTCGGCGGCCGGACCCTCGTGGGCCCGCGAGCATGCGTTCGATTTCACCGTGGATTCCCGCGGAGTCCTTGCCGACGTGGCTGCGGGCGGATTGAAGCGGGATCTCACCGCCTACCTGCTGAGCAGCGGAACGATTCCGGAGAAGGCGGGGATCACGGGCCTGACTGATGACGCCGCGCTGGCAGGCGTCGGGGCGGACCTGAAGAAGAGCGCGGTTTCCAGCCGCCATGCCCTCGCCGCGCCGCGCTTCGGCCTGCTCAGGGATTGGGCCCGCTCCGCGACGGCGTTCAACGGCGGCAGGATGGAGAGCCGCCTGCCTGAGATCGACAAATCTTCCGCCGATCTCAGCCGCACCCTGGCGCTCGCAAACGAGGCCGCCGTGAAGCTTTCCGGCAACCGCACCGCGGCGCTCCAGCCTGTCCTCGTGGAGGCGAGCAACTTCACCCACATGAGCACCTACGTGCACAGCGACGGTGCCACCAAGGTCTATCAGATCCGCCAGCTCATGTATCCGCGGGTGGTGTTGTGGAACCCCTATAACGTGACCCTCTCCACCGCCGCCATGATTGCGATGATGCAAGGAAACGGGCGGCAGGAAATGTGGACGGAGAACGTCAATACCAACAACCTGCCCTCCTATGCCTTCCGGAGGGAGACCCAGTGGCTGATGTTCGAGGGGGGGCGCAGCACCGCCTTCAGCGCATCCGGCGGAATCATGAATTCCCAAGGTTACAACGACCCCTACATGGGCTCGTACTACTTCAGCATCCCGGCCACCACCTTCGAGCCGGGCGAATGCCTGGTGTTTTCCCCCGCAAGATCGGGGGAATACGACGGCCTCAGCGCCTACCGTCCGGGTCCCTACGATCTGGCCAGGAACGAGCTCACCTGCGATCTGCCGCCGGATCCGGGACGTTGCTATTACGTGTCCGCGAGCGAGATCGGCGGCGGCATCAAATACCTGCCGGTGAAATACTGGTACGAGCCCACTCCTTACTGGGGAAGCGGTGGGCGCGGGGTGGAGAATCAAAGCGACGACACCCGGGTGATCCTCAAGAGCATGGCGGG